>JABSSB010000028.1 GCA_013214715.1 Paracoccaceae bacterium | reverse complement strand
ACCGGAGTGACGGACCGGCCGCGTTCGGTCAGAACGTCAATGGCTTCGGCGTTGCGCGACATGTCCAGCGGGCAGACATCCGGACAGAAGGTGTATCCGAAATAGATCAGCGACGGTTCCGTGATCACGTCAGCATCCGTCACCGTTTGGCCTGCGGCGTTGACAAGCTCAAACGGGCCGCCCACCGCCCCCATGCCACCCGAAATGGCTGCGCCACCGCATTGGGCAAAGGCATTGTCATCCGACCGGTTCATCCAGACGGCGACCCCCATCCCGGCCAAGAGCGCGACAACAGCGGCCGAGGCGGTGATAGCAGCGATACGGGTCATGACACTCTCCGAGATGATTCATTGACTTCTGCGTCACACCTATCAATTCCAATTGGCGGTGCAACGGGGTATGTGATCACATGACCGATACAACTCTCGATATGTTGTCGCCGGTTTCGGACCGGGCCTGGATCCGCCTTCGGACCCAGATCGTCCTGCGGTGGGTGGCAATTTTCGGTCAGCTTGTTGCGGTTCTGGTGGCGGAATATGTCGTGCGCCTGCAGATCGATATGGGCATGGCCTATTTCGTGATCGGCCTGTCGGCGATCGCCAATCTGGTCGCCAATTTCGTCTTTCCGGAGAACAAACGGCTCAGCGCGCAGGAAAGCCTGGCCATGGTGATCTTTGACGTGATCCAGCTGTCGCTCCTGCTCTATCTCACCGGCGGGCTGAACAACCCGTTTTCGATGCTGCTGCTGGGGCCGGTGATCGTGGCGACGAATATGACCGGGCCCAAATCGACGGCTTTTGTGGGGGCGCTGACAATCCTGTCGGCCAGCATTCTGGCACAGGCGCATCATCCGCTGATTGATCGGAATGGAACGCTATTGCAGCTTCCAGATCTGTTCATCTTTGGCGCATGGTCGGCGATCGTGATTGGGGTCTGTTTCATCGGAGCCTATGCGATCCGGATCAACCAGGAAATCAGCGCCATGTCCGAAGGCCTGGCTGCGACGCAGATGGCATTGGCGCGGGAGCAGAAGCTGACCGACCTGGGTGGCGTTGTCGCCGCAGCCGCGCATGAGCTGGGCACGCCCCTTGCAACGATCAAACTTACCAGCGCGGAGTTGATTGACGAACTGGCAGATCAGCCTCAGCTTCTGGAAGATGCGCGTCTGATCCGGGATCAGGCAGACAGATGCCGCGTCATCCTGCGGAATATGGGCCGCGCCGGCAAAGATGATCTACAGCTGAAAACCGCCCCGTTGACCGCCGTCGTCCACGAAGCCGCCCAACCCCATAGCGAGCGCGGGATAGAGGTGGTGTTCGATTCAGCACCTGCGCCGGGCAGCGCCATCGAACAGCCCGAAATCAGACGACGTCCCGAAGTGATCCACGGTCTTCGGAACCTTGTGCAAAATGCCGTTGATTTCGCCGATCAACGCGTGTTGGTCGAAACGCGCTGGTCCGACAACCACATCGTTCTGCGCATTGTCGATGACGGGCCCGGCTTTGCCCCGCATACGATCGGCCGGTTGGGAGAGCCGTTCCTGCGGGCCCGGCGTGATCCGGGACGACCGGGTTATGATGGGATGGGCCTGGGTCTGTTCATCGCCAAAACGCTGCTGGAACGGACTGGAGCCGAGCTGACCTTTGCCAATGGACCCGGTCGCCGAATGCGCCGGGCAAGGCCAGGTGGCGCAATCGTCATTTTGACCTGGCCACGCTCTGCCATCGAAGCGACGGATCACGGACCACTCAGCGCAGAAAATCTGCCAATCATATACTGACGGCGCCCGAAGGCCGCGCTGGCCAGACGTTAAAGCTTTGTTTACCATTTTCCAGAAGGCTGCACAGACCCTGTCGGACGGATTGCGATGAGTGTTTTCAACCTGATTTTAATCGCCTGTTCCTGTATTTTGGTGTTTTTGGGCAGCTATTTCTGGATCAACGGCGCATTGGCCAGAAAAGGCCGCAGTGCGCCAGATCCCGGAATTGAACCATCGCGCGCCACTGGCGCCACGCAGGACAGGGGCGATGCGCTGCTTCTTTTTGACGCAGAGACCCTCGTCGACGCCAACGACAAGGCGCGCGACACTTTGGTTGCCGACCCTCACAAAAGCGACTGGCACCACATCGCCGGGCAGCTGCAGGATGTGTTCAGCAACCTTCCCACATCTTTGGATGCGGTGCAGGAACATGTGATCCTCACCAACCCGCAGCATGGGCGCAGCTTGGAAATACAAAAAGACGGCAATCTATGCCGGGTGCGCATCGGTCTTGGCGCTCAGGACATGACACGAGAGCCGGTCCAGCCGCCCTTTTTGCTCAGCCGGTCCGTGGTCGATCTTGCGCCGTTTCCGATCTGGCATAGTGCCCCGGATGGGTCGGTCATCTGGCACAACCGCGCCTTTGAAATACTCGCGGATCGGATCGGGCTTGAGGATTATACGCGGGAGCCATCATTTGTCGATCTGCATGGCGTACCCTTTCAGGGCTACGGTCAGCGACGCCTGTCTGTGCGGTCGATCGATGGTCAGACGCAGCTTTGGTTTGATGTGATGATCGAACAGCTGAATGGTGGCCGGGTCTGCTATGCGACAGATGTGAACGCGGTGGTGGACGCGGAAATCGCCCAGCGCAATTTTGTTCAGACCCTTGCCAAAACCTTTGCCCAATTGCCGATTGGCCTTGCCATCTTTGACCGCAACCGCCGTCTGGCCCTATTCAACCCGGCGCTGATCGACCTGATGTCACTGCAGGCAGAGTTCCTGAGCTCGCGCCCGGACCTGACACTGTTCTTTGACCGGCTGCGCGACAGCAAGATGATGCCCGAGCCCAAGAACTATGCCGATTGGCGCGAGCAGATCGCCGATCTGGCCGAAGCCGCGGCGGATGGCCGATATTCCGAAACATGGACGCTGCCCTCGGGCTCGGTCTATTCGGTGAGTGGGCGGCCGCATCCTGATGGTGCTGTGGCCTTTTTGTTCGAAGACATCACCGCGGAAATCGCGCTCACCCGCGGCTTCCGCGCCGAGCTGGAATTGGGCCAGGCAGTTCTGGATCATGTTGAAGAAGCGATTACAATTTTTGCCACCGACGGACGTTTGGTGCTGACCAATGCGGCATTTGAGGACTTGTGGGGCAAACATCAGCTGGACGCCGATCAACAGGCCACCGTGATCGAGGCAACGCGGTTCTGGCAGGAACGGTCACGCCCTTCGCCTGTGTGGGGCGATATTCGCGACTTTGTGCGCAGCCGGGACGGGCGCAGTGATTGGAATGCGACGATCACTTTAACATCCGGGCGGCATGTGATTTGCCATGTGCAGCCTGTGGTCAATGGCGCCACGCTGGTCCGGTTTTGCCCGGTATCTGTTGCCATTGACCTGCCCGACGAGGTGACGCGGCTTTCCGGTTGATCCCGCGTCATGCGCTGGGCATGGTCCAAACAAGATGGCGCATGANTTTTTCAACAATCTGACCGAAACAGGCACCGATGATCTGGCGCGGCGCATTGGAGCCCGGCTAAGGCCAGGCGATACAATCCTGCTGTCGGGTGACATAGGTGCCGGCAAAACCCGTTTTGCCCGCGCCTTGATCCTCAGCCTTCTNGACNGGCCTGAAGACGTGCCATCGCCGACCTTCACGCTGGTGCAGACCTATGCCAGCCCACTCGGCGAGATATGGCATGCGGATCTTTATCGACTGTCAATGCCGGAAGAACTGGATGAACTTGGCCTGTCAGAGGCATTTGACACTGCCGTCTGTCTGATCGAATGGCCCGAGCGGATGGGCGCTTGGGTTCCGCCGCGCAGTGTACAGTTACGCTTTGATATTGCGCCGGATGGGGAGGATTTGCGCCGCGTCACGCTCACTGCCGCCGGGTCGGAGGGCGCGGCGCTTGTGGATCGCCTGAAGGACGTGTGACATGGACCGGTTGCGCAAATTCCTCACGGATCAGGGCCTGGGCGACCAGATGCCAGACCCTTTGGCAGGCGACGCCTCGGCGCGGCGGTATTGGCGCCTGCACACGCAAGGCGGCCCGCGCGTCGTGATGGATGCCGACCCGATCACCGGTGAAGACGTGACGCGGTTTGCGCATCTGGCCCGACATTTGCGTAGCTATGGCGTCTCGGCCCCATCACTCCATGCAGAGGATGCTAAGGCGGGCTTCCTGCTGATGGAGGATTTCGGCGACGGTCTGCTGGCCCGGCTGGTCGCTCACGACCCATCCCGAGAACGGACGCTTTATGGGGCGGCGGTGGATTTGCTTGTTGCTCTGCGCGATGTACCACCGGGTGAGGTCCCGGTTTATGACAGCACGGCGATGGCGCAAGCGATTGATCTGGTCTTTGCAGATTATCTGTGCCGCGCCGCGCCCAGCGCTGATTTCGCGCTGGTGGCCCCGCTGTTGAAATCGAAGCTTGATCAGCTTTGCCCCGATACGCCGGTGCTGTGCCTGCGCGATTACCATGCAGAAAACCTGTTTTGGTTGCCGGAACGGGAGGCAGCTGCCTGCATCGGCGTGATCGATTTTCAGGACGCGGTTCTGGCCCATCCGGCCTATGACATGGCATCGCTTTTGCACGATGCCCGGCGGGATGTCAGCGCAGATGTGATCAGCGCCATGCAGATGCGGTATTGCACGGCCACTCAGACAGACCCGGAGCGATTTGCGGCGAGCTTTGCCGTGTTGTCCCTGCAGCGCAACCTGCGCATTCTGGGCGTCTTTGCTCGACTTGCGCGCAGCCGTGGCAAACCCGGCTATCTGTCGCTGATGCCGCGGGTTTGGGCCTTTGTGCAAGCCGCGCTTGCGCATCCCGAACTGGCCGAACTGGCCGACGCTTTGCACGGTATGTTGCCCGCACCGACGCCTGAACATCTTGAAAGGTTGCGCGCCGCATGACAACGCCGCTGATGATCTTTGCCGCAGGCTTTGGCACGCGGATGGGTGCCTTGACGCAGGATCGGCCCAAACCGCTTATCCCCGTGGCCGGACGCAGTTTGATCGATCACACACTGGATCTGGCATGGGCCATCCAGCCAGAGCAGATCGTGGTGAACACGCATTATAAGGCCGCGATGCTGGAAACACATCTGGCGCCGCGTGGCGTCCAGATCAGCCGCGAAACGCCGGATATCCTCGATACCGGAGGTGGTTTGCGCGCCGCCTTGCCCAAACTGGGAAGCAGCCCTGTGCTGACGTCAAATTCTGACGCGATCTGGCATGGGCCAAACCCGTTTGAACTGGTGCAGGACCATTGGGATGCCGGACGGATGGAGGCGTTGATGCTATGCGTGCCACTGGAGCGCTGCATCGGGCGCGAAGCTCCGGGCGATGTGAGCCTGACGCAAAACGGGCAGGTCCGGTTTGGCGGAGACTATGTCTTTGGCGGGGTGCAGATGATCCAAACCCAACGCGTCGGCGCGTGTTCAGATCGGGTCTTTTCACTGAAATCGGTATGGGAGGACATGGCGGCCGATGGGACGCTTTGCGGGCTGGTCTATCCCGGATGGTGGTGCGATGTCGGCCACCCGGACGGCCTTGCCAAAGCTGAAAGGCTGGTGATGCATGGACCTGACTGATCATCCGAAGACGCCGCGCGTCTACGCCCTGCCCTGTGGCGTTGATTTTGCAGCAGAGCTGGTCGCGGGCCTGATAGCGCGGCATGAAAACCAACCGCCCGAGGCGATCGCCCGCACAACTCTGATCGTGAACACGGCCCGGATGCAGCGCCGGGTGCGCATGTTGTTTCAGGACGGGTCGGCCAGATTTCTGCCGCGCATTCTGTTGCTCAGCGATCTGCACAGACAAAGAGGCGCACGCCACCTGCCGCCACCGCCGCCACCATTGCGTCGACGGTTAGAACTGACACAGCTGGTCACAGGGCTTCTGGATCGTCGTCCTGATCTCGCGGCGCGGGCCTCGGCCTTTGATCTTGCCGATAGCCTTGCCCGCTTGATGGACGAAATGCGCGATGAGGCCGTGTCCGCAAATAGGATTCGTGACATCGATGTCTCTGATTTATCGGCCCATTGGGCGCGGGCGCAGGCGTTTTTTGATATAGCCGAACGCGTCACAGGTCCCGAAAAAGATAGCCCCGGCGCCGATCTGCGCAGTGTCGTCGAAGCGCTGCGGACCCATTGGCACAGCATGCCGCCTCAAGGGCCAGTGATCCTTGCAGGCTCAACCGCGTCGCGCGGATCGACTCTGCTTTTGATGCAAAGCATCGCAGAGCTGCCTCAGGGTGCCGTGGTGCTGCCGGGTGTCGATTTCGACCAGCCCCGCGACGTCTGGGACCAGATGGCACAGGAGCCGAATGAAGACCATCCACAATTCCGGTTTTCGCGGATTTTGCAGACCCTTGGCTTGACCATTGATCACCTGCGGCCATGGACCGACGCACAGCCGGCCAGATCCGATCGCAACCGGCTGGTGTCGTTAGCCTTGCGTCCTGCGCCAGTCACGGATGCGTGGATGCGCGACGGACCGAGCCTGCAAAACCTCGGTCACGCTACGGTGGGTCTGACATTGGTTCAGGCTGCCAGCCCGCGGGAAGAGGCACAGGCGATCGCTTTGCGTCTACGCGAAGCTGCCGAAACGGGTCAGACCGCCGCCTTGATCACGCCCGACCGGATGCTGTCACGGCAGGTGACAGCCGCCTTGCAACGCTGGGATATCCTGCCTGATGACAGCGCAGGCACCCCGCTGCATCTGACCGCTCCGGGCCGGTTCCTGCGGTTGGTTGCGGCACTGGATCGCGGGCGTATCGATAGCGGCGCGGTGCTGGCGGTCCTGAAACACCCCCTGACCCACAGCGGCATCGGGCGCGGCAACCACCTGATCCTAACCCGCGATCTGGATTTGCACCTGCGCAAGGCGGGTATTCCGTTCCCCGAGCCCGAGATGCTGCGCGCCTGGGCCGGCACCCGTCCGCAAGATGGTGCTGCCGAATGGGGCGATTGGGTTGCGACATGGCTTCTGGGCGGGTCAGACCACGGCCCCGAAGCGACCCTGGCCGACCGGATCGCAAATCTGCGCCTCAAAGCCGAAGCGCTTGCTGCCGGACCGGGGCAACGCGGGTCCGGGGAGTTGTGGCAGCGCAAAGCCGGTCAGGAGGCATTGCGCGTGGTCGAAGATCTGACCCGCGAGGCCATGTCCGGCGGCATCATGCGGCAAAGTGACTTCGCCGATCTTCTGGGAGCCCTGCTGTCCAACGGACAGGTGCGCGACCGGGACGCCCCGCATCCCGGCATCATGATCTGGGGCACGTTGGAGGCCCGCGTCGGCGGGGCTGATCTGGTTATTCTGGGTGGCTTGAACGAAGGCAGCTGGCCCGAGGCCCCTCCGCCGGATCCATGGCTGAACCGGCCCATGCGCAAAGAGGCCGGATTGTTGCTGCCGGAACGTCAGATCGGTCTATCGGCACATGATTTTCAGCAGGCCCTCGCCGGCTCCGAGGTTTGGCTGACCCGCGCGGTGAAATCCGACGATGCCGAAACGGTTGCCTCGCGCTGGCTGAACCGACTGACCAATCTGCTGTCAGGTTTGACGGAAACAGGCGGCGCAGCTGCATTAAAAGACATGGTGGCGCGCGGGCAGATTTGGTTGGATCGCGGCGCGGCGCTGGATGCGGTGACGCGGGTGGATGCAGCGGCCCGGCCATCTCCGGCACCGCCTGCATCGGCGCGGCCCAAACGGCTTTCGGTCACGCGGATCAAAACGCTGATCCGCGATCCTTATGCGATTTATGCGTCGCAAATTCTCAAGCTCCAACCGCTGCCCCCCCTGGTGCGGGAACCGGACGGATTGCTGCGCGGGATTGCGGTGCACAGCATTCTTGAAGAGATGGTGAAATCGGCCGTGACCACCGCGCCTGAGATGATGGCATTGGCCGATCAGATCCTCGCCGATACGGTGCCATGGCCATCGACCCGCGCGCTGTGGTCGGCCAAGCTGGCGCGGCTGGCAGATGGGTTTGTCCGCGACGAAGCCGCGCGGCAAGCCTTGGGTCGGCCTGTGCATTTCGAAACAAGGATGAAGCAGGACATCGCGGGGCTGGCCTTCACTTTGACCGGCACGGCAGATCGGATCGATCTGCAACCGGATGGGCGCCTGCGTCTTTATGATTACAAGACGGGCACCCTGCCGTCCAAAGCGGTGCAGGAGGCGTTTGACAAGCAGTTGCTGCTTGAAGCCGCGATAGCCGAGCGTGGCGGGATCGAAGGAGACCCGACCCCGCGCGAGGTTGCCGCCGCGATCTATCTGGGGGTTGGTGCCAAGCTTGCACAGTCTCAGGCTCCGCTGGACGATCACCCGCCGGGCCGCGTCTGGGAAGAACTGACAGAGTTGATCCGGGCCTATCTTGACCCGGCCAAGGGCTTTTCCGCCCGCCGCATGATGCAGAAAGACAGCGACAGGTCCGATTATGACCACCTTGCCCGCTTTGGCGAGTGGGATCATACCGACCCGCCACAGCGCGAGGAGCTGACATGACCGGGCGCGACAAGGCCACCGAACGACAAGTGCAGGCGGCGATGCCAACTGCGTCGACCTGGCTGGCGGCCAATGCAGGGTCAGGCAAGACGCGGGTGCTGACCGACCGCGTGGCACGGCTTTTGCTGCATGAGGTGCCGCCCGAGAAAATCCTGTGCCTGACCTATACCAAGGCCGCCGCATCCGAGATGCAGAACCGCCTGTTCAAACGGCTGGGCGGCTGGGCCATGATGCCAGATGAGGACCTGGCCGCCGATCTGGCCAAGCTGGGCGAAGGCCGGACATTGACGCCTGATCTGCTGTCTCGCGCACGCAGGCTTTTTGCCAGCGCGATTGAAACACCTGGCGGGTTGAAAATTCAGACGATCCATTCCTTCTGCGCCGCCTTGCTGCGTCGTTTCCCGCTGGAAGCCGGTGTGTCGCCACAGTTTTCAGAAATGGAAGATCGTGCCGGGGCCTTGATGCGGGCCGAAATTGTCGAAGACATGGCTGATGGCCCGAACGCATGGCGCTTGCACGGTCTGGCCCGGCACCTCACCGATCAGGATTTTTCATCCATCACCGCACAAATCGCCGCGCATCGCATCGCCTTTGACCCTCCGCGCGGGCGCGATGACCTGATGCCGCTTTTTGATCTGCCGGCCGAATTCACCTTGGATGATTTACGTGACGCAGTTTTTGACGGCAGCGAGGCCGATCTGCTGCGCGCACTCTGCGCCGTGCTGCCGGGCGGCACCAAGCGGGATGCGGGTCTTGCAGAAAAACTGGCGCCGATCACGGCGCCTGATCTGGCCGATCTTCCGATCCTTGAAAACGTGTTTCTGACCGGGTCCAGCGCCAAGGAGCCGTTCAGTGCGAAGATCGGCACGGTGCCAGGCAAAGCTCTGCAAACCGCGCATCCTGAGCTGGTCGCACAGCTTGATCCGTTCATGCAGCGCATCGAGCAGGCCCGCCCGATGCGGCTGGCCTTGGCGTCGGTCGACAAGGCTGTGGCCTTGCACGATTTCGCCGCAGGGTTTCTGCCGGAATATGCACGACGAAAAGAACTGGCCGGGGCGCTGGATTTCGACGATCTGATCCACAAGGCGCGCGCGCTTTTGTCGGATCCATCCGTGGCGGAATGGGTGCTGTTCCGTCTTGATGGTGGGATCGACCATATTCTTGTCGACGAAGCGCAGGATACCAGCCCTGCGCAATGGGATGTGGTCGACCGTCTGGCCCGCGAATTCACAGCCGGAGAAGGCGCACGCGCCAACACGAAACGCACGATTTTTGTCGTTGGTGACAAGAAGCAGTCGATCTATTCCTTTCAGGGCGCCGATCCGGACGGGTTTGACCGGATGCAACGTGAGTTTGACGCGCGATTGACCGCTGTTGGGGGCAAGTTGCAGGATCTGGTGCTGGAGCATTCGTTCCGCTCATCTTCGGCTATCCTGCAGGTGGTGGACCAGGTCTTTGAAGGGCGCGATGGGGCGGGGTTTCAGGATGACGGTCGGCATGTCGCCTTCAAATCCGATCTGCCCGGACGGGTTGATCTGTGGCCTTTGGTCGACCCGGTGGAAAAAGAGCCTGACCCGCATTGGACGGATCCCGTGGATCGTCTGGGCGAAACGCATCACAGTGTCGTCCTGGCTCAGCGGATCGCCGCGCAGATCACACAGATGATCGCGCAGGACACGCTACCGGACGGGGCAGGGCAGAGGCGCAAGGTGACCGCCGGAGACATCATGATCCTCGTGCAAGGCCGATCCGACCTATTTGCCGAGATTATCCGCGCCTGCAAAACCGCAAAACTGCCCATCGCGGGGGCCGATCGCCTGAAGGTCGGAGCGGAGCTTGCCGTGCGCGATCTGGCGGCGCTGTTGCGGTTTCTGGATACACCCGAAGATGATCTGTCTCTGGCCTGCGCGCTGAAATCACCTTTGTTTGAATGGAGCGAGCAGGACCTCTTCACCCTCGCCCATGGGCGCGGCAAAAGCTTTTTGTGGGAAACGCTGCGCCAGAATGCCGACAGCTACCGCCAGGTGATGCAGGTCGTGACCGATCTGCGCGACAACGCGGATTTCCTGCGCCCTTACGATCTGATCGACCGAATCCTGACCCGACACCGCGGACGCGAAAAACTGCTGGCGCGGCTGGGGCCGGAAGCCGAAGACGGGATCAATGCGCTGTTGTCGCAGGCGCTAAGCTATGAGCGATCGGAAATCCCATCGCTTACCGGGTTTCTGGCCTGGATGGATGCCGATACATTGGAGATCAAACGTCAGATCGGCAGCGGTGATGGGCTGATCCGCGTGATGACGGTGCATGGGTCAAAAGGGTTGGAATCGCCCATCGTGATCCTGCCGGATACGGCCTTAAAACGCCCTCCTCCCGAGCAGAGCGTGATTGACCTGGGCGGAGCGCCCTTGTGGCGCGCGGCGGCAGCTGACAGCCCACCGGCGCTAGCTGCAGCACAGGCCGAGGCCAAACGCAAACGCGAGGAAGAAAGGCAGCGGTTGCTTTATGTCGCCATGACCCGCGCGGAGCGTTGGCTGATCGTGGCAGCGGCGGGCAAGCTTGACCCCAAAAACGGTGACAGCTGGTATCAGCAGATCGAAACGGCCATGACCACCTTGGGCGCACCGCACCGGCCGATGCCCGGCGGAGAGGGTTTGCGCTTGGAACACGGCAACTGGGCCGACGGCACGCTGAAGGACAGCGTTCCGGAACCGCCGGACAAGCCCGATTTGCCCGCGTTGTTTTCGCGTCCGCCACCCGAGCCGTCGCGCCCACCCACGATCCTGAGCCCATCCGATCTGGGCGGGGCCAAAGCACTGCCAGGTCCTGACGGGCTGGACGAAGATGCTGCCAAGGCACGCGGAACAGCGGTGCATCTGCTTTTGGAAACTTTGCCCGATCAGGACCCGGAGCATTGGCCCGACGCGGCTGCCGAGATGTTGCCAGACATCTCGCCAGACAGCCGTGACATGATCCTGGCCGAAGCTACTCGGGTTTTGCAGACCCCCGAGCTTGCCGCGCTTTTTTCTACAGACAGCCTGGCCGAAGTGGATATAACCGCGCAGCTTGGCTCCCAGATCATGGCCGGACAGATCGATCGCCTGATCCTGTCGCAGGGTCGGGTCTTGATCGTGGATTTCAAAACCAACGCAACGGTCCCAGCCCGGGCCGAAGACGCGCCCGAAGGCCTGTTACGTCAAATGGGGGCCTATCAGCAGGCGGTTGGGCAGATATATCCGGATCGTCAGGTCGATTGCGCGATCCTGTGGACACGCTCGGCCCAGCTTATGTCACTCCCGCACGATCTGGTGAACGCAGCCCTTGCGCGGGCGCTGCAGCTTGACGCTCTGTCAGACGATACCTAGATTGCGGTCCCAAGCCATCATCCGGGCACCCCAATCAGGAGACACATCCATGGCCACCGTTGCCGCAACCGACGCCACCTTTGACACCGAAGTCAAGGAAGCTGCCACCCCCGTCGTGGTAGATTTCTGGGCCGAATGGTGTGGCCCCTGCAAGCAGATTGGCCCGGCTCTGGAAGAGCTGTCGGAAGAATATGAAGGCAAGGTCAAGATCGTCAAAGTCGACGTTGACCAGAACCCGTCTGCCGCCGCCGCTCTGGGCGTGCGCGGCATCCCGGCGCTGTTCATGTTCAAGGATGGCGAAGTAATTTCAAACCGCGCCGGCGCCGCCCCCAAGGCTGCGCTGGAAAGCTGGATCAAAGAAGCCCTTTGATCTGATCCAGGTTCAGTCGCAAAGCGGGCGTCCTTCGGGGCGTCCGTTTTCGTTTGACCTTGCGGCATCGCGCGGGCCTTCCTATCTGGGGGCAACACGAAACGGAGCGGATCATGAGCGAAGATTTTCCCGGCTGGCATGGCACAACCATCATTGGCGTGCGTAAAGGGGATCAGGTGGTGATCGCAGGCGACGGGCAGGTTTCCCTGGGTCAGACGGTGATCAAGGGCACGGCGCGCAAGGTACGCCGGATCACACCCGGCGGAACGGAAGTGGTCGCAGGCTTTGCCGGATCGACCGCCGATGCCTTCACCCTGCTGGAACGGCTTGAAACCAAGTTGGAAGCAACGCCGGGGCAACTCGCCCGCGCGAGCGTCGAGTTGGCAAAAGACTGGCGAACCGACAAATACCTGCAAAAACTCGAAGCGATGCTGATCGTGTCTGATGGCAAGGATCTGTTCGTGATCACCGGCGCCGGTGATGTGCTGGAGCCCGAACATGACGTGGCCGCGATCGGGTCGGGCGGGAATTTTGCGCTGGCCGCCGCGCGTGGCCTGATGGAAGGCGATCATGATGCCGAAACCATTGCCCGCAAAGCGATGGCCATCGCGGCTGATATCTGTGTCTACACCAATGGCAACCTGACCGTGGAACGGATTGGCGGGTGATCTCGGCCGATGATCTCCGGGCTGCGGTCGGCTCCGGCCTGATCTCCGAAGCGCAGGCTGCGTCATTGAAATCGCTGTCCGACAGCCGCCGCGGCGCGCGCGAGGCGCTGGATCCGGGCGACGAACCTTTCGAGCTGTTCAAGGGGTTCAACGAGATCTTCATCGTGATCGGTCTTTTTATCCTGACTAGCGGCTGGGTCACGATGAATGCAGCGCTTGTCGCCACCGATATCCTGAACATCCAATCCCACCTAGTGACCGCCTCGCTGATCGGGGCCGTGTTTGTGTGGATCGTGTCGGAATATTTCATCCGCGTGCGACGCATGGTGGCGCCCGCCATTGCCCTGTCGATCATCTTTGCCGGAAATGCGGCGATCGGGTTTTCGGCCCATTTTGAGCAGCCCTCCATGATCGCGCAGGATGATTTGTCTTCCCTGCCACTTGCGCTTGTCCTGACCGTTCTCGCGCTGGGCGTTTATTGGTGGCGGTTCCGCGTGCCCTTCATCATGGCGCTGATGGCGCTGGGGCTGTTTGCCATCGTGCTGATCATCGGCGCGGATCGGGCGGGCGTGCCGACGGATCTTGCCGATATTTTCCTGCTCAGCGCACAAGGACCATTAGCGTGGATGACTCTGGCCGTGGGGCTGGCCGTCTTTGCTGCGGCGATGGCTTTTGACATGTCCGATCCGCACCGCGTGACCCGCCGCGCTGCACAGGGTTTCTGGCTTCATATCGTCGCCGCGCCAGCCCTTGTGAACACAATTGCACTAAGCCTGCTGAACCAGGACCGGGTCGGATTGCTGTGGGGCGTGCTGTTTGGATTTGCCCTGATTGCGATCATCATTGATCGGCGATCCTTCCTGATCACCGCCATCGCCTATATCGTCACGCTGACCTTTGCCCTGTTCGAAGGGGACGGCGCCGGGACCCCAGTATTGCTGCTGGGCCTTTTCCTCGTGACGCTGGGCGCGTTCTGGGCGCGGATCCGTGCCTGGGTCCTGTTGCCCCTTTCACCCATTCTGCCGTTGGATCGGCTCCCTCCTTCTCACTCGTGATGGATTGCTATGACTGACCTGACCCCTCGTGAAATCGTATCGGAACTGGACCGTTTCATTATCGGCCAGAAAGACGCAAAGCGTGCCGTGGCCGTAGCGCTTCGCAATCGCTGGCGACGCAAACAGCTGAGTGATGACCTGCGCGACGAGGTCTATCCCAAGAACATCCTGATGATCGGCCCCACCGGCGTGGGCAAAACCGAAATCAGCCGCCGGCTGGCCAAGCTGGCGCGGGCGCCGTTCATCAAGGTCGAAGCCACCAAGTTTACCGAGGTCGGCTATGTCGGGCGCGATGTCGAACAGATCATCCGCGATCTGGTCGATGCCGCGATCATCCAGACGCGCGAGCATATGCGCGACGACGTCAAAGCCCGCGCCCTTCAGGCCGCCGAAGATCGCGTCATTGATGCCATCGCCGGAGAGGATGCCCGCGAAGGTACGCGGGACATGTTCCGCCGCAAACTCAAAGCCGGGGAATTGGACAACACAATGATAGAGCTTGAGGTGGCCGATACCTCGAACCCAATGCCCAGCTTCGACATTCCCGGCCAGCCTGGAATGAATATGGGGATGATGAACCTCGGCGATATCTTTGGCAAAGCCTTTGGCGGGCGCACAGTGCGTAAGAGGATGAGTGTGGCCGACAGCTATGAAATCCTGATCGGGGAAGAAGCCGACAAGCTGCTCGATGACGAACAGGTCACCCGCAGCGCGCTGGACGCCGTGGAACAAAATGGCATCGTTTTTCTGGACGAGATCGACAAGGTCGCCGCACGGTCCGAAGCGCGCGGCGGCGATGTGTCGCGTGAAGGGGTGCAGCGTGATCTGCTGCCGCTGATCGAAGGCACGACTGTCTCCACCAAACATGGCGCGGTCAAAACCGACCATATCCTGTTCATCGCGTCAGGCGCGTTTCACATTGCCAAGCCATCCGACCTGCTGCCCGAATTGCAGGGGCGTTTGCCAATCCGCGTCGAACTGCGGGCGCTGACCGAAGAAGATTTCGTGCGCATTCTGACCGAAACCGATAATGCGCTGACCCGGCAATACACCGCTTTAATGGGCACCGAAGAGGTTACGGTGGATTTCACCGAGGACGGCATTGCTGCTCTGGCACGGATCGCAGCCGAGGTGAACCAGAGCGTTGAAAACATCGGCGCGCGGCGGCTTTACACAGTGATGGAACGGGTTTTCGAAGAACTGTCCTTCACCGCCCCTGATCAGGCGGGCAGTTCGGTGACGGTGGATGCTGCATTCGTCGAACAGAACCTTGGCGCATTGACAAAATCCGCTGATCTCAGCCGCTACGTCCTCTAGCGCNACGAGGTGCCGCCCGCTAACCTGCGGGCAAAAGGGGGCGGCATGCGAAACCTGTTCTTGACCTTGATCTGTCTCACCGTCGCCGGATGCGCGGGGGATCGGTCCTTTACGCCCACCGTGCCGGAAGCGGTGGAGATAGGCACTCCGGTCAGGGTCTTCGTGGCCACCAATCGCGCACGGGATGACCGTGGGATGTGGAGCGGCGACCGAAGCACCGGGATCGATTTGCTAAAGACAACCGTGTCGGTTCCGCCCGACCATGAACCCGGCACATTGAATTTTGGTTATGACAACCCGGATCCGGAAACCGAATTCACCATGGCAGACCGGGATCTTTATGTGGGGCCTGCGCAGTTTTCAGCCGAGTTGAGAGAGCGCCTGTTGCGGCATCCACCCAACGAACGGGAAGTGACGCTTTTTGTGCATGGCTACAACGCCACCCAAGCGGAAACCGTGTTTCGTGTCGCCCAGATCCGCTATGATCTGCAGCTTCGCGGCGAAACGGTTGCCTTTTCCTGGCCCAGTCGCGGCAAACCGCTGAGCTATGGCTATGATCAGGACAGCATGACATTGTCGCGCGACGCGTTGGAGCAGACGCTGCACTATATCGAAGACGCGCAGCCCGAGCGGATTTTGGTCGTGGCCCATTCGATGGGCAGCGCGCTGGTGATGGAAGTGCTGCGCCAGATCGACATTGCCCGGCCCGGCTGGCCAGCGCAGACCCTTGGCGGCGTAGTGCTGATGTCGCCGGATATGGATGTTGATGTCTTTCGCAGCGTGATGACGCGACTGGACGGTGTGCCACAGCCTTTTATGATCATGAGCTCCGAGCGTGACAAAGCCCTGCGGGTATCGTCCCGACTGCGGGGTCAAGAGCCGGCAGACCGGCTGGGATCCTTGTCGGATTTGTCCCGGATCGAAGACCTGCCCGTCACGCTGATCGACACGACCGCCTATAGCAAAGAGGCCGCGTCCTCGCATCTTGTGGCGGTAACCTCTCCGGGGATGATTAATATCTTGCTCGCGGCACAACAATTGGTGCGGGTCTTTGGCGACGACCCGGAGTTGATCCCCTATCTCCTAGGAGCGGATGTCTCCCAAGGTTCGGATGGGCGCGTCGTTCAGTTTGACCCTCCCCCTGAATGAGCCCGCTGCGCCGCTACCTGTCTGACAATGCCAGCTTTCTGGCCGCGGGAGCTTTGCTGACTTTTCTGTCCAGCTTCGGGCAAACCTTTTTCATCTCTGTCTTTGCGGGTGAAATCCGGGCCAAATTCGGATTGGGTCATGGGGAATGGGGGCTGATCTATTCGCTAGGTACCACGGCTTCGGCCATCGTGATGATCTGGGCGGGGGCATTGACCGATCGCATTCGGGTGCGTGTGTTGGGTCCGGTGGTTTTGACCGGGCTAGCGCTGGCCTGTCTGTCAATGGTTGTGAACCCGGTGATCTGGGCCTTGCCACTGGTGATCTTTGCCTTGCGGTTTTTCGGTCAGGGCATGACCAGCCATATTGCCGTGGTGGCGATGGTGCGCTGGTTTCAGGCAACGCGGGGACGGGCACTGGCCATCGCGGGGCTTGGCTTTTCGGCGGGGGAAGCCCTGTTGCCCATCATGTTCGTGACGCTCATGGGCTTCATTGACTGGCGCTGGCTCTGGGTTGCCGCCGCGCTGCTCATCATGGCCGGGGCGCCCGGTCTGATGCGCTTGTTGCGACAGGAACGTACGCCACAATCCATGGCAGAGGATATGACCAGCCTGGGCATGGGCCAGCGCCATTGGACGCGGATGCAGGCGCTGCACAATCCGGTGTTCTGGTGTCTGTTGCCAGCCCTGCTTGGCCCACCCGCATTCAACACAGCGTTTTTCTTTCATCAGGTGCATTATGCCGAAGTCACCGGGTGGACCCATGCGCAGCTTGTGGCTCTGTTTCCGATCTATACCGGGACGGCGGTGGCGATGATGGTGGCCTCTGGTTGGGCATTGGATCGCTGGGGCAGTTTACGCCTGTTGCCACTGGTGGAATTGCCCATGGCCCTCGGATTTGTGCTGTTCAGCTTCGACGCCAGTCCCCAGGCGGTTTTGGCGGGGTTCATCCTGTTGGGGATCGGCACTGGAGCTTTTGGCACTTTGCCCAACGCATTCTGGGCCGAATCTTATGGCACCGCTCATATTGGCGCGATCAAGGCGCTCGCTGCCGCAGTCATGGTCTTCGGTTCGGCCATCGGGCCCGCAATCACCGGCGTTCTGATCGATCGTGGCTTTGCTTTGACGGATCAGTATTTTGTCATTGCCGGGTATTTTGCCTTCGCCAGCTTTGGTCTGGTNGTGGCGACCCAACTGGTCCGGCNCGCTTTGGAACCTAGCGCCGTTTGAGATAAACGTAATAGGCCCCGCCACCGCCATGGCTTTGATGGGCACCACGCACTTGCAAAACCATAGCCCGTAGCGGTGCCTGCGTCAGCCAGCGCGGCACCTGATTGCGCAGCACGCCCTGGGGGACGGGGATCGGGCCGTCACTGTCGGCTTTGCGCCCTTTACCAGTGATCACCAACACCAGACGCAGGCCACGCGCATGGGCGGTTAGCAGAAAATCCACCAAAGCGGGCTGAGCCTGAGAAAGCGTCATGCCGTGCAAATCTATGCGCGCTTCAGGCGCTTCCTTGCCACGCACCATCCGTTTGTGCTTGCGCGCATCCATGGCAAGCGGGGCGGATGCCACATCCTGTTCGACCTTGGGCGCAAACCGATGCCGGTCCGGCCGCGCTGTGGCTTTGCCGCCAATCGTAAACTCGCGCAGCAAGGCGGGCGCCGGTTGCGGCACGGGAAGGTCAGCGGATTTGGCCGGGCTGGGATCAGACATGGGCTTTGGCGCGTCTTCCGCTTTGGCAATCGGACGGGCCGCTTCCAACGGAGTGACACTGCGCGCCACCTGATCCCAGACAGCGCGATCATCTTTGCTAAGCCCGCGCGGGCGATGGCGTTTCATCCCGCCGACCCTCGCGGTGTTTCCATCGCATAGGCGCGTTGGATCGGCATCAGAACCAGCATACGTCCGGGGTCTTTCAAGCGACCCGCGGCCGCGCCGGCGTCAGAGCCTGTGCCAAAAAACACATCCGCGCGCTGCGCCCCTTTGATGGCCGATCCTGTATCCTGTGCCACCATCAGCCGTCGCAGCGGGTTCGCCCCATCCTTTTCCAGCCAGATCGGCGCGCCAAGCGGCACATAGGCCGGATCAACGGCCACACTGCGCATCGGCGTGACCGAACGGATCATCGCGCCCAGCGGACCTTTATCCGGGGACAAACCCGTCACTTCGCGGAAAAACACGTAAGAAGGGTTGTGAAACAGCAGATCCTGCCCGTCGATCGGGTTGCGGCGCACCCAGTTCTGGATCACCGCCGCACTGACCTGGTGCTGAGTGTAAACCCCGCGCCGGACCAATTCCGCCCCGATGGATTTATACCCGTGACCATTATTCCCGCCATAGCCCACGCGCATGGCTCCGCCTTCTGCCAGGCGGATGCGGCCAGACCCCTGCACCTGAAGAAAGAATTTTTCGACCGGATCATCGACCCAGACCAGCTCTAACCCACGGCCTTCCATGGCGGGGGATGTCATGATCTCGCGCCGCGTTTTCCAAGTGCCGCTGGCTTCGGGCGGGCGGCGATACAATGGGTATTGAAACCGGGCGCTGCGGGTGCGCGAGCCGTCGAGTTCGGGTTCAAAATAGCCTGTGAAAAGCGCCGGGGCGCCAGTGTCGATCAGAACGGGACGGAACAGCAGTTCAAAGAATTGCCGCGCCTGATGTGGTTTCTGCGTTTGTGCCAAAGCACAAATGGCCCGCCAGTCGGGGCCATCCATCAGATCGCACGTGCTTTGAAATGCTTCCAGCGCGGCGCCATGATCGTCCTGCGCCCAGCCATCCAAATCCGAAAATGACAAAACGCGGCGCGTGATCTGGTCATCATCCGCCGCGCCTGATCCGGCCATAACTGCCATTGCCACCCCTGCTGCAAGCAGCCTATGAATCATACGCCGGTGGCCACCAAGATCCAGTTCGGGTCGTCATTGCCCATCGTGCGCGCAAAGGTCCAGCTATCCTTTTGCTTTTTCACCGCATGAGGATCGCCATCCACAATAGTGCCGTCGGCATTGCGCACTACGCGCGTCAACTCGCCGACAAAGCGCACGGTCACCTCAGCAAAGCGCAAGTCTTCGTCATAACTGACATCGGCAATGCGGGTTTCGCGGACACCGATGAATTCCGCTTCGGTCTTCAACCCCTGATCTTCGCGCGCCGCAACGGCATCCACAAAGGCATCATAAACATCTTCAGCCAGAAACGGCTTGATATCGTCCAGATCACCCCGTTCGAAACCCATCACGATCATCTCATAGGCTCCGCGCGCACCTTGGAGGAAGTCAGAGACGCCAAAGCTCGGCTCAACCCCCTTCATCCGGGCCAGAGCATCGGCCTGCGGGCTGCCTTCTTCGACATGGTCTGTGATGTCACGATCCGGGCCGCCTTCGATCACTTCGAAGTCACGCTGCACATCACTGCGTTGCGACGGCATCGGCACGGGTGGTTTTTCAAAACCTTCACGGGTGCCAAGAACATTGCGCAGCCGCAGCACAAGAAACACGGCAATCCCAAGGAGAACGAGGAGCTGAAGCATGGACGATTCCATCCGGAAACCTTTCGGGTCTAATCTCGGGGCGACGCAAAGGTCTTTCAACGCGCCCGGTTGGAACTTATGTAGGGGAGGGATGCAGGCAAGTCTACCGCTGCGCCCACCAATGCTGATGTTGTCATGGAGTCCTGATGTATCTCTTTCTGGCATTTTTGCTGGTTCCGATCATAGAAATCGCCCTGTTTATTCAGGTTGGCGGGTTGATCGGCCTGTGGCCAACCCTGCTGATTGTGGTGCTGACCGCAATGCTTGGCACATCTCTTGTGCGCAATCAGGGTCTGATGACCTTGGGAAAACTGCAACAAAGCTTTGAGCGTTTGGAGAACCCGTCCGAGCCGTTGGCCCATGGCGCGATGATCCTGATTTCGGGCGTCCTTCTGTTGACACCAGGGTTTTTCACCGATGCCGTGGGATTTGCTTTGTTGGTGCCGGGCATTCGCAACTGGCTGATTGTGCGGCTGTCAAAGCGTGTAAAAGTACAAAGCTTTCAGACTGGCGCGGGGTTTCAGGCCCATACCCAGACCCGACGTCGACCGGATGATGGGGACATTATCGACGGCGAATGGGAAGAGGTTTCCGCAAAACCGCGCAACGGACCATCTGGCTGGGTGGATGACAGGCGCGACTGACCCCTTGCGGCATTGAGACTTGGCAAATGGGCTGGTAAGCAAGGGTCAAATTTGCCTATTGGAGCTTTCGAATGTCCGAAAATGGTGCGGCCCCGACCGCGACCCCGCAGACCCCGCAGATGCGCATTCTGGCGCAATATGTGCGGGACATGTCCTTTGAAAACGTGCTGGCGCAAAAAGGGACCAATGCCAATGCCCAGCCGGACGTGAATGTTCAGGTCAATCTGGACGCGAAAAAGCGCACGACGGAAAACCAGTATGAGGTGATCGTAAAGCTCACCATTGAGAGCAAGGAAAAGGATGGCGAGGCCATGCTGTTCCTGTTCGAGATTGAATATGGCGGCGTCTTCCACATCGAAAACGTGCCGGACGAACAGATGCATCCGTTCCTTATGATCGAATGCCCGCGCATGTTGTTCCCCTTCCTACGCCGGATTGTCAGCGACGTGACCCGCGATGGCGGCTTCCCGCCGCTGAACCTGGACAATATCGATTTCCTGGCGATCTACCGCAATGAGCTTGCCCGACGTCAGCAGGCTGCAGCGGCAACCGAAGCGCCCGCAGGCCAGGCCTGATCACGGCAAATCTGGACGCGCGCTAACCGGTGCGCGTCCATAGCGCGTTGTCGCCCAGTTTTTCTACAAAACCATCATGCGCCGTTTTCTCGGCCTCTGTGATCCGGGGCTGAAGTGGAACCGCGCGCGGTTGTGGTCGCCACTCCGTTGCTGCTGACTGCATTGCCCCAGCGGAGTTTGCCGCATCCAACACAAGGCCGGGCTGGCGCCCACCTATCAGCTCCAGATAAACCTCGGCCAGGATTTCACTATCGAGCAAAGCTCCGTGCAGCGTGCGTGCCGAATTGTCGATGCCAAAGCGACGGCATAGCGCATCCAATGTATTCTGCGCCCCGGCAAAACGTGATCGGGCCATCGCCAGCGTGTCTATCGCCTGATCCATCGGCAATTGCCGCATGTTAAGCCAACGCAGTTCAGCGTTCAAAAACTTCATATCGAAGGCCGCATTGTGAATGACGAGCTTGGCATCCCCAACAAAATCAAGAAACGGCTGCGCGACCTTGTCAAATGTCGGCTTGTCGGAAAGGAATTCATCCCCCAATCCGTGCACCGCAAAAGCTTCGGCCGGCATGGTCCGCATGGGATTGATATATTCATGAAACGTACGGCCGGTCGCAACGTGGTTCATCAGTTCCACCGCCCCGATTTCGACGATGCGATCGCCGGACTCCGGATCAAGGCCGGTGGTTTCCGTATCCATCACGATTTCACGCATCAGTTTTGGCCTTTATGTCTGCAATGATCGCCGCCACCTGCTCCGCCGCGTGTTCAGGCGTATCAGTTTCAATGATGTAATCGGCGCGCGCGCGCTTGTCTGCATCGGGGGTTTGTTTTGCCAGAATATGCTCAAACTGGGCTTCCGTCATCGTGCCACGGGCCATAACGCGGGCTTTTTGTGTGTCAGCATCGATACTGGTGACAGCCACGGCATCCATCCCCGCATCGCCCCCCGTTTCAAACAGAAGAGGAATGTCGAAGACCAGAATATCGGAACTGTCCCGTGCGATAAAACTGACCCGATCTTGCACCACCAACGGATGCACGATTTTTTCGATTCGTTTTAGCGCTGTAGGATCTTGTCCGATGATCTCTTTCAACCGGTCGCGATTGATACCGTCATGCTCCAACGCATTGGGAAACACAGCAGAGATCGGCCCCACGGCTGCACCCTCTTTCGAATACAAACGGTGCACAGCTGCATCGGCATCCCACACCGCGCAGCCCTGATCGGCAAAAAGACGGGCCGTGCTGCTTTTGCCCATGCCGATGGAGCCAGTCAGACCCAGAAGAAAGCTCATGCCAATACAGCGGCTCGGGTGGCTTCATCAACGTCCGGCCGTGTGCCGAACCACCGTTCAAATCCTGGCACACCCTGATGCAGCAACATGCCAAGCCCATCCACAGTGGTGCAGCCCTTTTCCGAAGCTGCAGTAAGCAATGGGGTCATCAGTGGTGCATAAACCAGATCGGTGACAGTTGTTTCGGGCCGCAAATCATCCAGTGGCAATTTCAGATCAGATTTGCCCGTCATGCCAAGCGATGTGGAATTTACAATAAGACTCGCGTCTTCGACCTGTGCGCCAGCCTGCACCCAATCCACCACCCGCACGCGCTGACCAAATTCGTCCTGCAGCTTTTCCGCGCGCGCGCGTTCGATTGGACAGCCTGACCTCTTCGACACCGGCATCGATCAGGGCCGAGACCACGGCGCGGGCTGCGCCCCCTGCGCCCAGAACAAGCGCGGGCCCGGATTTCGCCGACCAATCTGGAGCTCCATTCCGAAGATTTTCAATGAAGCCATATCCATCCGTATTGTCGGCATAAATGCGGCCATCAGGACGGAAGATCAGTGTATTGGCAGCCCCGATCAATGTGGCTCGGTCTGAGATCTGATGCGCCAGAGACAGGGCCAGTTCTTTATGCGGGACGGTAATGTTTACCCCGACAAAACCGAGTTTTGGCAACGTAGCCAACACTTCGGGCAAATCAGCATGACTGACATCCATCGGAACGTAATGTCCGGCAAGCCCATACGTCTTAAGCCAGTGATGATGCAGTTTCGGCGATTTGGAATGCGCCACTGGAGAGCCAATGACCCCAGCCAATGGAATGCGCGTGTCGCTCATGTTTGTATTGTTCCCCGCAATACCAAATAATTCAGCACATCCAGCAGGGGCAGGCCAAGCACGGTAAAGTAGTCTCCCGTAATGTTGGAAAACAGGCGCACCCCCTCTTCTTCCAGCTTATATCCGCCAACGCTGAAACGGATACTGTTCCAGTTGCGTGCAACATAGTCTTTTGCCCAACTGTCAGAAAAATGTCGCATCTGAAGACGGACCTGACCCACATGCCGCCAGACCGGAGCACCGTTTTCATAAATGACAACAGCAGAGAGCAGGCTATGTCGGTCATTGCGCAATTGAAGCAGGTGATCGAGGGCCTCTTGCGGGTCATTTGGTTTTGACAAAACCGTTCCACGGTGATCGAGAACCTGATCACATCCAAGTACGAGTGCCTCGGGTCTCTTTTCACTGATTTTTCGTGCTTTGAGCTCGGCCAGCGCATCTGCGAGATCACGGGGAGAGACACCATCGGAAAGCAAGGCCGCTTTGGCGCTGGCTTCATCAACACGGGCTGGCACAGCTTCAAAATCTATCCCGGCATTGCGCAGGAGTGTTGAACGAATTTCCGAACGCGACGCGAGGAGGATTGGTTGGGTCATTGTGGATAACTCGGTGGATCAAAACCAATGAGATATGTTGACAGTTCGGGACGAAACCGGAGTTCTAAAGTAGGCTTGACTGTACGCCCGGGTTTGGCACGAAAAAAACGTGAATTCCACACGGTGCACAAGGACAACCTGACGTCTGTTTGCTATTGTGGTTCTTCTACTGATCGATGAAGTGATGCTCACAGATTTCCTATCCAAGAATATTTCCTAAGCTTATGATAATGAATACATATTTTTAAAGTGGAAAACTTACCCCTATCCGGTTTTGGGATAACTGATATCTGTGGATAAGTTTATGATAACAAAATTATCCACAGAAAACCCAGGGCCAACAACCTCATCATCTTTTCATCTTTATTATTTTTTATAATGTGTGATGACCCAGAACCGGTGCTGTCATGACTGATCTCCTTGCAAATCTTTATCCGTGGACAAAAGCGTTGCACATCATGTCTGTGATCGCCTGGATGGCCGGTTTGTTCTATTTGCCGCGACTATTTGTCTATCATGTTGAGAAAGAGGCCATGGCTGACATGGACCCTGTTTTCCAGGAAATGGAATACAAGCTACTGCGTGTGATCATGAATCCCGCGTTGGTTGCAACTTGGGTTTTTGGGCTGTTGCTGGTGTTTACGCCGGGAGTGGTGGTATGGTCTGAAGTCTGGCCATGGACCAAGGGAGCAGCCGTTTTGTCGATGACTTGGTTCCACCATTGGCTGGCGCAGCGGCGCAAAGACTTTGTAGCGGGCCAGAATGGACTGACAGGTCGACAGTTTCGCATGATGAACGAAGTGCCGACGGTTTTGATGGTCGTCATCGTTTTGTCGGTTGTCGTCAGATTCTAGGGCCTGTTTGACTCTCACAGCCTTCTGACGTATCCAGCATCTGCCTGCCCGTCCGGGTAAGGTTTTTCCCAGAAGATGACCCATCAGCGCGACCCGCGCCCGTGCGAGCTGTTAATATGACCCAGACCTCCCTAAAACTGTCGGATCTCAAAGCCAAGAGTCCAAAAGATCTTTTGGCCATGGCCGAAGAGCTTGAGATTGAAAACGCGACAACGATGCGTAAGGGCGAGATGATGTTCCAGATCCTGCGCGAACGCGCAGACGAAGGCTGGGAGATCGGTGGTGATGGCGTGCTTGAAGTGCTGCAGGATGGGTTCGGTTTCCTGCGCTCTCCCGAAGCCAATTACCTGCCAGGTCCCGACGACATTTACGTATCGCCCGATATGATCCGGAAATATGCGCTGCGGACCGGAGACACAGTTGAAGGTGTCATTCGAGCACCTGACGAAAATGAGCGTTACTTTGCGCTGATGGATGTGACGCGGATCAATTTCGAAGATCCGGAAAAAGCCCGTCACAAGATCGCCTTTGATAACCTGACGCCGCTCTATCCTGATGAGCGGTTGAAGATGGAAATCGATGATCCGACGATCAAGGATAAGTCGGCACGGGTCATCGATCTGGTCGCGCCGATTGGAAAGGGCCAGCGATCCTTGATCGTGGCACCGCCAAGAACTGGTAAGACGGTGATCCTGCAGAATATTGCGCATTCCATCGAACGCAACCATCCAGAATGTTACCTGATCGTCCTGCTGATCGACGAACGTCCCGAAGAGGTGACGGATATGCAGCGTTCGGTGAAAGGGGAGGTGGTCAGCTCGACCTTTGATGAACCGGCAACGCGCCATGTTGCCGTGTCGGAAATGGTGATTGAAAAGGCCAAACGTCTGGTGGAGCATAAAAGGGATGTCGTAATCCTATTGGATTCGATCACGCGTCTTGGGCGGGCGTTCAACACGGTTGTTCCGTCGTCAGGAAAGGTTCTGACCGGTGGTGTGGACGCCAATGCGTTGCAACGGCCAAAGCGGTTCTTTGGTGCAGCTCGTAATATCGAGGAAGGTGGGTCCTTGACGATTATTGCCACCGCTCTGATTGATACGGGCAGCCGTATGGACGAGGTGATCTTTGAAGAGTTCAAAGGCACCGGTAACTCGGAACTGGTGCTGGATCGCAAAATCGCTGACAAGCGCGTGTTCCCGGCGATCGATATTCTGAAATCCGGAACGCGGAAAGAAGATCTGCTTGTCGATAAAGGTGATTTGGCCAAGACATTTGTGCTGCGGCGTATCCTGAACCCGATGGGCACGACGGATGCGATTGAGTTTCTTATGTCGAAGCTGAAACAGACAAAGACAAATGGCGAATTTTTCGACAGCATGAATACCTGACGGCCACTGGTCGAAAGAGGGTGTGATGGACACGATCTTTGCCCTGGCATCTGCGCCAGGAAAAGCAGGTGTTTCCGTGTTGCGGGTGTCCGGTCCGGATGCATATCAGGGCGCTGAAATCCTGTGTCAAACGCCTATCAAGGGGCGGGGAATGTGGCTGCGCGCTCTGACAGATGATGACGGGCAAATACTTGATCATGCTTTAGTTCTTGGTTTCCAATCTCCTGCAAGTTTTACTGGAGAGGACGTTGTTGAATACCACCTGCATGGAAGTATCGCGACCGTTCGTTCGGTTCTGAGCAGCCTGAGCCATCTTTCTGGTCACCGTATGGCTGAGCCGGGAGAGTTCACGCGTCGCGCGTTGCAGAACGGTAAGATGGATTTGCCGCAAATCGAAGGTTTGGCAGATCTGATTGACGCTGAAACCGAAGCGCAGCGCAAACAGGCGCAACGGCTCTTGGCTGGGGAGTTGGGGGACGTTGCCGCACAGTGGCGTATAAAGCTCGTTCGGGCAGCGTCCTTGATCGAGGCGACCATTGATTTTGCAGATGAGGATGTCCCGGAAGATGTAACGCCAGAAGTCGACCTGCTGTTGACTGAGGTTTTGGACCAGATTGGTGCTGAGTTGGACGGGCTACGTATGGCGGAACGGATTCGTCATGGTTTTGAGGTTGCTATTGTCGGAGCGCCGAATGCGGGTAAGTCGACGCTGTTGAATGCGTTAGCGGGACGGAAAGCGGCAATAACATCGGATGTTGCCGGAACAACGAGGGATGTCATCGAAGTCCGCATGGATTTGGATGGGTTGCCAGTGACCATTTTGGACACTGCGGGGTTACGAGACACCGATGACAAGGTGGAAAAGCTTGGGATTGATCTGGCGCGCCAGCGGGCGGCAGCTGCGGATATTCGCGTTTTCCTGTCTGAGAACGGTGACCGGGATGATAGCCTTTGGGTTGAAGGGGATGTGATTGTTCTGGCTAAAGCTGATCTGCGTCCAGAGGAACAACGGGGTCGTGCTGTTTCGGGTGAGACGGGCGCCGGTGTGGATCGGTTGGTATCCGAGCTTTCCTCCATATTGGCGGAGCGTGGGGCCAGTGCGGGATTGGCCACGCGGGAACGACACCGTATAGCTTTAGTAGAGGCTCGCGATGGTTTGATTTCCGCACTGGCTATTCTGTCTCGCGGCGGTGAGGCCTATGATCTGGCGGCAGAGGATATGCGGCGAGCGATTCGAGCGTTGGAATTTCTGGTTGGGCGGATTGATGTAGAATCACTGCTGGACGAAATTTTCGCCAGCTTCTGCCTAGGAAAGTAGGGAGTGTTTCACGTGAAACATCCAGATTTTGATGTTGTAGTCATCGGTGGCGGGCACGCTGGGACAGAGGCAGCGCATGCGTCGGCACGGATGGGTGTCAGAACGGCCCTGGTAACACTGTCCCGCGATGGCATCGGTGTCATGTCCTGTAACCCAGCTATAGGCGGGTTAGGGAAGGGTCATCTCGTCCGTGAGATTGACGCAATGGACGGCGTCATGGGGCGTGTCGCTGATCTGGCTGGTATTCAGTTTAGACTGCTTAATCGTCGTAAGGGGCCGGCGGTTCAAGGACCGCGGGCCCAATCAGACCGCGCGATTTATCGTCGGGAAATGCTGTCACTTACCGAAGCGCAAGCCAATCTCGATATCATCGAAGGTGAGGTCGTTGACCTGCTTTTGAAAGGAACCTGTATCCAGGGCGTGGAACTCGCGGATGGAAGCAGAATTGTCGCGCGGGCGGTCATCCTGACGTCTGGCACGTTTTTACGCGGTGTCATTCATATCGGCGATCAGCAGAAGCCCGGTGGTCGGATGGGGGATAAGCCTTCTGTACGATTGGCGGAGCGGATTGATGATTTTGGCCTGCCTCTCGGGAGGTTGAAGACAGGCACCCCACCACGGTTGGATGGTCGGACAATCCGATGGGACGATTTGGAACAGCAACCTGGTGATGACAACCCTGTGCTTTTTTCATTTCTGTCGAAGTCGGTTTCGGCCTCTCAAATAATTTGTGGCATAACACATACAAACGCTGCGACCCACGATATCATTCGTGAAAACCTGAACCGGTCTGCCATGTATGGCGGTCATATTGATGGTGTTGGGCCGCGGTATTGTCCTTCAATCGAAGATAAGATTGTACGCTTTGCTGATAAAGCATCGCATCAGATTTTCTTGGAGCCTGAGGGTGCGACAGACCACACAGTTTATCCGAACGGGATATCTACGTCTCTGCCAGTAGACGTTCAGGAAGAATATGTTCATTCAATCCTGGGGTTGGAGAACGCCAAAATCTTGCAGCCGGGATATGCAATTGAATACGATTATGTCGATCCGCGCGCCCTGACACCTGAGCTGCAGGTCAAGGATTTGTCGGGCTTGTATCTGGCTGGTCAGATCAATGGAACAACAGGATATGAAGAAGCAGCCGCTCAAGGCTTGGTTGCTGGGCTGAACGCGGCGAGGGCTGTTCAGGGTCGTGATCCGGTGAGTTTCAGTAGAGCTGAAAGTTATATCGGTGTCATGATCGACGATTTAACGACACGAGGTGTATCCGAGCCCTATCGTATGTTTACATCGCGGGCTGAGTTTCGATTGTCTCTTCGCGCCGATAATGCGGATCAGCGATTGACCCCAATCGCCGCGGATTTGGGGTGTTTGAGTGAGATGCGGAAAAAGGCTTTTGAAATGAAAATGCAAGCTCTTGCAGCGGCGCGGCAGGGTTTGACCGACAATTTGTTCTCACCAAGCCAGCTGCAAAAGGCGGGTCTGAAAGTGAACCAAGATGGGTCAAAACGGACACTTATGGATGTTCTGGCTTTTCCAGATGTCGAATTTCCGGATCTATTGCCCTTGAACCCATCACTATCCGAGGTGCCAGAGCCTATTCGAGAACAGGTTTCTAGAGAGGCGCTTTATGCCAATTACATAGATCGGCAACAGCGCGATATTGAAAAAATGCGCCGGGATGAGGCTCTGATCATTCCCGCACAGTTTGATTATACAGCCATCCAAGGGCTCTCTGCTGAATTGGGCCAGAAGCTTACGACTGCGCGACCGGCAAATTTGGGGCAGGCGGCCAAGATAGAAGGAATGACCCCGGCTGCATTGGCATTGTTACTGTCGCATCTGCGCAAGAGCGAAACGGTTTCGAAATCCGCATGACACCAGATCCAGAACAATTGGGTGTTTCACGTGAAACATTCGAGCGACTGAAAATCTATGTTGATCTGATTAGAAAATGGTCACCAAAGATCAATCTGGTGTCAAAAAACAGTCTGGACGACATCTGGCACCGACATATTCAGGACAGCCTAGAAATTGTGGCGGAGGCTGATGAGTATTGGGACGGTGATTGGCTCGATTTTGGCAGCGGCGGTGGGCTACCGGGTATAGTTGCTGCGATTATTTCGGCTGAACATACAGCAGGGTGGATGACACGTCTGGTAGAAAGCGACGTTCGGAAATCTGCTTTCTTGCGCACTGTCGGCCGCGAATGCGATTTGAATATCGAAGTACAGACAGCCCGAATCGAAACCCTGGTTCCACAGAATGCCCGGATCATCTCTGCCCGAGCCCTTGCATCGCTCGATAAGCTTTTGGAATTTTCAGACCGGCATCTGCATTCTGAGGGACAGGCGCTGTTCCCAAAAGGTATCAGTTGGAAAAAAGAACTCTCCGAAGCGCAGCGAAGGTGGCGATTCGACCATGAGGTCGCGCATAGTCAGACAGAACCAGGATCTGTCATCCTGAAAATAAAAGGAATTTCGCGTGCCTGAAGCCGATAAGGCCCCCCGCATCATCGCCATTACCAACCAAAAGGGTGGGGTGGGTAAAACCACAACCGCGATCAATCTTGCAGCGGCTTTGGTGGAACGAGAATGCAAAGTTCTTCTGGTGGACATGGATCCTCAGGGCAACGCTTCGACCGGGCTTGGTATTATGTCCGATCAACGAGACCGCAGCACTTATGATGTATTAATGAACGATATGTCCGTTGCGGATGCCGTGCATCAAACTGACCTGGATGGGTTGTCCCTTATCCCGGCAACGACGGATTTGTCGTCGGCGGATATTGATCTGGCCAAGGCGGTTGATCGCAGCCAAAAGCTGCGCAAGGCGTTTTCTCCGCTTTCTCAAAAGGACTGGGATTACATCCTGATTGATTGTCCGCCGTCTTTGAACCTATTGACGGTAAACGCGATGGTCGCTGCAAACTCGGTTCTGATCCCGTTGCAATCTGAGTTTTTTGCGCTTGAAGGCCTCTCGCAATTGATGCTGTCCATCCGTGAAGTTCGCCAAACAGCTAATCCTGATCTGCGCATCGAAGGCGTTTTGCTGACGATGTTTGACAAACGGAACAACCTATCTCAACAGGTCGAAGAAGATGCGCGGGACAATCTTGGTGAGATCGTGTTTCAAACCCGTATTCCCAGAAACATCCGAGTGAGTGAATCCCCCTCGTATTCGATGCCGGTTTTAACCTATGATACTGCGTCCCAGGGAGCAGTGGCCTATCGTGCATTGGCCAAGGAATTGCTGAACCGGGCAGAGGCGGTTTAAGGCGGGGAGCAGAAAATGAGTAAGAAGCCGAAATCACGAGGTTTGGGACGCGGCCTGTCCGCTTTGATGGCAGATGTCTCTGCCGATGATCTGACGGGCTCTCAGGGCGCGGCAGACTCAAAACGCCCGGATTTTCTAATTCCAATCGAAAAGCTCGCCGCCAATCCGGACCAGCCGCGGCGCAGTTTCGATGCGACCGATCTCGAAGATCTTGCGAATTCAATTCGTGAAAAAGGTATCATTCAGCCACTTATCGTCAGGGAAACGGACCCTGGCGCGTATGAGATTGTCGCTGGAGAACGCCGCTGGCGCGCCGCGCAGCTGGCACAACTGCACGAAGTCCCCGTTCTTGTGCGGGAATTCACAGATGTCGAAGTGCTGGAAGTTGCAATTATAGAAAATATTCAGCGGGCCGATTTGAACCCCGTGGATGAAGCAGCTGGTTATCGACAGCTCATGGACCGCTTTGGCCATACGCAAGAGAAGCTGTCCGAGGCAATGGGCAAAAGTCGCAGTCACATCGCAAACCTGATGCGTCTGCTGAATTTACCCACTGATGTCTTGGATATGCTGCGCGATGGTCGTCTTTCGGCTGGTCATGCGCGGGCGCTTGTCACGGTGGACAATCCGTCAGTCCTCGCGGCCAGGGTTGTTGCCGGCGGTCTGTCTGTTCGGGCGACCGAGGCATTGGTTAAAAAGCAAAGCGAACCGCGTAAAAAGACGACGCCAAAACCTTCGGATAAGGATGCGGATACCAAAGCGCTCGAAGCGGATTTGTCAGCAAATCTCACGATGAATGTTGACATCAATCACAAGCCTGGGCAGCAATCAGGATCGATCACGCTGCATTATAAAACGCTCGATCAGTTGGATGCGCTGGTGCAGATCCTAGGAACTTAATATGAGGGCAATAGCTCTGTAACCACTTGGTTTAAAACAGAAAACCCTTTGGGTCGGGCGAACAGACGCTGATCGTGCTTGCGGACAAGGTCAAGATCAACCAAATGCTGAACACTTTCAGAATCAAGCTGTCTGCCAGACATGCTTTGATATCTGTCCATATCAATGCCTTCGACGGTTCGAAGTCCCATCAAAAGATACTCGCCTGCCTGATCTTGGGGGGTCAAAAGCCGTCGAGGGTCCTCTCCATTTCCGTTCTCAGCCCGGTGTAACCAAGCTCCCGGAGCTAACGGTGTTTCCGTAGCAAACCGACTTGACGCAAGGGTCAGACGCCCATGTGCACCCGGTCCGATCCCTGCATAATCTCCATAGCGCCAGTAGACTAGGTTGTGGCGGCTCTCTGATCCAGGCCGTGCATGATTAGAAACCTCGTAGCGAAGTAATCCAGCAGAAGTACACAGTTCCTGGGTGATGTCATAAAGATCTGCAGAAAGGTCTTCATCCGGCAGGCCGCGCAGTTTTCCGCGATTATATCGATCGCCGAATGCCGTGCCCTGTTCGATTGTTAACTGATAAAGTGATAAATGATCCACGCCAATGGATAAGGCATCAGACAATTCCTGAGACCAGGCATCAGCGTTTTGGTCTTGGCGGGCATAAATTAAATCGAAACTCACACGCTCAAAAGTCTTCTGCGCAATGTCCAGAGCGTCGCGGGCCTCTTGCGCATTATGTAAACGGCCCAAACGGCGAAGATCTTCGTCGTTTAATGCCTGAACGCCCAATGACACGCGGGTCACACCGCCTGCACGATAGGCTGCAAATCGCCCGGCTTCTACCGACCCGGGATTGGCTTCAAGCGTGATTTCCAGATCATTGGCACATGTCCAAGCGCCCCGCGCTGCCTCAATAATGCTCGACACCGTGTCCGGTGCCATGAGGGACGGCGTTCCCCCACCAAAAAAAATTGATCCCAAAACACGATCTGGCAGTTCTCGTGCGACACGCTTGATTTCCTTCAGATATGCGTTTTTCCACCGCGTCTGATCAATCCGCCCCACGACATGGCTGTTAAAATCGCAATAGGGACATTTGGCCTCGCAAAACGGCCAATGCACATACAGACCAAAGCCCCCGACTTGCCAGTTGTTCACCCGAAACAGCCTTCGACAAATGCGGCCACAGCGCGGGCACGATGGCTGATCCGGTTCTTTTCCCACCGATCCATTTCGCCAAAGGTGACGTCATAGCCATCGGGTTGAAAAATCGGATCATACCCATGTCCTTGCGCACCCCGCATCGGCCAAACCACTTGGCCGGGCATGACGCCAGCAAACACCTCGTCATGCCCATCCGGCCAAGCGAGAACCAGCGTGCAGTTGAACTGTGCCAATCTCGGGAACGGGGCGGCGACGGCTTCCAGCTCAGTATGGGCGCGTGTCATGGCCATCTCAAAATTGCGACCTGAGGGTGTTTCTGCCCAGTCAGCCGTATAAACACCCGGCGCGCCGTTCAGAGCGTCGATGCTGATCCCGCTATCGTCGGCCAAGGCTGGAAGACCTGTTGCCTGCGCTGCAGCGTGGGCTTTAATCCGCGCATTGCCAACAAAATTGTCTTCGGTTTCTTCCGGCTCCGCCAAGTCCAGATCTCCGGCGCTCAGGATCGTGACGCCCAAAGGATCTAAAAGCGCGCGCATTTCTTCCAGCTTGCCCGCATTATGCGTGGCCATCACCAGCTTATCGCCCTGAAACTTGCGGGTCATTCCGCCGCGGCCTGTTGTGCAGCGACCAGCTCACCCACGCCCTTTTCTGCCAGATCCATCAAACGGGTCATTTGTTCGCGCGAAAAGGTCGACCCTTCCGCGGACATCTGCACCTCAACCAACTGGCCGGACCCAAGCATGATGAAATTGCCGTCAACACCGGCTTCGCTGTCTTCAGGGTAATCCAGATCGAGAACTGGCTGCCCGGCGTAAATGCCACAGCTGACTGCCGCGACAGGAGAGATCAGCGGATCGCTGGTCACATCTCCGGCTTTCATCAGTTTATTGACCGCCAGCCGCAGCGCCACCCAGCCCCCGGTGATCGACGCACAGCGTGTACCGCCATCGGCCTGCAATACATCGCAATCCACGGTAATCTGACGTTCGCCCAACGCAACCCGGTCCACACCGGCGCGCAGCGACCGCCCGATCAAACGTTGGATTTCCACTGTGCGACCGCCTTGCTTTCCACTGGCGGCCTCACGCCGCATCCGCGTATTCGTCGCGCGTGGCAACATGCCGTATTCCGCCGTCACCCAACCCAGGCCGGAGCCTTTGATAAAGGGCGGCACGCGGTCCTCGATCGTGGCGGTGCACAAAACATGCGTGTCGCCCATCTTGATCAGGGTAGAGCCTTCGGCATGTTTGGTGAAACCCGTTTCAATGGTAACCGGGCGCAATTCGTCAAGCTGTCGTCCAGAGGGGCGCATGGAAGCTCCTTTCATCTCGTCATGCTCCGATACTAGGGCCAGCCCTTGTGATGCAAGCGAGATTGGCTTTTATTCTGGATCAGTGTTTCAGAGCAGCATGGACCGGCAAAGAGGATGAGTGACGCAACCCGAATTCTGAATGAGTTGAATGATCGCTCCCGCGAAGTCTTTCGCCGCGTGGTTGAAGGCTATTTGCAAAGCGGAGAGCCGGTCGGCAGCCGCACCCTGACACGGGATTTTAGCGAAAAAGTCTCTGCTGCCACGATCAGAAACGTGATGCAGGATCTAGAATATTTGGGTCTGTTGGACAGCCCGCATATCAGTGCCGGCCGCGTGCCGACACAGACCGGGTTACGAATGTTTGTGGACGGGCTGCTTGAGGTCGAGAATCTCGATCAGGAAGACCGCCGCAAGATCGAGGCAACCGCGGATCAGTCGATGGGCGACGTGGATGCCATGCTTGATCAGGTTGGCACGGCCTTATCATCACTCACGCGGGGAGCCTCACTGGTTCTGACCCCCAAACATGATGCGGCAATCAAGCATATCGAGTTTGTGTCGCTGGCACCGGACCGGGCATTGGTGGTGTTAGTCATGGCGAATGGTCATGTGGAAAATCGTCTTTTTACGCCCCCGGCAGGTCAAACGCCCAGTTCGATGCGAGAGGCGGCCAATTTTCTGAATGCGCTGATCGAAGGACGCACGCTGTCAGAGGCGCGCAAGGTTATCCAGTCGCAAATCGCCGTTCAAAAGCAGACGCTGGATGTGTTGGCGCGGGACATGGTCGAGCAGGGGTTGGCGTTATGGGATGACCCCGACGGCGACTCACCCCGGTTGATCGTGCGCGGGCGCGCGAATTTACTGGCTGGTGGTGAAGAGGAAGACAGTCTTGAACGTATTCGCAGCCTCTTTGATGACCTTGAGCGCAAGCGAGATATCGCCGATTTCCTCGAATTGACCGAGCAAGGCGATGGCGTGCGCATTTTTATTGGCTCAGAGAACAAACTTTTTTCACTTTCGGGTTCCTCTCTGGTGGTCTCTCCATATATGAACGCGGACCGAAAGATCGTCGGTGCTGTGGGTGTGATTGGCCCGACACGGCTGAACTATGGTCGTATTGTTCCGATTGTCGATTACACGGCCCAGCTTGTGGGGCGGATCATTTCGGATCGAAGTTAGAGCCTGCGATCCAGCGCAGGAATGAGGTAGAGAATGTCAGATCCCAAGAACGAAGACTTCCTCGATGATATTGCGGCTGCCGAAGCTGAAGAGCTTGCTGAAGATATGGCCGAAATCGATGATGCAGTGCTGGATAATGAAGCACTGCGGGCCGAACGGGATGAAATGAAAGATCGCTGGATGCGAGCGCTGGCCGATGCCGAAAACGCTCGTAAACGTGCCACCAAAGAGCGTCGCGATGCTGAACAATATGGCGGCGCCAAGCTCGCGCGGGATATGCTGCCGGTCTATGACAATCTCAAACGTGCGGTCGAAGCCTCACAGGGTGGCGAAGAGACCGCCTCGGCGGCATTGATTGAAGGTGTCGAACTGACGATGCGTGAATTGCTGAATATTTTCAGCAAACATGGCATCCAAATCATCGCTCCTGAAGTTGGCGACAAATTCGATCCGCAGCTGCATCAGGCGATGTTTGAAGCACCTGTGCCAGGCACCACGTCAGGCGAGATCATTCAGGTCTCTGCCGAAGGGTTTATGCTGCATGACCGTTTGCTGCGCGCAGCACAGGTTGGTGTCTCGTCCAACCCGGGATAATTGGGGCCGCTGCCCCCGTCGCCCTTCGGACGCCTCCCCCGGGGTATTTTTGAAGAGAAGAAATACGGGCGTGGTCAGGTTTTGGCCGCGTCTTTCAGTTTGTAAAGAACGTCCAAAGCGTCTTTCGGGCTGAGTTCATCGGGATGAATGTCGTGCAGAAGATCCAGCGCTGGATTGGGTTTGGACGCTACCGGTTGCCGGGTGGCAGGGGTGGTGGAAAAGAGCGGTAGATCATCAATCAAAGCCTTGGGGCTGGCGCCTTTGTCGCGGTCACCCTGTTCCAGGGCGTCAAGAACGACCCGGGCTCTTTCCACAACAGATGCGGGAAGACCGGCGAGTTGTGCGACCTGAACGCCATAGGAGCGATCTGCTGCGCCTTTCCTGACTTCATGCAGAAAGATTACATCGCCTTCCCATTCCTTGACGGCCACGGTGGCATTATCGACGCCGTTCAGTTTCGACGACAGGGCTGTCAACTCATGGTAATGTGTGGCGAACAAGGCGCGGCAGCGATTGACGTCGTGCAGATGCTCCAACGTGGCCCAGGCGATGGAGAGCCCGTCATAGGTGGCTGTGCCGCGCCCGATCTCGTCCAGAATGACAAGAGCAGCCTCATCCGCCTGGTTTAGGATGGCTGCAGTTTCCACCATTTCCACCATAAATGTGGATCGCCCACGCGCCAGATCGTCCGAAGCGCCGACGCGGCTGAAAATCTGGCTGACAAGGCCGATATGGGCGGTTACTGCAGGGACAAAGCTGCCCATCTGCGCCAAAAGGGCGATCAACGCGTTCTGTCGAAGATAAGTCGATTTACCAGCCATATTTGGGCCGGTCAGCAGCCAGATCGCCGCGCCGTCGGTTGGCGTCAGGTTGCAATCATTGGCTATGAAACTGTTACCAGATTTCTGGCGCAAGGCAGCTTCGACCACGGGATGCCGCGCGCCTGTGATGTCAAAAGCGCGGGAGGCATCAACCTGCGGTCGCACCCAGTTTTCGCCTTCGGCGAGGTCAGCCAGACCGGCTGCGAGATCTAATTCGGCTAATGCACGCGCGGCGAGATGCAGCCGTGCAGCCGCGTCCAGAATGGCACTACGCAGCATCGCAAAAAGGCGCTTTTCAATCTCCAGCGCATGGTTTCCCGCGTTCAGGATGCGGGTTTCCAGATCTGAAAGATCAACAGTTGTGAATCGCACCTGATTGGCCGTGGTCTGTCTGTGAATGAAGGTTTCAGACAGAGGTGCGGACAGCATCTTGTCGGCATGGGTCGCCGTGGTTTCCACAAAATAGCCCAGCACATTGTTGTGCTTGATCTTTAGCGCGGAAATACCCGTGAGCTCGGAATATTGGCTTTGTAGCCCGGCAATCACGGACCGGCCTTCATCACGTAGGGTACGCGCCTCGTCCAGTTCCGCATCATAACCTTGCGCAATGAACCCGCCATCGCGCGCCAAGAGCGGCGGTTCGGCCACCAAGGCCGCATCAAGCAGATCGGTCAGGTCGCCGAAACCATGAAGATCTTCGGCGGCAGATCGCAGGAGAGGTGGACTGTCTTCCGGGATCTGACGGATCAGCATTTCGGACTGGGTAAGCGCGTTGCGGACGGCCGTCAGATCACGCGGTCCGCCACGGTCAAGGGCGAGGCGCGACAAAGCGCGGTCCAGATCGGGTGTTTTGCGCAAGGATTCCCGCATGTCTTGCCGCAAATCGCGCTTCTCAACCAAGGCGGATACTGCATCATGGCGCTGGGCGATGACATTCAGATCGCGCGACGGGCTGGACAGGCGTTGTTCCAATAGCCGGGCTCCACCAGGGGACACCGTGCGATCCATCACCGCCAGAAGCGACCCGGCCCGCCCGCCTGACAAGGCGCGCGTCACTTCGAGATTGCGCCGTGTGGCCGCATCAATCTGCACCACGCCACCCTGATCTTCGCGCTGAGGTGGGCGCAAGAGCGGTAGTTTTCCGCGCTGGGTAATGTCGAGATAGTCGACCAACCCGCCCATCGCTGACACCTCGGCCCGATCAAACTGACCGAACGCGTCCAAAGACCCAACACCGAACTGACCACAAAGTCGTTTGTCAGCCGCTGCGCTGTCAAAACTCGACCGCCCCAATGGCGTCAGCGCGATGCCCAGATCGCCCGTGACGTCCCACAGCGTGTCATCGCCATCCACGGCAATCAGTTCGGCTGGCGCAAGCCGGGCCAGTTCGGCACCCAACCGAACCGGCGTCACAGGCATCACGTGAAACGCGCCTGTCGAGATATCGCACCAGGCCAATGCCGCGGCATCCCGGACCTGCGCATAAGCGGCGAGGAAATTATGCGATCGGGCTTCCAGCAGCGCATCTTCTGTCAATGTGCCGGGTGTGACCAGACGCACCACATCGCGTTTTACCACAGCTTTATAGCCGCGCTTCTTTGCCTCGGCCGGGCTTTCCATTTGTTCACAAACGGCCACCCGAAAGCCCTTGCGGATCAGTGTCAGCAGATAGCCTTCGGCGGCATGAACCGGCACACCACACATCGGGATGTCAGCCCCGTCATGTTTGCCCCGTTTCGTCAGCGCGATATCCAACGCTTCGGCCGCCGCAATGGCGTCGTCAAAGAACATCTCGTAGAAATCGCCCATGCGATAGAACAGCAGAGCATCCGGATGGCCGGATTTGATCTCCATATACTGTGCCATCATAGGGGTGACGGTGCTCACGGGCGGTCTTGCCTCTTGTCGGGGATTTTGTCCGCCGACCATAGCCACCCGTCCCACTTGGCGAAAGGCGAAAACGCCCGCCGTTAGCGCCCCGGCGTTGAGCCACCCGAAACCTTGGGCTAAGGGATGTGCAACGACCCCGGGAGGCCAAGACAGATGAGCAAATCAAAGATCACGCCGGAAGAGGCGCTGGCATTTCATTTTGAACCGACGCCCGGGAAATGGGAGGTTCAGGCCACCGTCCCAATGACCACTCAGCGGGATCTATCGCTGGCCTATTCGCCCGGTGTGGCCGTCCCATGCGAAGCGATCCATGCGCAGCCCGAAACCGCCTATGATTATACCAACAAGGGCAATCTTGTTGCGGTGATCTCGAACGGAACAGCAGTTTTGGGCCTGGGCAATATCGGCCCCCTCGCGTCGAAGCCTGTGATGGAAGGCAAATCGGTTCTGTTCAAGCGCTTTGCAGATGTGAATTCCATCGACCTTGAGGTCGACAGCGAAGATGTCGACGAATTCTGCCGCGCTGTGCGCCTTTTGGGACCCAGTTTTGGTGGGATCAACCTTGAAGACATCAAGGCGCCCGAATGCTTCATGATCGAACAGCGCCTGAAGGAAGAGATGGATATCCCCGTCTTCCATGATGACCAGCACGGCACGGCGGTGATCTGTGCAGCAGGCCTGATCAATGCGTTGCACATATCGGGGAAAAAGATCGAAGATGTGAAGATTGTCCTGAACGGGGCAGGGGCAGCCGGGATTGCCTGTATCGAGTTGCTAAAACGGATGGGCGCGCGGCATGAAAACTGCATCGTCTGCGATACAAAAGGCGTGATCTATCAAGGTCGTACTGAAGGTATGAATCAATGGAAATCGGCGCATGCGATCACGACGGATCTGCGCACGCTCGAAGACGCAATGCACGGCGCGGATGTGTTTCTGGGCGTGTCGGTCAAAGGTGCCGTGACACAAGAGATGGTCGCCACCATGAATGATAATCCGGTGATTTTCGCGATGGCCAATCCCGATCCGGAAATCACGCCCGAAGAGGCGCATGAGGTCCGTATGGACGCCATCGTCGCCACGGGTCGCAGCGATTATCCCAACCAGGTCAACAATGTTCTGGGCTTCCCTTATCTTTTCCGCGGGGCGTTGGATATTCATGCCCGTGCAATCAATGACGAGATGAAGATCGCCTGCGCCCATGCTCTTGCCGCTTTGGCGCGCGAAGATGTGCCGGACGAAGTCGCACTGGCCTATGGTAAATCGCTGTCATTTGGCCGCGATTACATCATCCCCACGCCTTTTGATCCGCGCCTGATCCACCGTATTCCACCGGCCGTTGCCAAGGCGGGTATGGAAACTGGCGTTGCACGCCGCCCGATTATCGACATGGAAAGCTATGAGGAGTCGCTGAAGACCCGGATGGATCCGACAGCGTCGATCCTGCGCGGTTTGTCGGCGCGCTCGCGCAAGGCTCAATCGCGGATGATTTTTGCAGAAGGCGACGATCCACGGGTGCTGCGCGCGGCGGTCATGTATCAGCGCAACGGCTTCGGCAAGGCGCTGGTGGTCGGGCGACATGATGATGTGAAAGACAAGCTTGAAGCCGCTGGTCTGAGCGATGCCGTGCGCGAGCTTGAGGTCGTCAATGCCGGGAATACGCCGCATCTGCAGACGTATAAGGATTTCCTTTACGCACGCCTGCAACGCAAAGGCTATGATGCGCAGGATGTGCATCGACTGGCCTCGCGCGACCGGCATGTTTTTTCGGCTCTGATGCTGAAACACGGGCATGGTGATGGGCTTGTGACGGGCGCGACCCGAAAATCTGCCCATGCTCTGGAGCGGATCAACACCGTTTTTGACGCCACACCCGAAGCAGGGACCGCGGGGGTGACGGTTTTGTTGCATAAGGGTCGGATTGTTCTGATCTCTGACACCTTGGTGCAGGAATGGCCCGATGCCGAAGACCTTGCTACTATCGCAGAACGTGCTGCCGAGGTGGCGCGGCATATGGGCCTTGACCCGCGCGTGGCCTTTGTCAGCTTTTCGACATTCGGCTACCCCGTATCGGAACGAGCCGAAAAAATGCACCACGCCCCTGCGGTATTGCGGGCTCGCGGTGTGGATTTCGAATTTGAAGGTGAAATGACGGTCGACGTGGCGCTCAATACCCAGGCGCAGGCGGCCTACCCGTTCCAAAGCCTGACGGGGCCCGCCAATATCCTTGTGGTGCCAGCGCGCCATTCGGCTTCGATTTCGGTGAAGCTGATGCAGGAAATGGCAGGAGCAACGGTGATCGGCCCCATCCTTGCCGGGATCGAACAGCCGATCCAGATTTGTTCGACCCAATCTACTGCGAATGATATTCTCAATATGGCGGTTCTGGCCTCCTGCCAGATCGGATGACGCGATGACGATCTGGAACCTCGGCTCGATCAATGCAGACATGGTCTATGCCCTGCCACATCTGCCGGGGCCCGGAGAGACGCTGGCCGCAGCCGGGTTCCAGCAATTTCTGGGCGGCAAAGGCACGAATATGTCGGTGGCCGCTGCCCGCGCCGCTGCCCATGTCGCGCATATTGGCGCTGTGGGTCCCGATGGGCGCTGGGCCAAAGATCGCCTGACCGAATATGGCGTCGATACGCGTTTCGTGGCTGAGGTCGACACAGCCACAGGCCATGCCATCATTGCAGTCGCAGCGGATGGCGAAAACCAGATCATCCTCTATCCGGGCGCCAACCGCGCAATTCCTGAAACCCAGCTGGGCCTGGCGCTGTCCGAAGCCCGCCCGGGCGATTGGTTGGTGATGCAGAACGAAACCTGCCTGCAGGCGCAAGCCGCGAAAATGGCGCGCGACCTTGGCTTGAAAGTGGCTTATGCCGCAGCGCCCTTTGACGCCGATGCGGTGCAGGCAGTGTTGCCTTATCTCGACTTTCTGATTCTCAATGCGGTCGAAGCGGCCCAGCTTACCCAAGCCAAGGGCCAAGGCCCCGAGGCGCTGGGCATCGCAGATGTGATCATCACCCAAGGCGCTGAAGGCGCGACCCATCTGCGCCAAGGCGACGCAGCCCGCCATTACCCGGCGCAAAAGGTCGACCCGGTAGACACAACCGGTGCGGGCGACACCTTCACCGGATATGTCCTTGCCGGGCTCGACCGGGGGCTTCCGATGCCACAAGCCATCGCTCAGGCCAGCCTCGCCGCAGCCCTGATGGTCACACGCCGTGGGACCGCGGATGTCATACCGGATCTCAAAGACGTGCAGGATGCGCGTTTGGGCTAAACTCAGTTTCTTCTCTTAAAAAATACCCTGGGGTGAATTGGCCCTGAACAGGGCCAAAAGGGGCAACGCCCCTCAGATCTGCCCAACGCGACCACGCATCTCTTCGTAAATCGGCAAAGCCGCGTCCAGGAGGGGCCGCATCGCGTCAGGTATCTCGGGTGCAGGGCCTTCGGGTCCGGCAAACCCCGTGCTGGCCCGAACTGCGCCATACCAATGCTCGGCCCACACTCCGTCATCGGGATGCCCTCCGGCAGTCCAGTGCAGCATTGTCGGGTCAAAACCAAGCCCGATCTGATCACAGAGTTTTTCCAGCGCCGCTGCCGGGTTCTCCCGAATGTCGAAACTGTCAACAAGGACAGGCCGGTGCCCTGTATCGCGCAGGTGCTGCATCAGGGCCAGCTGCTGCGGAAAGCCTATATCCTCCAGCGTAGGGTTCTCACGCTTGGCGACATAGCTTGCGATCACCCGCGCCGGGTGCCGCAAGAGGAAGACATTGACCATTTGGTCCATCCAACCCAGATCCATGCCGTCAAGCATATGATGTGCCATGTGTTTTTGATACCAATGCGCCGCGCCGCCGGGGATCGGTCCTGTTATCTGAGCCACCACGTCACGTGCAATGTTTGGCTGTGCGGCCAGAACCGCGTCGCGCATCGGATGATCCAACCCGTTTTGCGCCAGAAAGGCGGCATAGAACGGCTCATCCACTACCGCGCAATCGGCTCGTGCGCCGAACGCATACATCATTGCTGTCGACAGGTTGCGCGGCCCACTCCACATCGCGATGCGCATCAGCTTGTCTCCTGTTGGATCAGGTCTTTGTAAAGTCCGCGCAACCGCTTGGTGATCGGGCCCATCTGGCCGTCCCCGATCACCCGCCCATCGATATCGCCAACGGGCGTCTGCGCGCCGAATGTGCCGGTCAGAAACGCTTCATCGGCGCCATATGTATCGACCAGCGAATAGTTCCTTTCGAAAACCGGGATGTCATTGGTCCTGCATAGGTCAATCACCTTCTGCCGGGTGATCCCGTTCATGCAGTAGTCCCCGGTTGACGTCCAAACCTCTCCTTTGCGCACAACGAAGAAATTGCAGGCATTGGTCGTGTTCACAAAGCCATGCACATCCAGCATCAAGGCTTCATCTGCCCCGGCCTTTTCCGCAGCAATGCAAGCCAGAACGCAGTTCAGTTTGGAATGGGAATTCAGTTTTGGATCCTGGCTCATCGGTAAGCCGCGAACATGCGGGACGGTCGCCAGCCGGATCGGGCGCGGCAGGGATGGGCGCGAATGCTCCATGATGATCGTGACTGTCGGGCCCGACTGGCTGAGCGATGGGTGCTGAAAAGGTCGCACTTTTACGCCGCGCGTTACCATCAGCCTGGCATGCGCATCGCTTTGCATGTCGTTGGCCTGTCGTGTGGCCTCCAAAGCGTGCACGACCCCATCCCGATCCAGTCCGATATCCAGATCAATCGCTTTTGCAGCTTCGAAAAGGCGGTCCAAATGGTCGTTCAGAAACGCCCAACGCCCGTCATACAAACGCAACCCTTCCCAAACCCCGTCACCCAGCATGAAGCCGCTGTCATAAACGCTGACCATCGCTTCGGCCTTGGGCACGATCTGGCCATTGAGGTAGATCATCAACGCCTCGTTCCTGGCGTCCTCTTCGGCCTGATGGGTTGTGACATGGTCTTGCATGGGAGTCCTCCGTTCCGCGGCCACGCTATGCAGCTTTGCCGCCGCGGCCAAGCGGTAAACACCGCTCAAGACCGCGTGACAGTTCATGTCATGGGATTGTCAGGGTGGGTGGACAGGCGCAGGCTGCTGGCAGGAGGTCCGTGACATGAGCATCGTTCACAATATCCGACATCTGGCCTTGGGACTGTTTATTATGGCGGCGCTTGTCCTGCCTTGCTGTCCGGCCAAGGCGCAATCGCGCGACGTTCTGGTCGTGGCAGGCGGTTGCTTCTGGTGTGTTGAGGCCGATTTTGAAGCGCTGCCCGGGGTTCTTGAGGTGGTGTCGGGCTATACCGGCGGAACCGTGGTCAACCCAACTTACAAACAGGTCACACGCGGTGGGACAGGCCATTATGAGGCCGTGCAGATCACCTTTGACCCCGACCTGATTTCGCGCCGCGAGTTGCTGAGCCTGTTCTTCCGCTCGGTCGATCCGACGGATGCCGAGGGCCAGTTCTGTGATCGCGGCGAAAGCTATCGTACGGCTGTTTTCACGTCAGACGCGGCCGAACGAAACGAGGCTGAGGCTGTCAAAGCCAAAGCCGCCAAGACCTTGGGTCAATCTATTGTCACACCGATTCTGCCGATCGCAGATTTCTACCCCGCCGAAGACTATCATCAGGATTTCTACCGCAGCACCGATCTGATCCTGACACGGTTTGGGCCGCGCAAAAAATCGGTGGCTTATAAACTGTATCGCGAAAGCTGTGGCCGGGATGCACGCTTGGAAATGCTTTGGGGCACCGCTGCCTTTCCTGGCAGTTGATCTTGGTCTGACCGCGCGGGGTGACAGCCCCGCCCCCAGCCCAACGGGTCCAGTCTGATCCATCAAAATGGATCAGGCGAAACCGGACGGGAGCGTTTCAGCCGAGAAGTTTCCCCAGTTTCATCGCCACAGACATATCGCCTGAAACTTTGATCTTGCCCAATGCAAAGGCGGACATCGGGTTCAGTTTGCCGTGGATCAACTTGTCGAGATTGCTAGCCGAAATACGGATGGTGCAATCCGTCTCCACGTTTTCCAACAAGGCCCGGCCATCGACCAAAGAGATCACCCCATCCTCACCGCAATCGAATTTCAGCGTGTTGTCGAGGCTGTGCCGATCCAGACCTTTTTGAATGCGCGACGCAATTTCCATCAGCATGACGCTATCTCCCTGTTGTCGTCGTGACAGATCTATCCAACAGCGCCGGACCCAACGCCCAGCATGACGTTGGGAAAGCGACGTGATTACCCGGCGTCGATTTCGGTCAGAGTCGCCTGGCAAGGCTGCCCGGCATAAAACACGTCCAACACATCTGCAAAGATCGTCGGGCTGCCCGCCACTTTGGAAAACAGCGTCATGCAGGATTGCAGTTTGCGCGCATCCACTGTGCCCAGAATACTCTTGGCGCTGCGATCGCGATGTAGCAGCATCAGGCCTGCCACCTCTTCAAGGCGCGACCGAAGCGTCGGATCGGACAGGTACTCCTGCGCCTCGGTCAGATCATGCAGACCGTAAAGCTGAGACATGTGCGATTGGCCAAGGCTGGCCAGTTGCGGAAAGACGAACCACATCCAATGGCTCGTCTTCTTGCCGGTGCTCAGTTCCAGCACCACCGCGGACCAGACACTGTCCTGCGCATCAAGGAAGAGGTCGGCCTCTTCGTACATCAGCTTCCCAGACGCCGGTTGCGCATGGCAATCAAACGCAGGCGCAGCGCATTCAACTTGATGAAGCCCGCCGCATCTTTCTGATCATAGGCGCCGGCGTCATCTTCAAAGGTGACATGCTCTTCGGAATAGAGCGAATGCTCCGACCAACGGCCCACTGTACGCGCCAGACCTTTATACAGTTTCAGCCGGACGGTGCCGCTCACATGCTCCTGGCTCTTGTCGATCAGGGCCTGCAGCATTTCGCGTTCGGGCGAGAACCAGAAGCCATTATAGATCAGCTCGGCATAGCGCGGCATGATCTCGTCCTTGAGATGCGCCGCGCCACGGTCGAGTGTGATCTGTTCGATCCCGCGATGCGCCTCCAGCAACACGGTGCCGCCTGGCGTTTCATAGATGCCGCGCGATTTCATACCCACAAACCGGCCTTCAACCAGATCAAGACGGCCAATCCCGTGCTTACCACCGAGCTCATTCAGCTTGGTTAGAACGGTGGCTGGGGACATGGCCTCGCCATTGATCGCAACCGGGTCGCCTTTTTCGAAGGTGATTTCGATGAATTCCGGCGTGTTGGGCGCGTCTTCGGGGTTTACCGTGCGCTGATAGACATAATCGGGCGCATCCACCGCCGGGTCTTCCAGCACTTTGCCTTCGGACGAGGTGTGCAACAGGTTTGCATCCACCGAAAACGGCGCTTCGCCGCGCTTGTCTTTGGCGATTGGGATCTGGTTCTTTTCTGCAAAGTCGATCAGCTTCGTGCGCGACGACAAATCCCATTCCCGCCAAGGTGCGATCACCTTGATATCGGGGTTCAGCGCATAGGCGCTGAGTTCAAAGCGCACCTGATCATTGCCCTTGCCGGTCGCGCCATGGGCCACGGCATCCGCGCCGGTGGCTTCGGCGATTTCGATCAACCGTTTTGAAATCAGCGGCCGTGCAATCGACGTGCCCAGCAGATACAGCCCTTCATAAACCGCATTGGCCCGGAACATCGGAAAGACGAAGTCGCGCACAAACTCTTCGCGCAGGTCTTCGATATAGATGTCTTCGGGCTTGATCCCGAGCAGTTCGGCCTTTTGGCGCGCGGGCTCAAGCTCTTCTCCCTGACCAAGATCGGCGGTGAAGGTCACCACTTCGCAACTGTATTCGGTTTGCAGCCATTTCAGGATGATCGAGGTATCGAGGCCACCGGAGTAGGCCAGCACAACTTTCTTGGGCGCGGACATGGGCGAGTTCTCTCTTTGATATCCCGCGCGGCGTAGCGGCTTGGGCGCAACAGTGCAAGGTGGTTGCGGCGATGCAGTCTTGGTTTTGCCAAGGTTTCGGAATTATCTCGGCCAAAAGATGCAAGGGAGAGTAAAATGCTTGGATGGCGTCTGTTTAGACACGCGGTTTTGATGATTTTGCAGAACTTGCAAGAAGCGGTGAAACTCCTGATTGCGCCGATGGTGATTATGGTTCTTGGTGCGGTAGCGGGATTGGCGGTTCTAATGGTGGCAGGGTTGCCGTTTGAGGCATTCATGGA
>JABSSB010000279.1 GCA_013214715.1 Paracoccaceae bacterium | reverse complement strand
ACCAATGGTCATTTGTGCAACAGCTTGGCGGCGCGCACGGTCGTTTTTTCCATTACTTTCCATGATCTTATGAATCACTGACATGCAAGATACCCGCTTTGGCCCCATCGGCGATAAGCTCTTCCAAATCTTGTTCAACGATGCTGCGTTCAATGTCAAATTCAACCAAAAGCTGCTCAATGACGGCGTCGTTATCTTTGAGGTTGGTCAAAAGCTCCCACATTCTCGCAGATGTGCCTTTGAGGGTGAAATAGGTTTCCCCCGTCAAGTCCAGCAAAACCGCGTCCCCATCCAAGTATTCGCACAGCACATTTTCCGAGATATCGATTCGCTGAGCCAAGCCTACTATCCCTTTTACGCGACGCTATTTGATGTGGCCTACACTCTGACTGCGATCTGCTCAACCTTGATGTCCCAAAAGCCGTTAGGTCGATTTACACTGTCACGCTTTCGAAATGGTGACCCGGACGCGCACGAAACTTGCCTCACGCTACTCTGCCAGGACTGGTTTCATCTCAAAAAGACCCGCCGCAAATTAAGGTGGGCCCAAAGTCTGGCGTTTCAAAGTCTGGGACTCGCTGTCACGCCAGTCCAGCTGTCAGGCGGCCAGGCCTAGAATATCGCGTGCTTGGTTGGGCGTGGCCACGGGGCGTCCGTAGCGGGCGCAAATGTCAACCGTGCGCGCAACCAACGCGGCATTGGATGGTGCCAGCGTCTTGCCGTCGAGACGGATATTATCTTCAAGACCTGTGCGGGTGTGCCCTCCGGCGGCAATGCACCATTCATTGACCTCAAGCTGATGGCGACCGATCCCAGCGGCGCACCATTCGCTATCTGGCAGCAGCCGCTCCATCGTGCGCATATAGTAGTCGAACACATCCTTGTCGGCGGGCATTGCGTTTTTCACGCCCATCACGAATTGCACGTAGACAGGCGCGACCAACCGTCCATCCCGCTGCATCAGCGCGGCATGATGAATATGCGACAGATCAAAGGCTTCAATCTCAGGCTTCACGTTGTATTCGAGCATTTCTGACGCCAGCCAATCCACCAGATCTGGCGGATTTTCATAGACCCGCGTCGGGAAGTTGTTTGAGCCGACGGTGAGCGAGGCCATATCTGGCCGCAAGGGCAGCATGCCACCTCGCGCCTGCCCCGCGCCCGAGCGTCCACCGGTCGACAATTGAATGATCATGCCCGGACAATGCGCGCGAAGCCCTTCCATCAACTTGGCAAAACGCTCCGGGTCGCTGGTGGGCGTGCCATCTTCGAGACGCACATGGCAATGCGCGATGCTCGCCCCCGCCTCAAACGCGGCCTGGGTGCTTTCCACCTGTTCCGAAATCGTGATCGGCACAGCGGGATTGTCAGATTGTTGCGGCACCGATCCGGTGATGGCGACGCATATGATGCAAGGTTTGGTCATGTCTCAGCTCTTGGGTGCGAGGACGAAGTCAAATTCGATGTCCCAATAATTAGGCCCGGAAAATCCGACATCGGCAATGCGCTTTGGATCCTCGACCTTCACAAACTCGGCGATCAGGCTTTTTTTCACGCCGAAAACCGCGTCGCTGTCGATATAAAGATCATCCGGGTCAAAGATATGGGTCATGACCTCGTCATAGCCGTCTTTGGTGACAATGTAATGCAGATGCGCCCGACGGTATGGGTGGCAGCCCAGGTCCTTGAGCAACTGGCCCACCGGCCCATCCGCAGGAATGGGGTAGAAGCGGGGACGCACCGCCTTGAACCAATAGCTGCCATCCGCCCCGGTCCGGAACACACCACGAAGGTTGAAATCGGGCTGGATGCCCTTTGGCTGCACGTCATAGAATCTGTCGTCAATTGCCTGCCAGACGTCGATCTTCACACCTTCGAGCGGGGTGCCATCCACATCCAGCACTCGTCCGCGCACGACCATGTCTTCGCCCTTGTGGTCGAAAAAGATATTGGTGCCCATCTCATATTCTGGCGTGCCAGTGATGTGGAACGGGCCCAGCACCGTGTTTTCAGACGCCCAGGCCGGACGGCGCGAGTTGATCGCGTCGACCAGCGTTGACACCTGTGCGCCGCTGTCATGATCAATGACCCAGACATGCGGCAGGCGCGCTCCGGGCCAAGTGGTGGGCTGGTAATGCAGCTCAGCATCAAGCTCAAACGCCGGTTCCATCTGCCCATCGGTGACCACCGCGCCGGATTTGTCACGCTGGTTCATTTCCACGCTATGCGCGTCGAATTCGTATTTCTTAAACACGATGGCGTCGCGGAGCGCAGCACGCTGTGCCGCGGCCTCGGGCGTTGCATCGATGCGCGCGGCCATGCCCGCCTTGATCTGGTCGATATCGGTGCCGCCGGTCATGCCCAACGCGTCGAAAATCGGGCCGAACTCGCCAATGGATTGGTTGGCGCGGGTCACGATCTGCTTGGCCACGGGCGCGCGTTCGGCGGTGTAGCTGTCCAACAGTCCGGCCTCCGCTTGCCCTTTGACCACCGCGGCCAGTGTCCAGGCCAAGTTGAAACTGTCCTGAATGGATGTGTTCGAGCTCATCCCGTTTGACGGCGGATGCCAATGCGCCGCATCCCCCTTGATGAACACCCGGCCTGCCTGCATCTTGGTGGTACAAGCGGTGTTGACCGTCCATGTATTGGCCGAGATCAGGTCAATCTCAAGCTCCGGATCGCCGACCAGCTGACGCGCGACCTGCGTGGCCATTGCTTCGTCCACTTCGGGCGCGAGTTCATTGATGTCAGACCCCCAGACGATCAGCCTTTCATGCCAGGGCCGCACCATGCGCACCAACCCCATGCCGAGTCCACCAACATCCGCCCCGGGCTGCATCCCCCAATAGAGAACCGAAGGACGATGGGCCACGTATTTGAAGGATCCGCCCGGCCGAGCGGGTGTTTGCCCTAGCTTTTCATGCGCCCGATCTCTTCACCCGCGAGGCTTTTGCAGAACATGTTTTCATCCATCAGATCTTGTTCGGCCGCGCGCATATAGGCTTCGGCTTCGACCTCTTGCCCTAGATCGCGCAGCACCTCCATCATGCGCTGGTTGGTGATATGGGCGCGCGGCGTATTGGCCAGCAAGTGATAGCGGTTCACCACCATGTTCTCCACGCCATAGCTCGACGGCAAAGCGGCGGTTGCCGATCCAGCCGGGCTGGTGCCAATGATCAGCATGTCAGTTGTAATCACAGCCATTGGGATCTTGCCTCGTATTGGATTTTGGCATCACCAGCCGCCGACAGATCGGAAACAGCTGAATGCCGGTCTTGTCAGAAAACAGGCCCCACAGACCGCGCGGCGGAAACAGGATCACGCCGATGATCGGCCCTTGGATGGTGCCTATCCCGCCGATC
>JABSSB010000278.1 GCA_013214715.1 Paracoccaceae bacterium | reverse complement strand
GATTGATCAACCATTGATATAAGTTCATTACTTAATCCCCATTTTTCAGCTCCCAAAACAAAACATGTATTTTGAGAATAATCAAAATTTCTATAATCTACTGATTCACTATTAAGAGTCGTTCCATATAATTTAAAACCTTTATTCTTTAAATCAGATATTGCCGTGATAGTGTTTTCATGATTATTCAGTTTTACCCATTTTTGACTTCCTTGAGCAGTACTATTAAAAGTCTTAACGGCATTCGTTTTGCTAATAAAATTTGCTTCGAAAACTCCTGCTGCATCACATGTCCTTAATATCGCAGATAAATTATGTGGTTTATTGACATCCTCAACTAAAACAGTCAAGTTTTTCATTCTGCAATCTAAAACACTTTTGATTCGTTCAAATCTTCTTGGCAAAATTGACATTTATAATTTTTTCACACTTTTAAATTATATTCAAAAAATATTGATTACCTATTAAATCTCTTGGTTTATAATATTTTGGTAGTTTAAATTAACTCAATGGCATACATAGAATGGGACTATACAGTAATAACAAGTATGGTAGAAAAACAAGGGTGGGATTTACCTGATCGTGAATCGGAAGAATGGAATAAATTTAACGATGAATTAGGAGAAAAAATGAGAGGTGTTGGACTTATTTTTGAAAAATATTGTAAATTTACTCCTGACGTAGGAGAAGGAGTTCATCTTCTAGATGACTGATCATAAATAGTTTTAAACCATTGATGTATCCCTTAATCAATGGCTTATTAATTAATAAGATAATATAATTTCACTAAATTAGAACTGGCAATTATTAAGGCTTTATAAAGCTTGTACTCTAAAAAAAATTTTTTATTCCACAAAAAAGTTATTTAATTTCTATATTTGAATAAAAATATGAAAAATAAATTAACCTTTTTATTCGATGGTGGTTGTCCACTTTGTTTGAGAGAAACAAATTTTCTTAAAAAAAGAGATACCTTAAATCAAATTGCATTTATAGATATTAATAGTAAGGATTATGATCAAAGTCTTTTTAATGACATCTCATATTCAGAAGCTATGTCAAACCTGCATGGGATTATTGAAAATGGTGAAATTATTAGGGGACTAGATGTACTTGCATATTCTTATGAATTAGTTGGTTTAGGTTGGGTTTATTATCCCTTGAAGATTAAGCTCTTATCTCCATTATTGAGATTGGTTTACAGATATTGGGCAAAATATAGACTTCAAATTACAGGTAGATCCGATATTGAAAAACTTTGTACCTCACAATGTGAACAATAAATATGGAAAGTATCGATATAGACAGAATAATAGAAATGTGTTGGGAAGATAGAACACCCTTTGAAGCTATCGAGTATCAATTTGGTTTAAAAGAGGAAGATGCGATAAAAATTATGCGTCAAAATCTTAAACCCAAATCCTTCAAAGTCTGGAGAAAGAGAGTTTCGGGAAGAAATACAAAACATATGGCGCTTAAAGATTCAACTAGATTTAAATCTACTCATAAAAGAAAATTATAAATTTTGAAAAATCTTTCTACTAAAACTTGTCCTGTTTGCAATAGGCCGTTTGAGTGGCGTAAAAAATGGAAAAACTGTTGGGATGATGTTATCTACTGTTCAAAAAGATGCAGTAACAGGAAGTCGCAAAGATGAAACAAGTATCAATTATTTTCCCGAATCAACTTTTTAGAGAAAGCCCAATCTTAAAAATAAATTGTGAAGTTTTGATTTTGGAAGACTCATTATTTTTTGGAAATGATAAATTTCATAAATTAATTAACCATAAAAATAAGTTAGTTTTTCATAGAGCATCTATGCTCGCTTATAAAAATTATTTAGAAATATCTGGCTTTAAAGTTTTATATATCGAAAACAAGAATAATGTTTCTACAGTTGATTACTTATCGGAATTTATTAAAAATAAATATCAGAAAATAAATCTCATTGACCCTCATGATTTTTTAATAATGAAGAGGATTAATAATTTTGTTGAAAGTAATAATTTAGCTTTAAATATTTTGCCTTCTCCTATGTTTATGAGCAGTGAAGATTTAAAAGATTTATTTGCATCAAATGCAAAAAAACCTCTTATGGGGAGATTTTATGAGAATCAAAGAAAGAGCCAAAAGATATTAGTTAATCCTGATGATACACCTGAAGGTGGTAAATGGAGTTTCGATGAAATGAACAGAAAAAAATTACCAAAAAAAATAAATATACCCGATACACCTAAATTACAAAAAAATAAATTTGTAGTTAATGCAGAAAGGTCATTAGCCAATTTTGATATTGAGTTTATTGGAGAAAGTAATAACTTTTTATATCCAACTAATTTTGAAGAGGCAGATGAATGGTTAAATGATTTTTTTAAACATAGATTTTTCTTATTTGGAGATTATGAGGATGCTATTTCTAAAGAAAATTCTTTTTTATGGCACAGTTTACTTTCTCCTCTTTTAAATAGCGGCTTATTAACCCCAGATGTAGTAGTAAATAAAGCATTACTTTTTGCAAAAAATAATAATGTTCCTATTAACTCTTTAGAGGGTTTTATTCGTCAAATTATTGGATGGAGAGAATTTATTTGCCTCGTCTATAAAAAGTACGGAACAAAGATGCGAAATAGTAATTTTTGGAATTTTGAAGATAAGCCAATTCCAAAATCTTTTTATCAAGGAAATACAGGAATTGAACCAGTAGACGTTGTTATAAAAAATATTATTAAATTTGGTTATTGTCATCATATTGAGCGGCTAATGATTGTTGGCAACTTTATGCTTCTATGTAGAATTCACCCCAACCAAGTTTATAAATGGTTTATGGAAATGTTTATTGATTCCTATGATTGGGTTATGGTCCCAAATGTTTACGGAATGAGTCAGTTTAGTGATGGTGGTATCTTTTCAACAAAGCCATATATATCAAGCTCTAATTATGTAAAAAAAATGTCTAATTTTAAAAGTGGCCCATGGTGTGAAATATGGGATGGCTTATTTTGGAAATTTATTAAAGATAATGAAAGCTTTTTTAGAAAGCAATATCGTCTGGCAATGTTAACGAGAAATCTCGATAAAATGTCAGAGGAAAAATTAAATAATCACTTAAAAACGGCCGATAAATTTTTAAGAGATATTCAATAAATTAAGAGTAATAACCTACAGTTGTCTTTGAAAAATTAAAAGAATATTATGTTATGAAGAAATATTAAGTACGGATGTTAACTTAGAAAAAATTAGATTTATCTAATGGAAATTGGAACACTTTTTTTAAAAAGTAATTCGACGGGAATCATCACTTTTTCTGAATTAGATTGGATAACTACCCATCAATCTAATTTCACTAGGTTGGAGGAATCTATAGCAATTAAATTAGGAAGAATGCTTGATGCAG
>JABSSB010000277.1 GCA_013214715.1 Paracoccaceae bacterium | reverse complement strand
TCCCCGAACTCTTTGTACCCTACGAAGCTAAAAATGGCGCGCTGCCCGACTTCTCAATATTTGGTGGCACCGAAGAAGCGCTTACCAAGATGCGCGGCGGCTTTGTGGTGGATGTCTCGCATCCCTGTAACTCGGGCATGCCGCGCTGGGTGCAGTCGGGCCTGTTCCAGCCGATCGACACATCGCGCATGTCCAATTGGGCCGATGTTATGCCCGAACTGGTCGATCTGCCGGGCAATGCGGCCGATAACGGCGGTGTCTGGATGGCGCCGTTTGACTGGGGCCAGACCTCGGTAACGTATCGCACTGATTTGTTCGAGCTAGAGGGCGAAGAAAGCTGGGATATGCTGTGGGATCCGCGCTATAGCGGTCAGCTTGGATCGCTGGCGTCGGGCGGCGATGCCTGGTGGTGCGGTGCGATCAAGGCCGGCGTGGATTTTGCTGATATCGATTCCGACATGGCCTTTGAAAAGATCGCGGCCGTGATGCGCGAACAGCGCCCGCTGATCCGCGTGTATACCGACGACACCACCACGCTGGAGCAGGCGCTAGCCTCGGGCGAGATGGCCGCGGCAATGACGTGGAACAGCTCGGCCGTTCTGCTGCAATCCGAAGGCGTGCCGGTGAAATTCGCCAAGCCGAAAGAGGGCGCATTGACTTGGGTCTGCGGTCTGATGATCCACAAGGACGCGCCAAATCTGGACGCGGCCTATGACGTGATCGACAGCTTGCTGAGCGTCGAAAGCGGCAAATTCATGATCAATGATTATGGTTACGGCCATTCTAACGTGAAATCCTTCGACGAATTCGACGAAGAAACGCTCGCCAGCCTCGGCTTGTCGAAAACACCAACGGACATTTTGGGTGCCGGGCATTTCCAGGTCCCTCAAAGCCAGGATTGGGAAACCCGCATGAACGAGACGTTCGAGCAGATCAAGCTCGGTTTCTAACGCATTTGGTAGGCCCGCATACGCGGGCCTGCCCCCAGATCGCGGGGACGCCTGATGGCTGACACGACACTTGCTCCTGACATCAAATCGGATGTGGCAGCCTCCACGCGGCGTCGATCACGGCTGCGCCGGTGGCTGCGCCGGTCCGAGGCTGCGCGCGGCTATGCGCTGATGTCACCAACTCTGTTGATCCTCACGATTGGCATCATCGTGCCCTTCTTTATTTTGACGCTCATCAGCTTCTGGACCCGTGACGGTTTCGGCTTTGACACGACGCTGACGGTCAACAACTACAATCGTACGTGGTCCGAACCGATTGTCGGCATGTTGTTGCAGCGCTCCTTCTGGGTATCGGGCATCGCAACGCTGGCAACGGTCGCTCTATGTTATCCGATGGCCTATTACGTTGCATTCCATATCCATCGAAACAAGATGATGTGGATCATTCTGATCACCTTGCCTTTCTGGACCAGCTATTTGCTGCGGGTCTTTGCGTGGAAGGTTATTCTCGGCTTTGAGGGCGTGATCAATTCAGGCCTTGGCGCGATGGGCTGGATACAAGAACCTTTGGAGTTCCTGCTCTACAGCCAGACCGCAGTGATCATCACACTGGCCCATGCCTGGGCGGCCTTTGCGATCCTACCGCTTTATGTGTCGCTGGAAAAGATCGACAAATCCCTTCTGGAAGCGGCCACCGATTTGGGCGACGGCCCGGTGGCGCGGTTCTTCCGGATCACTCTGCCACTTTCGATGCCGGGCATCATCGCAGCAAGTTTCCTGATCTTCATTCCGACCACTGGTGATTACATCACCCCTGCTCTTCTGGGCGGTCCGGATGGTGCGATGATCGGCAATTTCATCCAGCTGCAATTCGGCCCGATCAACAACTGGCCGATGGGGGCCACGCTGTCGATTGTGCTGATGCTGTGGATCGCGGCCATCGCGCTGGTCTTCTTGCTGGTGACCCGCAAAGTGCAGGAGCGCATCACATGAGCAGCGGCAGCTATATCAAGCGGCCCAATCGGCCCCTGCAAATCTATGCAATCATCTTCCTGTTTGTTCTGTATCTTCCGATCCTGTTCATTCCGCTCTTCAGCTTCAACGACTCGATCTATGTCCGCTTCCCGCTGCAGGGCTTTACCCTGCAATGGTATGGAGAGCTTTGGTCTCGTGAGCCCGTCTGGATCGCGCTGTGGAATTCGGTGCGGGTTGGGCTGGTTGTGTCGGTCATCTCGACGGTGCTGGGAGTGATCGCAGCACGCGCGATCACACGCTATCGGCTGCCCGGCAAATCGGCACTGGTGACCTTCATCATGATGCCGCTGGTGATCCCTGGAATCATTTTCGGCGTGGCGCTTCTGGTCCTGCTCAGCCGCGCGGGCGTGCCGCTGTCGCTGTATACAGTGGGGCTGGGGCATCTGATTGTCTGCATGCCCTTTGCCGTGGCGACCCTTTTGCCGCGGTTCGAAGGGTTCGACGTGTCGATGGAAGAAGCGTCTGCCGATCTGGGCGAAAACGGCTGGTGGACCTTCTGGCGCGTGACCTTTCCCATCGTCTTTCCGGGCGTGTTGGCAAGCCTTCTGCTGACTTTCACGATCTCTTTCGACGAATTCATCATGGCCTTTTTCCTGACCGGCACAGATCCGACCCTGCCCATGTATATCTGGGGTCAGCTGCGCTTCCCGAAGGAATTCCCATCGGTCTTGGCAATGTCCTCGATCATCCTGTTCGCGTCTTTCGCTCTGGTGTTCATCGCACAGCGGATTTCGCGGATTGGGCTTGAGGACAGCAACACATGAGCATCCCCATGACATCAGACGCTTTTATCTCGATCCAGAACGTCAACAAGTTCTTTGGCAGCTTTCAGGCTATCGACGATATCAACATGGATATCGGACGTGGAGAGTTCTTTTCCCTGCTCGGGGCATCCGGTTGCGGTAAAACAACTTTGCTGCGGATGCTGGCCGGGTTCGAAAGCACCAGCGCGGGCGAAATTTACATTGATGGCCAACCTATGGCCGACGTGCCGCCACATCAGCGGCCCGTGAACATGGTGTTCCAATCCTACGCGATCTTTCCGCATCTAAATGTGCGCGACAACATTGCCTATGGGCTGCGCAAATCCGGCCTGACCAAAGCGCAGAAATACGATCGCGTCGAAGAAATGCTCGAAATGATCAAACTGCCGGGCTATGGCCAGCGCAAGGCAACGCAGCTTTCGGGCGGGCAAAGGCAGCGGGTCGCGCTGGCTCGGGCATTGATCCTGAAACCCAAGGTGCTGCTGCTCGATGAACCGCTCGGAGCGCTCGACAAACAGCTTCGCGAACAGATGCAGTTAGAACTGCGCGCGCTGCAACGCCAGATCGGTATTACCTTTGTCTTTGTGACTCATGATCAGGAAGAGGCGCTGACGCTCTCGGACCGGATCGCTGTCATGGCGGGCGGCAAAGTTTTGCAGGTCGACACGCCAGCCGGCCTGTATGAGACCCCCAAATCCCGCGATGTGGCGAGCTTTATCGGCAATATGAACTTCTTCCGTGGCACAGTGCATCGCAACGGGGCCGATATGGGGCGGATCGAGGCA
>JABSSB010000276.1 GCA_013214715.1 Paracoccaceae bacterium | reverse complement strand
GTCTTGCCGTGGTCAACATGGCCAATCGTGCCAATGTTGACGTGCGGTTTCGTACGCTCAAACTTTTCCTTTGCCATGATGTGGCTCCTCTTGTTCTGCGGAGGCGGGACAAACCCCACCCTACATGTCTTGGGCGGTCATCCGCCCGGATCGATTGCAGGACGGGGGCTGCCCCGTCCCGAAAATGCTTAGGCGTATTTGGCCTGGATCTCTTCCGAGATGTTGCCCGGCACCGGATCGTAATGATCGAACTGCATCGTGAACTGCGCGCGGCCCGAAGACATCGAGCGCAGGTTGTTGATGTAGCCGAACATATTGGCCAGTGGCACGAAGGCGTTGATCGCAATCGCGTTGCCGCGGGATTCCTGACCGGACACCTGACCGCGACGAGAGGTCAGATCGCCGATGATCGAGCCGGTGTATTCTTCCGGCGTGATCACTTCGACCTTCATCACCGGTTCCAGCAGCTTGGCGCCAGCTTTCTTCATACCTTCGCGCATCGCCATACGGGCGGCGATTTCAAAGGCCAGAACGCTGGAGTCCACGTCGTGGAACTTACCGTCGATCAGAGCGACCTTGAAGTCGATCACGGGGAAGCCGGCCAGCGGGCCGCTATCCATGACCGAGTTGATGCCCTTTTCAACACCGGGGATGTATTCCTTCGGCACGGCACCACCAACGATGCGCGATTCAAAGGAATAACCTTCGCCCGCTTCGGTCGGCGAGATGATCATCTTCACCTCGGCGAACTGACCAGAGCCACCCGACTGCTTCTTGTGGGTGTAGGTATGTTCAACCTCGTGCGAGATGGTCTCACGATAGGCCACCTGCGGCGCACCAATGTTGGCTTCAACCTTGAATTCACGCTTCAGACGATCCACCAAGATGTCCAGGTGAAGTTCGCCCATGCCCTTCATGATGGTCTGACCCGATTCCAGGTCGGTTTCCACACGGAAGGACGGGTCTTCGGCGGCCAGACGGGCCAGACCCTGGGACATTTTCTCCTGGTCGCCCTTGGTCTTGGGCTCAACCGCGATCTCAATCACCGGATCAGGGAAGGTCATGGTTTCGAGAACCACAGGCTCTTTCTGATCGCACAGCGTGTCACCGGTGGTGGTGTCTTTCAGACCCGCCAGCGCGATGATGTCGCCGGCAAAGGCTTCTTCGATCTCTTCGCGGTTGTTGGAGTGCATCATCATCATACGACCGATGCGCTCTTTCTTGCCTTTGGTGGAGTTCAGGATCGATTCACCTTTGTGCATCTCACCAGAGTAGATGCGGGTGAAAGTCAGCGAGCCCACGAATGGGTCGTTCATGATCTTGAATGCGAGACCAGCAAACGGCATCTCGTCATCTGCGCGACGGGCGATGTTGCGCTCTTCGGTTTCGTCACCGGGGGCAAAGCCCATGTAATCCACCACGTCCAGCGGGCTGGGCAGATAGTCGATCACGGCGTTCAGCAGAGGCTGCACGCCTTTGTTCTTGAAGGCAGACCCACCCAGCATCGGGACAAAAGCCATTTCCAGGCAGCCTTTGCGCAGCAGGGCGCGCAGCGTGTCCACGTCGGGCTCTTCGCCTTCCAGATAGGCTTCCATGGCGTCGTCGTCCATTTCGACGGCCGCTTCGACCATCACCGAACGCCATTCGTCTGCCTGGTCCTGAAGCTCTGGGCGGATGTCGGCCAGTTCCCAGGATGCGCCCAGGTCGTCGCCTTTCCACAGCCATTCCTTCATCAGCACGAGGTCAAGCATACCTTCCAGCTCGCTCTCTGCACCGATTGGAATACCAACCGGGACAGCGCGCGCGCCGGTGCGGTCTTCGACCATGGCGTGGCAGTTGAAGAAGTCGGCGCCAATCTTGTCCATCTTGTTGACGAATACGATGCGCGGAACCTTGTAGCGGTCAGCCTGACGCCAGACGGTTTCGGTCTGGGGCTCAACACCCGCGTTGCCGTCCAGAACACAGACAGCACCGTCAAGAACCGCCAGCGAGCGTTCGACTTCAATGGTGAAATCCACGTGGCCGGGAGTATCGATGATGTTCAGGCGATGCTTGGGCGTCTGGGCGGTCTGGCCGTCCTCGGTGCGCTCCCAGAAAGTGGTGGTCGCCGCCGAGGTGATGGTGATCCCACGTTCCTGCTCCTGCTCCATCCAGTCCATGGTGGCAGCGCCGTCATGCACTTCACCGATGTTGTGGGATTTGCCGGTGTAATACAGGATCCGTTCCGAGCAGGTGGTCTTACCTGCATCGATATGGGCCATGATGCCGAAGTTGCGGTAGCGGTCGAGAGGATATTCGCGAGCCATGGGTATGTGCCTCTAAGGGGTTACCAGCGGTAATGCGAGAAGGCCTTGTTGGCCTCTGCCATCTTGTGGGTGTCTTCACGCTTTTTCACGGCGGTGCCGCGCGACTGCACGGCATCAAGCAGCTCACCAGCCAGGCGCTCTTCCATCGTGTTCTCGTTGCGGCCGCGCGACGCGGTGATCAGCCAGCGAATGGCCAGCGCTTCGCGGCGCTCAGGGCGCACTTCGACGGGCACCTGATAGGTGGCACCACCAACCCGGCGGGAGCGGACCTCAACCGACGGTTTGATGTTGTCGAGCGCTTCGTGGAACACTTCGACGGGCGCGCGCTTGACCTTGTTTTCTACACGGTCGAGAGCGTTATAGACGATTTTCTCTGCAGCCGATTTCTTGCCGTCGATCATGAGGTTGTTCATGAATTTCGACAGGACACGGTCACCATATTTGGCGTCGGGCAGAATTTCGCGCTTTTCAGCGGCGTGACGACGGGACATAGGCTGTTCCTCTTACTTCGGACGCTTGGCGCCGTATTTCGAACGACGCTGCTTACGGTCTTTGACGCCCTGGGTATCCAGAACACCGCGCAGGATGTGGTAACGCACACCCGGAAGGTCTTTCACACGGCCGCCACGGATCAGAACAACCGAGTGTTCCTGCAGGTTGTGGCTTTCACCAGGGATGTAGGAGATGACCTCAAAGCCGTTGGTCAGGCGCACCTTGGCAACCTTCCGCATAGCGGAGTTCGGTTTCTTCGGTGTGGTGGTGTACACACGGGTGCAGACGCCGCGTTTCTGCGGGCACTGCTCCAGGTGCATCGACTTCGAGCGTTTAATTTTCGGCTGCCGCGGCTTGCGGATCAGCTGTTGGATCGTTGGCATTCCGGTTTCTTTCCCCGTTTCGCAACACACATGTTTCATGCACGCGGTTGCGTGCGGTTACCTAAATTCTTCCTTCCACGCCTCACACGTCTGCAAAGCGCAAAAACCGCCTTCGTTCCCCGATTTCCGGGAACGACGCGGTGGGTTTCCAGAGGATCGGGCGCAAGCGCCGGATCTTGACCACTTCAGTCCTGAAGTCGGCAGTGGGGATACCCCCGGAGCCGAGATAGGCGGCGTATAGGGGGAGTCGCAGGCAGTGTCAACACCGCGCCCCGGCACGCGCCGGATGGTCAGGGTACTGGGCCCTCACGACGTTCATGTGCGGCTTGCCGGGTCGAGTCGCAAGAGGCCGGCTCAGCAAAATCGTCTCCTCGCCCTCGCTCTCGGGCAGGTCGGGCATC
>JABSSB010000275.1 GCA_013214715.1 Paracoccaceae bacterium | reverse complement strand
CCCAAACGCCCTGAAGATCTTATGGATCACGATCTGATTGGCAATGACAGCAACGACCTGATCCTGCGTGAGATGCGGCGGTTGGGCTTTTTAGCGACTCGCGACAGCTTTGTACTGCGCTACGACAATCAGGCCACCTATTGGGAGCTCCTGAGACAGGGCTGCGGCATCGGGTTCTCGCAGCGCTGCATCGCCCAAGATGATCCGTTGGTCCAAGAGCTTGATCTGGGTCTGGATCTGCCGCATCTGCCCGTCTGGCTCACCGCCCATCCCAGCCTGCGCGAAACCCCACGCCTGCGCCGGGTCTGGGACCTGCTGGCCGCAGAATTGGGTCAGCTGCACTAGGCATGATTGACCCTTTGACACGGGCAGGCTAGGCCTGCGTGACCATTTCGCAAGGAGACGCCCCAGATGTCCAACCCCTCGATCCTCATTCTGCCCGGCGACGGGATCGGCCCCGAAGTCATGGCCGAAGTCCGCAAGGTCATCGACTGGTTCGGCGCCAAGCGCGACATCAGTTTTGATGTCTCCGAGGATCTGGTCGGCGGGGCGGCCTATGACGTGCATGGCGTGCCGCTGGCCGATGCCACCATGGACAAGGCGCAAGAGGTTGATGCCGTCCTGCTGGGTGCCGTGGGTGGGCCAAAATACGACGTGCTGGATTTCTCGGTCAAACCAGAACGTGGCCTGCTGCGCCTGCGCAAGGAAATGGATCTGTTTTCCAACCTGCGCCCGGCGCAATGTTTTGACGCGCTGGCCGATTTCTCATCGCTGAAACGCGATGTTGTGGCCGGACTCGATATCATGATCGTGCGTGAACTGACCTCTGGCATCTATTTCGGAGAGCCGCGCGGTATCATCGAAGAAGGCAATGAGCGCGTCGGCATCAATACGCAGCGCTATACTGAAAGCGAAATTGACCGCGTCGCGCGGTCGGCCTTTGAGTTGGCAATGCGCCGGAACAAGAAGCTTTGTTCGATGGAAAAGGCCAACGTCATGGAGTCCGGCATCCTCTGGCGCGAAGTCGTCACCGAGGTCGGCAAGGACTATCCCGAAGTCGAGCTGAGCCATATGTATGCAGATGCGGGTGCCATGCAGCTGTGCCGCTGGCCCAAACAGTTTGACGTGATCGTCACCGACAACCTGTTTGGTGATCTTCTGTCAGATGCCGCGGCTATGTTGACCGGGTCGCTGGGCATGTTGCCCTCTGCCTCTCTTGGGGCGCCGATGGCCAATGGTCGGCCCAAGGCACTGTATGAGCCGGTGCATGGCTCGGCTCCCGATATTGCCGGGCAGGGCAAGGCAAACCCGATCGCCTGTATCCTGAGCTTTGCGATGGCGCTGCGCTATTCCTTTGACCTTGGTGTTGAGGCCGACCGCCTTGAAGCCGCCGTGGAACAGGTGCTGGCCGATGGTCTGCGCACCGCCGATTTGCTGGGCGAAGACGGGGCAGAGCCGGTGTCCACTGCGCAAATGGGCGATGCTGTCGTGGCCGCGCTGGACGCGTCCTTGTAACGAAACACCAATGGCCCGCCCCCGAAAAGGGCGGGCCTAATCCACGCTGATATGGATGACAGCCCAAACCTGTTTGGAGCGCAAACCTTCATAAATGTCGGCATCCCAGGTGGGCGGAAACACCACCATCTCTGGCCCATGTATTCCGAGCCCCATCAACCGACCATCCATGCGCGTGGCGAGGATGGGGGTGTGGATTGTCATCTCTTCCACGCTGATCTCGGCCAGATAGCCGTCGGCTGCCATGACGGATACAGATTGTGGCACAGCACCCAGTCGGGTCACTACATCCATCAGGCGCGGCCCCGCATAGGTCACCTGCGTCTGGCCTGTTGGGGCAAGCGACGTCACCTCACTCTGCGGCATCGCATCCTGCATCTCTTGGTCGAATTCGGCAGCGGCCTCAAACCCGGTATCCAGAAATCCAATCAGCGACGGCGTACCCGCCTCCAAAGCGCCGCGATTTGTCGATATAATGGAGCCAGACACGGTAATCAGCACCCGCCCAGATGGCGCGGCCAGATCAGCCAAGCTGCCATGAGCCACCAAGGCACACAAAACGGCGAGATATCCCAGTCGCATCCCAGAGCCCTATGAATCAGCAGATTTAGAATTGACCGACTAGGTTTTCGGCTGGGATGCTTATTCTCACGGGTCGCCATCTTGTCAGAACGCGCGGATATGTGCTGAATGTGCGCGCTAACAGGAGGGTGCAATGGCACAGTCGAATCCCAATCTGCGTGGCGCGCTGTTCGGGCTTTTGGCCTTTGCTCTGTTCTCCACGCATGACGTTGCGGTCAAGGAGTTAGGCGGGATCTATTCCCCGGTGCAAATCCTGTTCTTCGGCGTGACCTTCAGTTTCCCCCTCGCCATTCTTCTGGCCATGCGCGACGGGGCGCCCGGTACGCTCAGGCCCGTGCACCCGGTCTGGATGGCGTTTCGGTCCCTTGCCACCATGATCGCAGCGCTGTCGGGATTTTACGCCTTTACAGTTCTGCCGCTTGCGCAGGTCTACGCCATTATCTTTGCGACGCCATTGTTCATCACGGTTCTGTCCATTCCGATGCTTGGGGAAACCGTGCGTCTACGCCGTTGGGCCGCGGTCATCGTTGGGTTGCTGGGGGTCTTGGTCGTGCTGCGCCCCGGGTCCGGGACCGAGCTTGGCCCCGGGCATCTCGCGGCTCTGTCCTGTGCCGCAGCGGGCGCATTCAATTCCGTGATTGTCCGCAAGATCGGTCGGGAAGAGCGCCCTGTGGTGCTCATGCTATTTCCGATGATGCTCAATTTCACGATCATGGGGGCAAGCTTGCCACTGGTCTATCAACCCATGCCAATCGAGCATCTGGGATTGACCGCCCTGATCGCGATCCTGTCCTTCCTGGCCATGCTAAGCCTGATCCGGGCCTATACCTCTGCCGAGGCGGTGATCGTGGCCCCGATGCAATATTCTCAGATCCTGTGGGCCACGTTTTTCGGTGCGCTTTTCTTCAGCGAATGGCCGGATGCCGCGACCTTGTTGGGTGCGGCGATCATCATTGGCAGCGGCATCTATATTCTTTTGCGTGAAGCCAGTGCCGATACGGGCTCTTTGCAGCCGGTTTTGCGCACACGGACCCGAGCAGGGACCGGCAACGGTCTGCGCGTCGGGCCGCTGCTCCGCTCAACGCACACGCGTGATGACGCTGAAAAAAATGATGGTGATGTCTAAAATTCCAAGTGTCGGCCTTGCGTTTGCCGGTCTTTGAAGCTATCCGACGCGCCACGGTCGGAGTGTAGCTCAGCCTGGTAGAGCACTGTCTTCGGGAGGCAGGGGTCGGAGGTTCGAATCCTCTCACTCCGACCAATAAAACAAGGCACCTAAGGGCGCCTGTTATGTTTCCAGAAAATTTTTCGCAACGATATCCGCAATGAAACTAGTCTGAAAATGGCTCGTAGGGGCCACCTGATCCGAACCAAAACGTAAATAAAGCCGGAAACACTTCAGGGGCATCAAACTAAAAAATCTTATCCATAATGATGGATGCTTCTCTGTGCGCATGTGGGCTATGAGAACGGTAAACACGTTCGAGTACATCTCGTAA
>JABSSB010000274.1 GCA_013214715.1 Paracoccaceae bacterium | reverse complement strand
GGCGTAAATCAGTTGAAAGTAAACCGGCTGCTCGGACCAGAGGGTGCCGTCATTGTCGAACACCGCAATGCGATCCGGGATCTGGTGGTTCTGACACCGCCGCGTTTTGGGGATCACCGGGGGTTTTTCTCAGAAAGCTGGAACCACGAACGTATGGCAGCGGCGGGTCTGCACTATGACTTCGTGCAGGACAATCACTCCTTTTCGGCCCAAACCGGCACCGTGCGGGGTTTGCATTTTCAGGTCCCTCCCAACGCCCAGGCCAAGCTGTTGCGCTGCGGCCGGGGGAGCCTGTTCGATGTCGCCGTGGATGCCCGGCGCGGCTCGCCCACCTATGGGCGCTGGTTCGGCATTGAACTGAGCTTTGAAAATGGCCGTCAACTGATGATTCCAGCGGGGTTTCTGCACGGCTTTGTCACGCGCGAACCCGATACCGAGGTGATCTATAAATGCGATCACGGCTATGCACCGCAAAGCGAAGGCGCGGTGCGCTTTGATGATCCTGATCTGGCGATTGACTGGGGCCTGACCGGAGAGGCGATCTTGTCCGACAAGGACGCGCAGGCCGGGCGCTTTGCCAATTTTGACAGCCCCTTTGTCTATGAGGACTGATACATGAAGCTTTTGGTCACCGGCGGGGCGGGGTTCATCGGGTCGGCCGTGGTGCGACTGGCAGTGGCCCGCGGCCATGCTGTCGTCAATCTGGATGCGCTGACCTATGCGGCCAACCTCAACAGCCTGACCGAAGTTGCGGACAGCCCGCTTTACGCCTTTGAACAGGCAGATATCCGTGACCGCGCCACCGTTGCGCGCATCCTTTATGCGCATCAGCCCGATGCGATCATGCATTTGGCGGCCGAAAGCCATGTCGACCGCTCGATCGACGGACCAGGCGATTTCATCGACACCAATATCACCGGCACCTATCATATGCTGGAGGCCGCCCGCGCCTATTGGATGGCGCAAGGTCAGCCCAACAGCTTCCGCTTTCACCATATCTCGACCGATGAGGTCTTTGGGTCACTTGGGCCGACCGGGCTCTTTACCGAAGAGACGCCCTATGACCCGCGCTCGCCCTATTCGGCGTCCAAGGCCAGTTCGGACCATTTGGTGCGCGCCTGGGGCGAAACCTATGGTCTGCCCGTGGTGCTCAGCAATTGTTCCAACAATTACGGCCCCTATCACTTCCCCGAAAAGCTGATCCCGGTTGTGATCCTGAACGCGCTGCATGGCAAGGCGATCCCCGTCTATGGCAAAGGCGAAAACGTGCGCGACTGGCTTTATGTCGAAGATCATGCCGATGCGCTGCTTTTGGTGGCGCAAAAGGGCGCCTTGGGCCGCAGTTACAACATTGGCGGCTATAATGAGGCGCGCAATATCGATCTCGTGCGCCAGATCTGCACATTGCTGGACGACATGGCGCCGGGCGATACGCCTTACAGCGATCTGATCACCTTTGTCACGGACCGCCCCGGCCATGATGCGCGCTATGCCATCGATGCCAGCCGCATCCGGGAGGAGTTGGGCTGGTCGCCGTCGGTCAGCGTCGAAGACGGGCTGCGCCGCACGGTGCGCTGGTATCTCGACAATGAAGACTGGTGGCGCCCACTGCTGGACCGGCAGGGCGTTGGGCAACGTCTGGGGTTGAAAGCATGACCGGACTGGTCTTTGGCAAAACAGGACAGGTCGCAACAGAGTTGGCCCGCCGCGCGGCCGAGGATACTCCGCTGATCTTTCTGGGCCGCGATCAATCGGACCTGTCTGACCCGGCCGCCTGCGCCGCTGCAATCAAATCTGCGCAGCCGGATTTTGTCCTGAATGCCGCCGCCTGGACCGCCGTGGACAAGGCCGAAGAACATGAGGCCGAGGCCACCGTAATCAACGGCGACGCGCCCGGCGCCATGGCGCAGGCCTGCGCCGCGCTCGGCATCCCGTTCGTCCATGTCTCCACCGACTATGTCTTTGATGGCGCAGGCACACAGCGCTTTGCGACCTCGGACCCCGTGGCGCCTCTGGGCGCTTATGGCCGCAGCAAACTCGCTGGCGAACGCGCCGTGCAGGACGCCGGCGGTGCCTTTATCATCCTACGCACATCCTGGGTGTTTTCCGCGCATGGGGCGAATTTCGTGAAAACCATGCTGCGTCTGGGACGCGAGAGGGATCGGCTGACCGTGGTCGCCGACCAGATCGGCGGACCAACCCCCGCCGCCGCCATCGCCGACGCGATGCTGACCTGCGCCAAGGCTCTGTCAGGCGGGGCCCAAAGCGGGGTGGAGCATTTCGCAGGCGCGCCCGATACATCCTGGGCCGGGTTCGCCCGCGAGATCATGACCCGCGCCGGGTTGGATTGCGCGATCGCTGACATCCCCACAGCCGACTATCCCACCCCGGCGCAACGCCCGCTGAACTCGCGGCTCGACTGTTCGGGGCTGGCCCGGCTTGGGCTCGAACAACCCGATTGGCAGGCCCATCTGGACTCCGTTTTGCAAGAGTTGGAGAGCGCATCATGACCCAGCGCAAAGGTATCATCCTCGCCGGTGGCAGTGGCACCCGGCTCTGGCCAATCACCCAAGGCGTGTCAAAACAGCTCTTGCCGATTTATGACAAGCCGATGATCTATTACCCGCTTTCGGTACTGATGCTGGCGGGTATCCGTGAGATCGCAGTGATCACGACGCCGGACGACCAGGCCCAATTCATCCGCCTGCTGGGCGATGGCAGCCAATGGGGGATTTCGCTGACCTATGTGGTGCAGCCTGCGCCTGACGGGCTGGCGCAGGCCTATCTGTTGACCGAGGACTTCCTCGATGGGGCGCCCTCGGCTTTGGTGCTGGGCGATAATATCTTCTTTGGCCACGGCCTGCCCGAAAGCCTGAAAGCCGCCGATGCGCGGGAGACGGGCGGCACTGTCTTTGGCTATCGCGTGGCGGATCCTGAACGCTATGGCGTGGTCGGCTTTGACGCCGATGGTCGGGTAAATCAGATCATCGAAAAACCCCAGTCACCGCCGTCGAACTATGCGGTCACGGGCCTTTATTTTCTGGACTCACAGGCGGTTGACCGGGCGAAACAGGTCAAACCCTCTCCGCGTGGAGAACTGGAGATTACCGACCTGCTGTCGATCTATTTGGAGGCTGGAGAGCTGTCGGTCGAAACGATGGGTCGGGGCTTTGCCTGGCTCGATACCGGTACGCATGGCTCGCTTCTCGATGCGGGCAATTTCGTGCGCACCCTAACCGAACGACAAGGCCAACAGGTTGGCAGCCCGGATGAAATCGCCTTTCGGATGGGGCTGATTGACGCCAAGGCCCTGCAAACCCGCGCAGATGTCTTCAAGAAAAACGCCTATGGTGCCTATCTCAGCGCAGTCGCCGAGGAAAACCAGTAGACCGACGGCGCCGCGACGCGCGGTCTAGCGCATCAGGGTTTTCTTCGCCCGACGTGCCCGCCAGATAAGTTGGTTTTGCTTCAGCTTTGAAAAGTGGACGGCCGCTTTTCTGTAATAACCAAAGCCCTGCCGACGTACCGATTTATCCTAGGAAATCGGCTTTGTTGCACAAATCCTTTGATGGTCGGAGTTGCCCTTTCTCTCGACGGGCTTAGCCTACGGCCTCCGTGACGG
>JABSSB010000273.1 GCA_013214715.1 Paracoccaceae bacterium | reverse complement strand
ATGTATTGGAAAACTGGTAACGCCAAGCGCTGCCAATTGGCTGGCCGTGCCCTGCCATGTGTCGGTTGGGCCATTCAGACGGGTTCCGTCGGTCAATATCGTGGGGCCGTGATCCGACAGGCCTGAAAACGCGATGGTAATTGGCGGTGTCAGTGTTTCGGATCCGTCGATATCTACTACCTGAGCGGACAGGCCCAGCGGAATCGTCTTGCCAAGGTCTTCGATCACTTCTATGTCCTGGCCCGAGATCCGGACATCTGCTTCGGGCGTCACCCGGATCACGAAGTCACGGGTTTCAACCCCGTCAGTATCATCCACATCTGTTTCAGTGGCCAGAATGGCTTCATCTGTGGTGAAGGTGACGGTTCCGCGAATATCGGCTACGGTTGAAAAATCATCCGGCAGACGGATCACGACATCGGCATAGCTCGTCACGTCGAGCCCGTTGAGAACCAGCCTGGTCGGATTGGGCACGTCGGTAAAGCTGGCTCCATTATCAAGCGAATAACGTGTTCCGTCGGGCAAGTTGCGCAGGACTGCGCGGATATTGGCGATGACCTCGGAACCGTCCGCATCCGAGGCGGCACCTATCCAGGCATCTGTCAGATAGAGATCAAGCGGCGCGGAGGTCGTTGTATCTTCGTCAAAATTACCCGTAGGATCATTTTCTTCTAGCTGGATCAATCCATCGCCGGTGATCACCAGATCGCCTTCGGCTTCCAGCGTTATGTCAAGCCGTGCCAGTCCGACGCCGGTTTCATCGGTCAGGGCCGCAATCTCTCCAAAAACTGTGGTTGCAGGGCTTTCAGTCGAAAAGTCACGTGGAAACTCGATGATCAGCCTTTGATAAGCGGCAAAGCCAAGGTTGAAAATATAGCTGTCCTGGGCCAAGGCCGTCCAGCTGTTGCCGTTGTCGGTGGTAACGCGTGTTCCACTGGGCAAATTATTGAATACCCCGGCGACGCGGATCACGCTTTCCGACATGTCTATATCCGTGGCGACAGGCAGAACATGATCGGAGGGCTTAATTCTGACGACGGCGTCGGTCTCGGCAAGATCGGTCGCGCCATCATTGATCCGTAGGTCTCCTTCTTCCGTGATGATCAAAGGAATATTGCCCGATGCCGAACCCTGATCGGTCACGGCACGCAGCGTTGCGGTAAGCGTGTCTGACGGGTTCGTGGTCGAATAATCCCTGGGCAGTACAAGGATCACACTCGCAGGGTCGAAAGTGTCGCCTTGCTTCCAGACGATGGACAAGTTGACCTTGCCACCACCGACATCGGTGATGGTCCCGACTGTGTTGCCAATGCCATCTTCCGCGCGGACACCTTTCGGCAGTCCGTTGAGGTCAAAGTCGATCTCGTTGAGAACCTCGCTGGGGTCGGGGACAGTCACATCGATGAAATTCGACAGGAGCAGTTCGAGCTCGGCATCGGTTTCGTTGCTTTCAATGCTGCCATCTATGATGATATCGCGCGTCGGTTCGACCCGAACACCCTGAACGGTGGCTTGGCTGCCTTCCGGCGTCGTCACCGTGATAAGCGACAGGAAAGCGCCGCTGTAATCTCCAGGCAAGTCGAGGCTCAGCGCGCGTGCATCTGCGACGGACCCAGTCCAAACTGTTCCTTTCAGACTACCGGTGGATGCTATCGTGCTGGCTGGCATGTTCACGAACCGGATCTCGACCGAAGCCGCAAAACGCGGGTCGGCAGTGGACTCGGTTTCCGATCCATCATTGTCGGTGATGGCGATATCGATACCCAGATCAACCGTCACACCGACCGAGACATCCGGAATGCCGCCATCTTCCTGCGCTGTAATCAGGCGTGGGGCGGTCAGCGATATATCTTCTTCGAACCCGATATCCACAATCCGCGTCGCTGTTGCGGTCCCGTCATTTGTGGTGTCTGTGTTCGGGTTGCGGTCTTCGTCGGTCTGAACATCCAGCTTGAAGGTCAGCGGCAAAGACGTATTCACCGGTCCGATATCGTTTCGGTTCGCGGTCGAGAAATCGGTTGGCAGGGTCAGGCTCATCGCCTTGTAAACGGCAAGCACATCGCCCACTGAGGCCGAGGTCAGCGTCACTTTCAGTGTTTTGGCCCCGGACCCGGCTGTCGTTAGGTCGACAACAGCGCCAGCGGGAAGCCCGAGTTTCAGGCCGGCGATCGTAGCATCACCATTCAATCCTTTGACCGTCAGAACCAGCATTTCCAGACTTTCGGACCTGTCGAAATCGGTCACTTCCGGCAATAGCAATCCTGATGGGCTGATCACTGTCGGTGAGTCTGTTTCATCCGGCACAAGGTCCGGCAATGTGTCGTCAATTTCCACGTCGCCTTCGGCACGGATCGTAAAGGACACAGCCGTGCTTTGACCAACGCTGTCTTCGGTCGACTTGGCCCTGAAAGTTCCGGTCAACGGGCCTTCCGCAAATCCGTCCGAGCGGCTTTGGGTCGAAAAATCCTTGGGAAACACCAGCCTCATGGCATCGTATTGATCTGAGCTGCCGACAAAGGTGAACCCGCCACCACTCGACGCGTTATATGTGACCGTGCCGATCGGTACGCCTTGCACCTGAACACCTGATGGCATCCGGTTCAGTGTCAGGGTGATTTCGGTTAGTGTTTCAAGCGGCAGGTTGCCGTCATTGTCCGAAATCGACGCGCTCCAGCGCGCTGATGGCGTCAACGAGATGGGTGCATCTGTTTCGACCCGGATGACAGGTGAGACATCAAGGTCAACATCGCCCGTGCCGGTTATCGTGATGGTCTGGGTTGTCCTGTCCACGCCTTCGGGGCTGATGATCGCCATTCTTGCAGTGACCACGCCCGAGTAATCTCCGGGCAGTTTCAGCGTCAAAGCTTCGGCCTCGGCGCGGGTGCCGGTCCATTTCATGCCTCGTACGGTCGGCGTCAGAGACCCGATATTCGTGGTGCTGCCCGCAGGCAAGTCTACAAAGGTTATTTCGACAAAAGCGCTGTTTTCGGACCCGTCTATGTCGGTGACCGCCGTTTTGATCTGCAGATCGACCGTGACCCCGCCACCATCACTACCATCCCCGTCTTCCAGCGCTGTGATTTTGGCGGGCGCGCTGATGTTCGCGTCGAGTTCGAAGTCAACTTCCACATCCAGCCGGGCAATGGCTGCACCACCTTCATCAGTGATTGCAGCAAGCTGTGCAAAAAGCTGTGAAACAGGGTTCGTGGTTGAAAAGTCCTTGGGCAATTCGATGATCAGATCCCGATACGCTGCCAGTGTGCCGGTAAATAGGTAAAACCCGTCCTTCGCGATCCAGGTGGTTCCGCCATCTTCAGAGACGCGCGATCCTAGTGGCAGGCCTCTGAAAATCAGACCTACGGCCTCGATGGATTCTGACCCATCGATATCTGTTGGTCGCGGCAGGACTGTATTCGAGGGCGTAAAGCGGACCACATCATCTGTTTCGACCAGCGACAACACGGCGGACGGCATGCTGATGTCGCCTTCGGCCTGGATAATAACGGGGATGACCGCGTTGTCGGTGCCTTGGTCGGTTCGGATCTCAAGGTTGGCGGACAGGTCCGGCCCCGGATTTTCTGTGGAAAAATCCTTAGGCAGGATAAGAGAAACACCGGCCGGGTCGACCGTATCGGTCG
>JABSSB010000272.1 GCA_013214715.1 Paracoccaceae bacterium | reverse complement strand
TGATGCGGCGCAAAGCGGCGGGAGAGGCCCAGGTCAGGAGGCCAGATATTTGTCGCGCAATTCGCGGCGCAGCACCTTGCCCGACAGTGTGACAGGTACCTCATCCACAAACTCGATCTTATGCGGGCGCTTGTAATTGGTCAGGCTGGATTTGCAGGCCTCCATGATCATCTCTTCAGTCACGCTGTCATCCTTGCGCACGATGAAGGCCGCCGGCGTTTCGCTGGTCTTTTCATCCGGAATGCCGATCACGCCGACCTGCACCACGCCGGGGACTGTGGAAATCACATCTTCGATCTCCGCCGGGGCGACGTTGAAGCCCGAGACAAGGATCATGTCCTTCTTGCGATCCACGATCTCAAGAAATCCATCGGCATCCATCACGCCAATGTCCCCCGAATGCAGCCAGCCATCGGTGAAGCTGTCTTCATTTGCATCGGGCCGGTTGAAATAGCCATGCATCAGTGTCGGACCCTTGGCCAGCACCTCGCCAGGCTCGCCCAGTTCGACCTCATGCCCATTGTCGCCAACGATCTTGATCTGCATCCCCGGTACCGGAATGCCGACCTTGCCCAGCCGGTTGTCGCTGGGTGGGTTCAGCGTCAGCACGCCATGTACTTCGGTCATGCCATAGCCCTGATTGATGTCGACGCCGGTCGCGTCCTTCCATTTCTGCGCCACGCCGGTCTGCTGCGCCGCTCCGCCTGACCCGGAAAAGCGCAGGTTTTCCCAATGCTCTTTCTTGAACCACGGCTCCGCCAGCAGCGCGGCATACAGCGTGTTGATCCCCGTGAACCAGGTGATCTTGTGCTTTTCCAACGCCTTTTGAAGGTTCGACGGCGGGCGCGGGCTCGGCACCAGCAGCGCATGGCCGCCGGTTTTCAGACCCGCTACAAAAATCAGCGTGAAGGCCGTAATGTGATAGAGCGGCAGCGCAATCAGCGTTGTTTCCCCCCCTCCGCCACGCAGATGGTCCGTCATCAGTTCCGCCTGATACGCATTGGCCAGAATGCCCTGATGATGCAGCTCTGCGCCTTTGCTGCGGCCAGTCGTGCCAGACGTATATTGATACAAAACCGTGTCGGTCGGCTTCACATCGGCCGTATAAGCTGCGACGTCCACGCCCTTGGCCGCGCGTGCGCCCTGCGCCAGCGCATCGGCGAATTTGACATGCGGCGTCGTGATATCCGGGACCACCTTGCGCACCCGTTTCAGCACAAAGCCCAGCAGCATTTTCTTTAGCGGCGCAAAGAAATCCACGATCGACAGGGTGACGACATGCTTCACGCCGGTGTTGGGCACCACCGCATCCACCTTGGCCCCGAAAAGGTCGATGATCACCAGAGCTTTGGCCTGGCTGTCATTCAACTGATGCTCCATTTCTGGTTCGGTATAAAGCGGGTTCACATTGGTCAGCTTGCAGCCCGCCTTGACGATGCCCATCGACGCCACGGTAAAGCCGATGCAATTGGGCGTCATCAGCGCGACAGTGTCGCCTGCCTTCAGGCCGACTACCTCGCGCAGATAGGCGGCGAAGCTTTCGACATGGCTGCGGAATTCACGAAATGTGATCGACCCTTCGGCCCCGGTGGGCAGGATCGTGGTGAATTTTGCGCTGTCGCCATAGGTGTCGGCAGCGTAATCGACCAGTTCGCCCAGCGTCTGTGGCCCCATATCCGCCAGGTCGAACTTCTTCGCGGCCTCGCTGTAGTACTTTTCCCACGGATGCGTCATCCGTTTCTCCTCCCAGTTTCACAGGTCTCCCCGGACCATTGGTCCAAGTTAAGCGCGAAAGGGGCGGGTCTGGCTAGTCTGGATTATGGGTGCACGCATGGCATTGCCGCCCGGCCCCGCCTTTTGTATCAAAGCGCCCAATGCAGCCCGACAGGAGGTTTCCACATGGCCAGCTACCAATATGTCTATCACATGGACGGTGTCTCCAAGACCTATCCGGGCGGTAAGAAATGCTTTGAAAACATCCGCCTGTCCTTTCTGCCGGGCGTGAAGATCGGCGTTGTGGGCGTCAACGGCGCGGGTAAATCCACGCTGATGAAGATCATGGCCGGGATGGACAAGGATTTCACCGGCGAAGCCTGGGCGGCCGAGGGCGCCAAGGTCGGCTATCTCCCGCAGGAGCCGCAGCTGGATGAAAGCCTCAATGTGCGCGAAAATGTCATGCTGGGGGTGAAGGAAAAGAAAGACATCCTTGAGCGCTATAACGAGCTGGCGATGAACTACTCGGACGAAACCGCCGAGGAGATGGCCGAGCTGCAGGACGTGATCGACGCGCAGAACCTGTGGGATCTCGACAGCCAGATCGATGTCTCTATGGAGGCGCTGCGCTGCCCGCCTGATGACGCCGATGTCTCAACCCTTTCGGGCGGGGAACGTCGCCGCGTGGCGCTTTGCAAACTGCTGCTGGAAGCGCCCGACATGCTGCTGCTTGATGAGCCGACCAACCATCTCGACGCCGAAACCATCGCCTGGCTGCAGCAGCATCTGATCGAATACAAGGGCACGATCCTGATCGTGACCCATGACCGCTATTTTCTGGATGACATCACCGGCTGGATTCTGGAGCTCGACCGTGGCCGCGGCATTCCTTACGAGGGCAATTATTCCTCCTGGCTGGAACAAAAGGCCAAGCGGCTCGAGCAGGAAGCGCGCGAGGACAAATCGCGCCAGAAAACGCTGGAGCGCGAGCTGGAATGGATGCGTCAGGGCCAGAAGGCGCGGCAGGCCAAGCAAAAAGCCCGGATCAACGCCTATAACGACCTTGCCGCACAATCCGAGCGCGAGAAAATCACCCGCGCCCAGATCGTCATCCCCAACGGCCCGCGCCTTGGCGGCAAGGTGATCGAGGTTGAAGGCCTGTCCAAACATTACGGCGACAAGCAACTGGTCGAAGGGCTCGATTTCGCGCTGCCCCCCGGCGGGATCGTCGGCGTGATCGGCCCCAACGGCGCGGGTAAATCGACGCTGTTCAAGATGCTCACCGGGCAGGAACAGCCCGACGAAGGCTCCGTCTCCTATGGCGACACGGTGAAGCTGTCCTATGTGGACCAATCCCGCGACGATCTGAACGCGGGTGACACCGTGTGGGAGGCGATCTCCGGCGGGGCCGAGATCATCGAACTGGGCGACGCGCAGGTCAATTCCCGCGCCTATTGCTCGTCCTTCAACTTCAAGGGCGGCGATCAGCAGAAAAAAGTCGGCCTGCTCTCGGGTGGGGAACGCAACCGGGTCCACATGGCGCGGCTGCTCAAAGAGGGCGGCAATGTCCTTCTGCTGGACGAACCGACCAACGATCTGGACGTGGAAACCCTGCGTGCGCTCGAAGACGCGCTGGTCGATTTCGCCGGCTGCGCCGTGGTGATCTCCCACGACCGCTTCTTCCTCGACCGCATTTGCACGCATATCCTTGCCTTTGAAGGCGACGCGCATGTGGAGTGGTTCGAAGGCAATTTCGAGGATTACGAGGAAGACAAGAAGCGGAGGCTTGGACCAGATGCTCTGGAGCCGAAGCGGTTGAAGTACAAAAAATTCGCTCGTTGAATTTGGCGACAGCCAAATTCAATGGGTGCGCGACAGGCGTTTTCCACAGGGAAACGCCGATAGCGGCACGCGGTTGCTGATCTTTGTCGACAAGACTGCCAAAAGGCTTG
>JABSSB010000271.1 GCA_013214715.1 Paracoccaceae bacterium | reverse complement strand
CTGGGGCAAGGCCATCCATTAATCAAGTTGATTTCCATTACTCCCGAAATTCGAATGACCTCATCCAAAACCTGAACGGACAAGCGTGGCTGCTGCTTATGCAGTTCGAAACCAGCGATCGGTTTGGCAATGATGAGAAGGTGAATGGAGCTTACCTTGCCGACCGCAATTTCCAGCAGGACGCGGGGGCACGGCGCAGCCGAATTTCCTTTGACAACCCGATCAATGCCTTTCCCGAAGACTTTTACGCAGAGGCTGCAAAACTGTCCGAGGCCGTGTTTGTAGGGCGACTGGATGCGCCCGAGTGGCATGTTCAAGTTTTTTCGCGATCTGGTTTTCTTACGCCGAAGCTCATCATGGAAGCTTCCGGTCAGGGAACAGGCGAGATCGTCCTGCCTTTCAAGATAAAGGCTGGTGGCGGTGCCCGGTTTTTTGTCTCGATCACCTATCGTGGCACATTGCAAAGCGACCTTTTGGGTTTTGCCGTTCCTGCGCCTGAACAGCCAGTGCCGATGGGGCTGTCCATCACGACCTATAACAAGCCGGGCTATGTGCGCCACAACCTCGAGATCATCCGGTCCTCCAATGCGTACAAAGCTGGCTTGATTGATCTGCTGATCGTCAACAATGGTGATGCTATCCAGGGTCTGCCCGAAGATATCGAAGTGATGCATCCCGGTAATGTGGGCGGCACTGGCGGGTTTTCTGCCGGTGCGGCCCATTTCCGCGATAAAGGCCGACGGCATTTCGTGATCATGGATGATGACATCGTTCTTCTCACCGACATGGTCGATCGGTTTTTCGCCCTGTCCTGTTTCGCCAGAGGCATGCATATCGGATCGCTGGCGGAAATCGAAAATACGCCGCGTCGTCTGGTCAAGGAACAGGGTGCAAATGTGTCACCGCAGCATACCTTCGGATTGGAACTGGTGCACCCGATGATCGATATTCATGGCTGGTTCAAAGACCAGATCTATGATTTTCGCGAAGTGGATTACAGCGGTTGGTGGGCGCTGATGGTCGATCTGACGACCGCGCCCAAATCTGGCGTCCCCGCCTTCTATTTCATCAAGCGCGACGATATCACCTTTGGGTTCGAAAGCCGTCTTGCCGGGACGCCGACCGTGGTGTTCCCCAACCTCATCGTCGCCCATAGCGAAGAAGGTGCAGCCAGCTACTTTTATTATGATGTGCGCAACGATTTGGTCATGCGCGCGCGCAACAACACCCATCTTGGCATCTCGATCAGGGGCATTGCGCAGGAACTGGCCACAAAATTCATGACCTACAAGCTGGATGAGCAGCGCATGTTCAATCAGGCTTTGTCTGATTTCATGAGCGGCCCGAAACAGCTGGAGGCCCAACCGGTGAGCGTGACCCTTGGCAAGGTTCGCAAGCTTGCGGGAACGCGCATTCCACTGCCTGAGGACAGCCCCGTCATCAGCAGCGATGAGGTTGTCTCGACAAGGCGCATGGCATTGGCTTGGCTGCGCCCGTCATCCTGGCGCGCACCCGATCCACTGCCTCTGGTCCCGGAAGGGCATCGGGCCTGCGTGACCGAGATCGGCGGCTATATCCAGATGCTGCCTTTCAGCGAGAAAGGCATCGCGCACCACCGCAGCATGGCCAATATATGGTCGTTCCTAAGAGGCATCGCCCTTCTGGGGCGGCTCGCCATAACTCGCGGCAAGATTGTCGCCCGCTACCAGGAGGGTCAGAAATGAGCAAACTTGACGATACGGCGATCCTGCTGCTGACCTGCAACGATTACGAAGCGATGGAGATTGTCGTCGATCGGGTCTTGCGGACAACGCCCCCGCAGGTTCCGATCTATATCCTGTCCAACTGTCATGGGCTCAGCGGGGCCGAGGTTTGCGAGGACATGGCACGCATGAGCAGTCTTGCCAAGTTTGACCGGGTGCGCTGGATTCACCCCCGCAAGCGTAAGCCCGCCTATTATGGTATCCTGGACGCGATCGAGAACGACATCCCCGAAACGTATATCGTGAAATTCGACGACGACGCCTTTCCTGTGAACGATGGATGGCTCGAAGCGCTGGCCGAGACCTATGCGCGCCAGGATCCAGACCGCATCGCCTATGTCACTGGCATGGTCAACAATAATCCCTATGGGTTCTCGCGGCTTGTGCAGCTGCCCGAACTCGCGGAACGTTACGGCCAAATGATGGCAGGACAGCATGCCGCCGGAGCGAATATCCCGCTCTATGACGATCTGCGCATCTATGCGTCAGGCGAGGTGCATCCGGGCAGCCACGGCACGGTTTGGCAGTTTCCGCAATTGGCACGCTGGATCCACGAAGAGACCACCTTGCAGCCCAAGCGTTACACCGACCTTATCTCGGGTCTCGGAGAGGCAGAGTTTGACCCATCGCTGCGGTATTCGATCAATGTGATGTATTTCCACCGCGACCTGTGGGCTGATTGCGGCAACGGCGGCACGGATGACGAGGAAATGCTTCACGTTTATTGCAATCAGACGGAAAAGCAGATCGTGGTGCGAGAAGATATCCCCTTCGTGCATCTCTATTTTGGCCCCCAGAAACGCTATCTCAGGGATCTCTTGCCTCGTGTGCGCGAGGTCTACGGCCCGCTGGATGCGGCGGCTGGCCACCCGCTGGTGGACGACTGGGATCAGTTCAAGGTCAATTATACGATGGAACAGCTGAGCCAGCAGCTGAAGTGACTGTCCCAGTTTCGCTTGCCGGTTTAACGTAGTAGGGTCCAGCGGGTCAGGCACCCCCGGAGAAGACGCATACATGATCATCTCGCATCAATTTCAGACAGTCTTCCTGCATATTCCCAAAAATGCGGGAACTACGTTGCGGGCGGTCATGCGCAACGCAGACCCCGAATGCAAGCGCTCCTGGGGTTATAGTTTTTTGCCCCGGCATTACCGGTTTGGGGACTCCGCGCATCTCCCGTTGGTCGATCTTGCGCCGGACATGATCCGTCACGTGCATAACTATGAGTGTTTTGCGATCCTGCGTGATCCGTTGGAACGTTTTTTGTCAGCGGTGCAAGAACATTTCCGCCAGCACAAATATCGCAAACCGCGTAGCCCCGGACAGCTGCTGGATGAGATTGACAGCATTCGCATTCGCTACGATCCCGCCTATATCCACTTCATCCCGCAACATTTTTTCACCCATATCGGCAAACGGCAGGTTGTTAAGTCACTGTTCCGGATGGACGACCCTGATATGGAAGACAAGATCATGGCCTTCCTGTCTGATCGTGGTTTGCCGGTGGAAGGCATCGCGCTGCAACGTCACAACATGTCAAACGGCAAGAAACTGGAGCCAGGTGATGATTTTGACATGGAACGCTTCTATCAGCTCTACAAGCGTGATTTCGACCTGTTCGGCTTCGAACCTCCGGTGGACCCGAAAAACTTTGAGATCGACGCTGACGCTTTGACAGATCTTGACCGCCCGGTTGATTTCTCATCCTTCGACCGTGTGCATTTTCTCAACACGAAATTCGAGCGTATGAAATGACCGGAACACCATCAAAAACCATACTTCTGCATGTTGGAACGCATAAAACTGGCAGCACGACGATCCAGAGGACTTTCTTCAAGAACCGCAAGATCCTTGACCGCAACGGCATTTCCTATCTGTCGCCCAATAACAATGAAAAGGTGCTCTTTAGCTATTTCTCCAACCAAGACGATTACGACG
>JABSSB010000270.1 GCA_013214715.1 Paracoccaceae bacterium | reverse complement strand
CGCCACGATGGTCATGGTGGGCGCGACATCGCGAGGCAGGGTTTTTTTCTGTCAAAGCCGCGTTGGAAAAGACGGACGGCGTTTTGCTATGATCAAATTCCGCTCGATGTATACCGATGCCGAGGAACGGCGGGCAAGTCTGTTGGCCACTTCGGACCGCGACGGCACAACGTTCAAAATGAAAGACGATCCACGGATCACACCGGTGGGTCGGTTTATCCGACGCGCATCTATCGACGAGCTGCCCCAGCTGATCAACGTCCTCAAAGGCGACATGAGCTTGGTGGGGCCCCGTCCTGCATTGCCGACCGAGGTGGCAGAGTATCCAGTCCACGCTTTGGAACGCATGAACGTGCTGCCTGGCATTACGGGCATATGGCAAATCTCCGGTCGGGCAGATGTGAGCTTTGATCAGATGATAGCGATGGATGTTGCGTATGTGCGCGGGGCGACGATCTGGATCGATGTGGTGATCCTTTGGCGCACAATAGGTGCCGTTTTGACAGCGCGTGGCGCCTATTGAACCGGCACAAGCCTCTGCCCCGATCCGTACATCAAAACCTGACGTAAACGGCCTTCGCTCAAAAAAACTCTACTGATATCGACAGGAAGGAACGACAGAAAATGACAAACCTTCTGAATGATACGACGAACAACCTTACATTTAACCAGTACAGCATCTCGGATTTCTGGACCGGGTCGGTTGATGGCGAGGGCTACCCAATTCTGTCCGCTGAAGTCGACACCCTGGACGGCGTCCCATATGAGCTTGAGTTCAGCGTTGCAGCCAACCTTGCTGCCAACGCTGTCGACGTGGAAATTGAGATCAGCTTTGCCGGCACCATTATCGGGACGATCAATCATTCCGGAGCCTTGTTCGCCGAGCAGTCACTCACATTCATGGGAACGGGTGAGACAGACACGCTGCAATTCCGCATCCTCGACAATACCGGCGGCAGCGGCGAGGGGAATGTCGACACGTCTGGTGTTATACCTTCGTACGAAAAGACTGTGACCTTCCTAGGACAAGAGATCACAGTTGATGCATTTATGCCTGGGCAAGGGCTGGTGTACCAGGTCTTGGGTGGGAAATTGGTCAAATTTGACCTCGCGACCAACACATATGAAGACCTAGAATACCAAAACAGCTTCAACGTTAATTCGATTGGGTTTTCGGCGCAGTATGACCTGATTTTTGGCCAGGCGCGCGGCAATGGGACCGATGTAAACGGAAACTCCGTGTCCGACGGCGATCTGATTGCGTTTGATGCGCGTGGGAAGCTCTACAAAGTGGCGGAAACGCCCTACCAAACATATATTGGTGACATTGATGGAAACGGGGATTTGTGGATTTTCCCCGCCGGGATCAGCACCGCTTATAAGCTGGACTTTGACAATCTAGACGAAAATAACCAGCCGGTCACGGTTGTGTATGACATCCCAAATCCGACGCGACCCACCAGCGGGCTTGCTGACCTGGCATTTAACCCGACCACGAAGACGTTCTATGGGGTTGCCCATGGTGGTAGTGGTGGAACCAACCCGACGCTCTTCGCTGTCGACATCTCGGGAGTTGAGCTCGGCGAAGGGATTGAACTGACAGAAACACCTATTGCAGGAACCATCGTTGATGGTGTGACCAAACCCGGAATTCCAACGTCAGCCTATGGCGCAGCGATGGTTGACGGTGATGGGAATGTCTATGCCGGGGCGAATAATGCCGACCACGACCTGAACTCCAACACGCCTAACTCCGGTGGTTTTTACAAGCTGATCACTGGGGAAGACGGCAACGTTTACATGGAACTGCTCGCGGCGTCTCCAACTGTTACCAACAATGATGGCGCAATGGATACGCGTGGTTTTGACCCTTTCCTCGGGATTGATGGATCATCCACGGTTTTGCTGAAGGAACCGGTCTTGTCGGTCGCTCTTGCAGAGGACGACCTTGTTGCTCTTTCCGCGAAAGGCAGCGCCAAGACGATTGATCTTCTGGCCAATGACAGCGTGACCGAAGGCGAATCCCTGACGGTGACCAAAATCAACGGCTCCAATGCGACCGCTGGTATGCAGGTCACGCTCCAAAACGGAGAAACCGCCGTTTATAATGGCGATGGCACGCTGACCGTGACACCGGCGGAGTTGTCCACGAATGTTGTGGGAAGTCTGACCTATACGATCGAAAATGATAACGGGGTGACAGATACGGCGCTTGTGACCGTCGCCACGTCACCGGTCGACGGCACAGCGGGCAACGACTCGATGATGTTGGATTACACAGACGCGGACGGAAACCAAATCCAGCAAGCCGATGGAGAAGACGACGTCATCCTTGGATATGGCGGCAATGATAAGATTTTCGCAGGAAGCGGGGATGATGTGATCTACGGCGGTTCCGGCGCGGATTTCATGCGCGCGCACAGCGGAGATGACTACGTTGAAGGTGGCGCAGGCAATGATATTCTGGATGGCGGCCTTGGTGCGGACACCTTGAGAGGTGGCGATGACGACGACCTATACTATGTCGACAACGCCGAGGATGACATCAGTGAGACCGGGGCAACGGGCCATGACAAAGTCTACTCGACTTTGTCGTATACACTGGCTTCTGAGTTTGAAGACCTTTGGTTGATCAAAGGATCATCTGCAATTGAGGGTCACGGAAACGGTGAGCAAAATACCATCGTAGGCAACGAAAACGATAATCTCCTAAAGGGCTATGGCGGGAACGATTACATGCTGGCCGGCGCTGGCGACGACACGATGTATGGCGGCGCTGCGGATGACAACCTGCAAGGCGGCTATGGTGATGACCTGCAGTATGGCGGCGACGGAAACGACAAACTGCACGGACAGGATGGGGATGATATTCAATACGGCGGCTCCGGTGCAGACACGCTTTGCCCAAATTTCGGCGACGACACGATGTATGGTGGCGAAGGCGATGATCTGCTTGCAGGCCGTAACGGTGACGATGTCGCTTATGGTGGCGCGGGCGATGACATGTACAAAGTTGAAAGCGGCGCGGATCAGGCGATCGAATATGCCGATGAAGGCTACGACACCGTCCATGCCATGACCAGCTTTACCCTTGGAGAGCATGTGGAAAGGCTGCGACTGACCGGCACGGGGGCGCTTGATGGTGTCGGCAACTCTTCTGATAACCGGTTGATTGGAAATGGTTCTGTGAATAATCTGTCGGGTCTTGCCGGAGATGATCACTTGAATGGCATGGGTGGTGATGACGTCATGTTGGGCGGTTCTGGGTCTGATCGGATGTTTGGCAATGCAGGAAACGATTGGCTGGAGGGTGGCAGCGAGGCAGATAATCTCGCCGGTAACATGGGACAGGACAGCCTGTATGGTGGACAAGGCAATGATCGACTCTTCGGCGGCGGTGGCGCAG
>JABSSB010000027.1 GCA_013214715.1 Paracoccaceae bacterium | reverse complement strand
GATGTGGCGGTGGCAGTCACGGCCAATCAGGCGTTGAATTATCTGACCACAGGCAATGCACCGGGACGGATGGGCAATGCGCATCCGAACCTGACGCCCTATCAGGTCTTTGACTGTTCCGACGGCCATATCATCATCGCTACGGGTAATGACGGGCAGTATCAGCGCCTGTGTCACCTGCTGGACCTGCCTGACATGGCCGAGGCGCCCGAGTTCCTGCATAACAAGGACCGCATTGCCAATCGTCGCGTGATGATTGCGCGGTTGAACGGCGCGACGGCGGCACGCAGTAAGGCCGATCTGCTGGCCGCCTGCGAGGCCAAAGGCGTGCCCGCCGGGCCGATCAATACACTCGATGAAGTGATGGCCGATCCGCAGGTCGTGGCGCGCGGAATGCAGATCGCCTTGGACGGCGTGCCGGGCATCCGGGCGCCATTTCGGTTCTCGGACGCGGATCTGGCTTTGCATCGTCCAGCCCCGAAACTGGGCGAGGATGGCTGACCAGCCGCATGGTCTGCACTTTCAAATTGCGTAAGCTGATCCCGGCAAGTGGGATCTGGTAGCCAGCTTATGAAACGCCGCGCTTGGAATGATCATTCTGCTGGCCTGAGCGCACCGCATCTGGCCGCCGGGCGCGCCGACCTGCCCGCGTTGTGGGCCGCGCTGGATGGCGGCGCGGATGCCAATGCGCTGGACGCCAAGATCAGCGCCAAGGCCCAAGAGCTGATCGGCGGCTTTGCCGTGGGCGAGGCCTTAATACTCAGGACACCGGCATAGCAAGGGTGTTCGCCATATGGCGCGCGGCGCGGCCAGACCTGCCGGTCATCGCCCTGTTGGCCCCGCCGGACCTAACCCCGGCAGAGCGCGCAGCGCATCCCGATTTCGCAAAGATCGCCAACCTTCAAGGACCATTCAATGGCCACACCGCGCTGCATGACGCCGCCTAGCTTGGCCATGCCGCGACGGTTGAGATGCTGTTGCAGGCGGGTGTGGAAAGCGTGCCGTTGGCCTATGGCAGCCAGACCGCGGCCCAAGTGGCGCGGGCCAATGGACATGACGCCATCGCCGCGCGGATCGACGCGGCCTCTCGACCTGAGGGCGTGGCGAGCTAGGTCTTTTTATCAGACCGGAGACCTGACATGCGCCAAATTCTTCTGACCTTCGCCCTGATCCTGGGCTTCGCCCTGCCCGCCCCCGCGCAGGAGGCTGATATTCGCGCCACGATCACCGCGCAGATCGAAGCCTTCAAGCTGGATGATTTCAGCGAGGCCTTCACCTATGCCAGCCCCAATATCCGCAACATCTTCCGCTCTCCCGAAAACTTCGGGCGCATGGTGCAGCAGGGCTATCCAATGGTCTGGCGCCCGGCAGAGCTGCGCTACCTTGATCTGCGCGAGGTTGCCGGAAATCTGTGGCAACGGGTGCAGATTACCGATGCGACCGGGCGTGTGCATTTGCTGGATTATCAGATGATCCAGATCGACGGAGACTGGCGCATCAATGGCGTGCAGTTGCTGCGCACACCTGATGTCAGCGCCTAAGGCGTCAGATCCGCCGCCGAGAGCTCATAGGCTTTGCCAAACCCGCCATTCAACAGCCCAAGCTGTGGCGTGAAGAGCATGAAGTTGAAATCCGCAAAGCCGATGTAAAGCTTCGCCTTGGGGTGGGTTTTCAGGTAATGCCCCGCCAGATCGCCATAGCGCGGATCGGCATGGGGCACGATCTGCGCCCGCACCTGCAAGGTCAGGCGCGGATGGGTCAGCGGGTCGCCCTTGTCGGCGGGTTCGCCCACCAGCAAGGACGCCTGAGGGCGCGCTTTGAGGGCGCGCGTGTGGGCCGACAGGTCCGACACCAATGTCATCGGCTGACCGTCCGGACCACGGCCAAAGGCAACTCGGGTGACCATAGGTGCGCCATGATCGTCGATCACACCCAAAGCGGCAAAACGCGCCTGTTGCATCAGGCTATGGGCCAGCACGCGGGCCTCGTCATCGGTGGGGCGGATGGGCGATGTGCTCATGCGGGTAATCTGGGGCGCCACGGGCGGCGTGGCAAGATCAGAAGGCCCACCATGTTTCAAACCGCAGCCCACCCGCCTGCAACCCCGCGACAGAGCGGTAATCGACCCCGACCGCCCATGTCAGCCCGTTGCGGCCAGAGATCAGCACGCCCGGCGTCACGCCCCAGATAAACGGATCGCCCGGCAGATAGGCGGTTTCGATCTTGATCACCGGGCGCAGCCTCTGCCACGGCGCGGCCCCGAGCGTGGCGTCGAGTTTATAGAGCGGGTCGTTTTGCGTAGGCCGGTTTTCAACCGCGGCATCCAAAGCCCACCAGCCCTGCCCCGACCAATCGAAATTGAACCCATGCCCCGCCGACAGCGTCAGTTTCGACATGCCACGCCAGACCCCTTCGGCATCGTGATACTGGCCCAGCGCCACTTCCCCGGCCAGTTTCAGACGCGCGTCGGGGCGCGAGATCGGCAAACGGGCAAAGCCCAGCACCTGCCCATAGCTGCCCCCTGTTTCAAACGCATCCACCCCCAGGGTCAGCCAAGACCGGACCCCGTATTCCAGATACAGCTTTGCATCCCAACTGGGCAGCGTCGCGGCATCGGCCGCCGTGGCTTGGGACTGTCGCAGCGTTGTATAAGCGAGGGCAAATCCCTCTCCCTCACCGCGCATCCAAGCGCCCGCCTGCGCGCCGCAGGCCCATGACGCCATAAGCAAGCCAGCCAGAAAGCTGCAGGCAATGCGGCGCATATCACCCCCCTGTTTCCATTCCACGCAGAAAACCTGCCCACAGATGGTTAACGAAGTGTTACCCTGACCCTCTCATCCTAGGGAGCGTGTCATGCCGCAAATTGCCAAAACCGCCGATATCCAAACCGTGATCACCACCTTTGAAATGACCCCCGGCACCTGTCAGGATCTGTTGGAGGCACTGGAAGAGGCCTATGCGCGTTTCATCTCGCACCAGCCGGGATTCATTGCTGCCGGTCTGCATGTGAACGACGCCCAAACCCGCATCGTGAACTATTCGCAATGGTCGCGGCGCGAGGATTTTCAGGCCATGCTGCGCAGCGACGAGATGCGCCAGCGCAATCGCCATATCAACGAGCTGTGCCGCTCGTTCGAGCCAGTGATGGTGGATGTGGTCACGACTTTTGACAGCGCCTGACCTGAATCAAGGTGACATGGCAGCCCGTGATGCAGGATGGCTCCGATTTGAGAGGAGCCCTTGCCATGTATACCAACATTCTGGTGCCCATCGCCTTTGACGCCGAACGGGAGGTACACCGCCCGCTGTAGCTGGCCAAAACGCTCGCTTCGGATTGGGCCAAGATCACCCTTTTGCATGTTGTCGAAGCTATCCCGGCCTATGCGCTGAGCTATGTGCCGGCTGAACTGCTCAACGAAACCCGGCTGGGCATCCACAAGGAGCTGGGCGATCTGGCTACCACACTGTCCAATGCGGCCGGGCTGGTAATCGAAGGCCATGCCGGACGCGCCATTCTGGATTGGACCGAAACACACAAGCCCGATCTGATCATCATCGCCTCGCATCATCCGGCGATTTCCAACATCGTGATGGGGTCCACAGCGGCGCAGATTGTACGCCATGCCGATTGTTCGGTGCATGTGGTACGCTAATCCCTAGCCTGATGCGCCTCGACCGCAAGGCTGCGGTGCGTGTATTTGGGATTGGAAGATCGCGGCGGCTTGTCCGACGCCTTGAAAGTGCTGGTGCGCGACTACCCGCGCACCGGCTGGCAAACGCATGAAAACTTTACTGGCATGGTGCAGGTCTGGCTGGACCGGCATTTGATGTTCCAACGGCTCTTGAACGCGCTTGAGCTGGACGTGGTACGGCGGTTTGACGGGCAGCTTGATGCGCAGAGCCATGCGCATCGCCTGTCCCGCTATGGCGGGCATCTGCGGAATGATCTGCACATGCATCATCAGATCGAAGATCATCATTACTTCCCAAAGCTCATTGGTCTTGATGACCGCATCTCTACGGGCTTTGATCTGCTGGAGGCGGATCACCAGCAGATCGACCCGCTTTGGCCGAGCTTGCCACTTTGGCGAATACCGTTCTGCAAGGTGGGGAAAGCGGGGCTCTGGCGGCACATCTGCGCCGGATGCAAAAGGCGATGGACCGTCATCTGACCGATGAAGAAGAGACTGTGGCACCCGTAATCCTTGCCAAGGGGTTTGACGACTGAATGGCAACAGGCTTGCCCGAATGGCGCCCATCGCGTAGCGCTTAGACAGGATCGAAGGAGACCGTCATGAGTAATGAGCAAAAAACCGACGCCCGCAGCTGGGCCATGTTTCTGGTGATTGGCCTTGTGGCCGGATGGCTGGCCAGTCTGATCATTGGTGGCGGCAACATACTGGTGTTTCTGATCTCGGGCGTGATTGGCGGCTTTGTCGGGCCGTTGTTTCTGCGCATCATTGGCGGGCAGATCAATCTGGGCAGCAAGGTGATCACGGATGTCGTGATCTCGGCCATTGGGGCTGTTCTGGTGGTCTTGCTCGCGCGGCTGTTCCTCTGACATGAGTGATGAAACCGAGGCCCTCCGCCGCGAAGTTGCTGCACTGCGCACGGAGATCCAGACCTTCAACGCGCATCGTTTTGTCCGGGTGCAGAACTCCTGGTGGTTGATGCTGTTGCAGGCGCTACTGCGCGGCATGGCCGTTGGTCTTGGCACGGTCGTGGGGGCTTCGATCCTTGTATCGGCGGTTGTCTATATGCTGAGCCAGATCGATTTCCTGCCCATTATCGGCGATTGGGCCAAGGAGATCGCAGCAGAAATCCAACGATCGATCGGGGTCGATTCCTCGGGTGAGAACGCAACACCGCCACAGGAATGATCACGCCGGGACTTTCTGGTGGAGTAAATGAATTTTCAACCTTCGCGCCGATGGTGCGGGGTTGGTACGATACTGGCGACAGAAATTGTGGTTCTCGTTCTGGCAGATGATTTTCGGCTGGTAGGGTGACCAGATCATGCACCACAAGACCCGCGCATGTCGGGTTGCAAAGCGCTGCGGCATAAGTTTGCAAGCCATATCAGAGATATGACAAGGCCTGACGGTTTCTGAGAAAACACAGCATTTTTGCTTTGTCTCTCCCGCGCAGTCACGGCTATGCGGGTCAGCAGAGACGTGGCCGGGTGATCAAAGGCGTCCCCATGCCAAGGGAAAGCCTAGCGTTGATTTCATTACGAAAATCAGGACCAACGACAAGAGTTGCCCGATTATTGCCATTAACGGGCCATGCCATGGTAACGGCAGTCGCCGCTCAATGCGATGACAGGTTGTCTGAACCATTCCCGTTGCAAAACGATCAAGTAAGCATCCTATTTGGCCGGAGAACGGTTCCTCCACAGGTAGCTTTGAAAAGGTGATCAGCTTTAATAGCTTTGGCCCTGGCTGGTCCCTGAAACATGAACTGGACTTTACGCACCCAAGGAGCATGCTCAGTTCGGCAAACTCCCCTAATCCTACCGGCATTATTTTCAGTTTGGGCGGATAGCTGTCCTTCGCTGTTTTCTAAACCAATGCCCGCCTTGCATTGGATGGACTACTTTTGTTCAGCCCCGGACACTCATCGGGGGGCAGCCTGAACGGCGGCTGTTCTTTTACTTGGCCGCTCAATAAGTTTCGGGGATAAACTTCTTGTTTACTTGGAGTTCTTGGTTTTGCATTTGCTGGTATGCAAACTCCATGTGGCGCAGCATGACTTGCCGGGCTGTCGTACCATCACCTTTGGCGAGAGCCTCAATCAACACAAGATGAGAATCCCGGCCGAATTTCCACAGTTCAAAGTTGCGCGGCTCATAAAGGCCGCGGACCAGCGTAACATCTGACAACGCACGCGAAACAAAGGAAATCACAAAACCCAAAAGTTCGTTTTTTGCGTACTCAGCCAGCTTTCCATGAAATTTCAGCGACTGCACATGGTGGGCGCGTTCCGCGTCGAGGTCTTCCGGAGGCGTATTATAGCTTTCTACAATCGTCCTGAGTTCTTCGATTTGACCCTTGGAGATATTGCCTGCCAGCCCTGCCGCCATTTCAGGCTCAAGCAAAACCCGCATCTGATACAAATCGCCGATGTTTAGGTCCTTAAAGTAGAAATAGTTTCCCAACAGGGCCGTTGCCCGTTCGCGGCTGACGGCGTGAATGAAGGCGCCGCCGCCGGGGCCCGTGCGTGTCTTCAAAAGGCCCTGCGCTTCCAGCAATCGCGTTGCTTCGCGGATCGTGCCCTTGGACATGCCAAAGCGTTCAATCAATTCCGGTTCAGCCGGCAGCCGGTCGCCAGGCTTCAGCCCTTGTTCGACCACCCAGTTCTTGATTTCTTCCGCCACCTGAACAGGTCTCGAACGCTTAGTCATTTCTCACCTTCAATTCAGGCCTTTATGCGTGATGGCACGCCACAAGATGGCTGTCATTCCTATTACTCAGATTGGGTTCGGTTTTGCGACATAGTTCCGTTGCCATTGTACACCGCGCTGCAAATGCACAGCCTTTGGGCGGGTTCATCGGGTCAGGCAATTCGGCATTTGCGGCCTCGGTACGTCGCACATTGGTTCCCATAACAGGCGCGCTTTCCGCCAAAAGTTTAGTGTAGGGATGGCACGGATCGGTGAAAATCTCTTGCGCGTCGCCCATCTCAACGACGGAACCAAAATACATGACAGCGACCCGATCACAGACTGCTTCGACCACGGCGAGATCGTGACTGATAAAGACATAAGTCAGGCCGAGTTTCTCTTTCAGGTCGGCCAGTAGGTTAATGACCTGCGCCTGAACGGAAACATCAAGGGCCGAAACAGGTTCGTCCAAGACAAGAATCCGGGGATTTGCGGCCAATGCCCGCGCAATACCAATCCTCTGAGCTTGGCCGCCCGAAAACTCGTGCGGACGGCGGTTCAGGAATTCGGGTCGCAGGTTTACCTGATCAAAAATTTCCAGAATACGCGCCTCACGTTCCGCTTTGTTAATACCGTGCAGATGGATCAAAGGTTGTTCGATGATCTGGCGTATCGTTTTGCGCGGGTTGAGCGAACTGATTGGATCCTGAAAAACATACTGGATCATGCGCCCGAATTCGGCAGGTGCCTTGCCGTCCAGCGTTTCGCCCTCTACCTCAAGATGCCCTTCGGTCGGGGTCAGAAGACCCACCAGCATACGGGCCAACGTGGATTTGCCGCAGCCGGATTCACCAACGATGCCCAGCGTATCGCCGGTTGCTACATCCAACGAAAACGGGCGCACCGCGTGCACATGTCCTTTGGGCTTTCCAATCAGGTTGCGCCCTACAGCATAAGTCTTTCCAAGGTTTTTGAGTTTCAGGGCGACGGTCATCACACGGCCTCCTGTGCCAGCGAACTAATTTCGGGGCGGAAGCAGCGCACAGAGCGTCCCTCTTTGGCAATCGGCTGAGGGCGCGCAGCAAAACAAACCTCATTGGCACGATCACAGCGGGCCGCAAAGGCGCATCCTTTTGGCAGATCCGAAACAATGGGTGGAAGGCCTGGGATGGCTTGCATCGCACGTGTCTAACGTCAGCACCAATGGGACAGTTTAGGTCGATTTGATAAAAGAAGGTTTCTGGCACATCGTAACCACCAAGGAGTGGAGATGAGACAGAAACCCGGAACCAAGCGGAGCCACGGCGAGAAGGTCGTCAAAGACATCCGCCGAGCCACCCGCAAGCACTATTCAGCAGAAGAGAAGATTCGGATCGTGCTGGATGGTCTCAAGGGCGAGGACAGCATTGCAGAGCTATGTCGCCGCGAGGGCATCGCACAGAGCTTGTATTACAGCTGGTCCAAGGAGTTCCTCGAAGCTGGGAAGAAGCGCCTTGCTGGCGATACGGCTCGTGCGGCGACCTCGACCGAGGTCAAGGATCTGCGCCGTGAGGCTCGCGATCTGAAGGAAGTGGTTGCCGAACAGGCCCTTGAACTGCGGTTGCTCAAAAAAAGCATGATCGCGGATGGGGGCGACGACGAATGAGGTATCCCGCATCTGAGAAGCTGGAGATCATCCGCCTCGTCGAAGGGTCGCATCTGCCGACCAGGCGTACGTTGGACAAACTCGGCATCCCCAGAACCACCTTCTATCGCTGGTATGACCGATATCTGGCTGGCGGCCCCGAAGCGCTTGAGGATCGCAGCCCCAAACCGTCACGGGTCTGGAATCGCATTCCCGAGCCGGTTCGAGAGAAGGTCAAGGACTTGGCCCTGAAGGAAAGCGATCTGTCTCCGCGTGAGTTGGCTGTCCGCTTCACCGACACGGAAAAGTATTTTGTGTCAGAGGCTTCGGTCTATCGCATCCTCAAGTCCTACGACTTGATAACCAGCCCGGCCTATGTGGTTCTGTCTGCGGCTGATGAGTTCAAGGCCAAAACAACGCGGCCGAACCAGCTCTGGCAAACGGACTTCACCTATCTCAAGGTCATTGGCTGGGGCTGGTTCTATCTCAGCACTATTCTCGACGACTACAGCCGGTACATCATCGCTTGGAAACTCTGTACGACGATGAAGGCTGATGATGTGACTGATACGCTCGACCTGGCGTTGCAGGCCTCGGGTTGCGATCAGGCAACCGTGTTGCACAAACCGCGCCTACTCTCGGACAACGGGTCGAGTTACATCTCCGGAGAGTTGGCCGATTGGCTGGAAGACCGGCAGATGGATCACGTTCGAGGCGCACCGTATAACCCGCAGACCCAAGGCAAGATCGAGCGCTGGCACCAAACTCTGAAGAACCGCATCCTGCTGGAAAACTACTACCTGCCGGGCGATCTCAGGGAGCAGATCGATGCCTTCGTCGAGCACTACAACCATCGGCGTTACCACGAGAGCCTACAGAACCTCACCCCGGCCGACGTTTACTTCGGGCGGGGCAAGACCATCCTGGAACAACGAGAAAGGACCAAACGGAAGACCATCGAAACGCGACGCTTGCTTCACCGCAAATCCGCCGCATAATCAGACCAACCAGATGAGCCAGACCCTCCCTTAGATCAGGCAGCCATCTGTCCCAAAATCCCTGACGACGGACACTCGTGTCCCGTTCCTCTCTGGTTATCGCGCTCTACTGGAAGCGGCGCAGTGCCTTGTGCGAAAGCAACGCCCACCACGCCCTCGTGGATGCATTGCGCGACCATGATAGCGCTGCCGCGGAAGAACTTATGAAAGGTCATCTCCTGGACATCTATTCTCAGCTTGATTTGCGCGAGTATGATGAGGGGTCGACGTCTCTGAAAGAAGCGTTGCGGAAGTAACCAATTGTCGAAACGCAGCCAGTTCAACTGTCCAAACTAGACGGCGCAACGAATGTCGGCAAATCGGGCTCCATCCGCAACATTCAAATGTCCCCCTCAAGGTTGGCTTTGGGCCGGACTCAACCGCGCCCGCCCGGCAAAGAAAGACCGCTGCGATCATACAATCGCAGCGGTCTGTTTGTTCAATGGATCTTTGAACGGATCGTAATGTCACGACCGACAGCGCGGAATGCATCAGTGCAACCAACGGGCCTTTTTTCATGGGCTTGCGCGGGTGACGTCGTCATGTTGGGTATTTGGAAACAGAANAAAGACAGAAGAGGTGCATAAAATGGCCGTGATCGAAGAAAGCCCGTTTGTCGGCGAAATTGTNTGGTTGGGGCAGGTCGATCCCAAGGCGCCGGGCATCCGCTCGACTGAGGCGGATGCGTTGGAGATCGGATGGGACGGGCCCCCCGGTGCGCGCCATTCCGGTCGCAGGCGCCCGGCCTGTGTGCGGGTCAAGCTGTTGTATGATAAGGCGACGGAGATCGCCAATACGCGGCAGCTGTCGATTATGAGCGAAGAGGAGTTGGCCCAAATCGCCGAGGCCATGGGGATCGGCGGAATTGATCCCGCATGGGTGGGGGTATCGCTGGTGGTGCGGGGCATTCCTGATTTCACGCATATCCCGCCCTCCTCGCGGCTACAGGGGCCGGATGGCGTAACTCTCGTGATCGATATGCTGAATGCTCCCTGCATTTACCCGGCCAAGGAAATGAACAAGGAGGCCGAAGGGATGGGAAAAGGGTTTGTGGGCGCAGCGCGTGGGCGGCGTGGGGTGACGGCCTGGGTCGAAAGGCCTGGAGCGTTGCACATTGGAGACCAGTTGCGTTTGGTCGTGCCGGCGCAACGCGCATGGGCCCCACAGGGGCGCTGATTGCGGCGCGGGTTTCCGATTGGCGACGTCCGGTTATGACCTCTGCCGCAAGGAGGCGTAAATCGGTCGGAAAACGGCCCCTTCCTGCGTGACAGGGCGCGTAAGGATCGCCTCATATGCCCGGGCGTGTGCCGCGGCATGCAGGGACAGACCAATTGGGAGCGGGTCATGAGCTTCAAATCCGACATTGAAATTGCGCGCGAGGCGCAGAAGAAACCCATTCAGGAGATCGGCGCCAAGCTGGGCATCGATTCCGACAGCCTGCTGCCCTATGGCCATGACAAGGCCAAGGTCAGCCAGGAGTTCATTTCCTCGGTACAGGGCAACGATAACGGCAAGCTGATCCTCGTGACGGCGATCAACCCGACCCCGGCGGGTGAGGGCAAGACCACGACCACCGTAGGTCTGGGCGATGGGTTGAACCGCATTGGGAAAAAGGCCGCGATCTGTATTCGCGAAGCCTCTCTGGGGCCCTGTTTCGGCATGAAGGGCGGGGCCGCCGGGGGCGGCTATGCGCAGGTTGTCCCCATGGAGGAAATGAACCTGCATTTCACCGGGGATTTTCACGCCATCACCTCGGCCCACAATCTGCTGTCGGCGATGATCGACAACCATATCTATTGGGGCAACGAGCTTGAGATCGACATTCGCCGTGTTGTCTGGCGCCGCGTGGTCGATATGAACGACCGCGCCTTGCGCCAGATCACAGCTTCGCTGGGCGGCGTGGCCAACGGCTTCCCGCGCGAAGCTGGGTTCGACATCACGGTGGCGTCGGAAGTGATGGCCTGCCTGTGTCTCGCCAATGATCTGGACGATCTGCAAAAACGTCTGGGCGACATCATCGTGGCCTATCGCCGCGACCGCTCTCCAGTTTACGCACGCGACATCAAGGCCGATGGTGCGATGACCGTGCTGCTGAAAGACGCGATGCAGCCCAATCTGGTGCAGACGCTGGAAAACAACCCGGCCTTTGTGCATGGCGGGCCCTTTGCCAATATTGCGCATGGCTGCAATTCGGTCATCGCCACCACGACCGCCCTGAAGCTGGCGGATTACGTGGTGACTGAAGCTGGGTTTGGTGCTGATCTCGGCGCCGAGAAATTCATGAACATCAAATGCCGCAAGGCCGGTCTGGCACCTGATTGCGTGGTGATTGTCGCGACCGTGCGGGCAATGAAGATGAATGGTGGCGTCGCCAAGGCCGATCTGGGGGCCGAAAACGTCGAAGCGGTCGAAAACGGCTGTGCGAACCTTGGTCGCCATATCGGCAATGTCAAAAGCTTTGGCGTACCGGTGATCGTCGCGGTCAACCATTTCGCGGGGGACACGGATGCCGAAGTGCAAGCGGTGATGGACTACGTGGCCACCCAAGGATCCGAGGCGATCCTGTGCAAGCACTGGGCTTTGGGGTCTGAAGGTACAGAGGCGCTGGCCAACCGCGTGGTCGAAATCGCTGAAAGCGGCGTGTCGCAGTTTGCGCCGCTCTACAACGATGATCTGCCGCTGTTCCAGAAGATCGAACGCATTGCGAAATCGATCTATCGCGCTGATGAGGTGATCGCCGACAAGAAAATCCGCGATCAGCTGAAACAATGGGAAGATCAGGGCTATGGCGATCTGCCGGTCTGCATGGCCAAGACGCAGTATTCCTTCTCGACCGATCCCAACCTGCGTGGCGCACCGACGGGCCACAGCTTGCCTGTGCGCGAAGTGCGGCTGAGCGCGGGGGCAGGGTTCGTCGTAGTAATCTGCGGTGAGATCATGACCATGCCGGGCCTGCCGCGTGTGCCCTCGGCCGAGCAGATCATGCTCAATGCCGACGGGCAGGTCGAAGGCCTGTTCTAATCACGGCCGCGCCGCCGGGACACCGGTGGCGCGTTGCACACCCGGGTCGCCGGGCCAATGTCAGGGAGATATGATAATGCGAAACCTATGCGCCGCTTTGTTGGTGATGCTGATGGCCACCCCCCTGACTGCGCAGACCCGGCATGAGGGCTATTACTACCCCGCGGTTACCAGCACCGAAGTCTTTGACCGGGTGCTGGAAATCACGCCGCCTGCCAATCGTGATATTCGTATCGAATTTGCGACCATGCTGACCATCTCTCAGCGAGAGGTGCCTTATGCTCCGCGGTATTCTGCCTTTGCCAAGGGCGCGGATGCCGACAGTCTGATCATTGTCGCCTTGGATGATGAGGTCTTCCGGACGCTTTATCGCGCGCGGGCGGTGATGGCACGGGTGACATCGAATATTCGGGCGACTGAATTCTTCATGGCGCAGGGGCTGCAATTCAGCGGGACGTTCTATGACATGCTGCAGATTTTGCAGTTCAACAGTCTGACCCTCACCGATGGGGAAAGCTGGACACATCAGGTGCAGTTCAAGCGCCGGTAACAAGACAATGAAAGACGGGACAATGACGGCGACGATCATCGACGGAAAGGCCTTTGCGGCCAAGGTGCGGGGCCAGGTGGCCGAGCATGTGACGCGGCTGAAGCAGGATCACGGCATCACCCCGGGTCTGGCCGTGGTTCTGGTGGGCGAAGATCCGGCCTCGCAGGTTTATGTCCGCAACAAGGGCAAGCAGACGGTCGAGGTCGGGATGACGTCGGTTGAAAAGAAACTGCCGGCTGATACGCCCGAAGATGAGCTTTTGGCGCTGATTGATGAGCTGAACAAGGATGACACGATTCACGGCATTCTGGTGCAGCTGCCCTTGCCGGGCCATCTGAACGAAGATCTGGTGATCAACGCGATCGACCCGGCCAAGGATGTGGATGGATTCCATATTTCGAATGTCGGACTTTTGGGCACGGGCCAGAAATCCATGGTGCCCTGCACGCCGCTGGGCTGTTTGATGATGCTGCGCGATCACCACGGTTCCCTGTCGGGGCTGGATGCGGTGGTGATCGGGCGGTCCAACATCGTTGGCAAGCCGATGGCACAACTTTTGCTGGGCGATAGCTGCACGGTCACCATCGCCCATTCGCGCACCAAGGACTTGCCCGAGGTCGTGCGCCGCGCGGACATTGTTGTGGCGGCCGTGGGGCGGCCTCAGATGGTGCCCGGCGATTGGATCAAACCCGGCGCGACGGTGATTGATGTGGGCATCAACCGCATCGAAAAGCCCGAAGGTGGTACGCGTCTTGTGGGCGATGTGGATTTTGACAGCGCCGCCGCCGTGGCGGGCGCGATCACGCCGGTTCCAGGCGGGGTGGGGCCGATGACCATCGCCTGCCTGCTGGCCAACACAATCACGGCCTGCTGCCGCGCCAATGGGCTGCCTGAACCCGAAGGGCTGACCGCCTAAGGCATGACAATCTGTCCCTTCGGCCTATGGATGTTGGGGATCAGGTCGGAGGGAGCGCAATGGCCAAAACCTATGCGGGCAAGGATATTGAAATCGGCTTCGAGATGAAGCGCTGTATCCATGCACGGAACTGTTTTCTGAAATTGCCGCAGGTCTTTGACCGGTCGCGCCGCCCTTGGGTTGATCCCGATGCTGCCCCAGCGGAAGAGATTGCAGCCATGATCCGCTCCTGCCCGTCGGGGGCTCTGACCTTCAAGCGATTGGATGATGGTCTGTATGAAACGCCGCCGGGGGTGAACCGGATGGCTGTTTTGGAAAACGGACCGCTGGCCTTGGCCGGAGATCTGACTGTAGACGGCGAGCCGATGCAGCGCGCCACGCTGTGTCGTTGTGGCAAATCCCAGAACAAACCGTTTTGCGACTATGCCCATGTCGAGGATGGGTAAAGTGCGACCGGAGAGCCGGAGCCGCGCGACAGCACCATCACGGATTATGGGGGCCCGTTTGAGGTGATTGCGCATGCGGACGGGCCTCTCCAGATCAAAGGCAATATCGAGATCACCTCGGGCACGGGCACGCGGCTCAACGTGGTGTAATCCTCGTTCATGTGTCGTTGCGGCGTGTCGCAGAACAAGCCCTATTGCGATGGGTCACACAAAGCCGCTGGTTTTACCGCGCCCGGTCCAAAGGGATGATCAGACCAGTTCGGCCCGTGGCATAGGCAGGCGCAGCACAGGGTGCCCGGTCAGGATCGCCTCGGCTTCTGGACCCATCAGTTGGGACAAGGCCGGGTCATGACTGTAAAGCCCGCCGGTATAGGTGCCATAGGCTGGCAGTATCAGCCGGTCTGCATCCATCAGAAAGGCGGGACGGGTAATGCGTCTTGCGCGGGTCCGGATTGCGGCCTTGGGGTGGTAATGCGCTGAAATTTCGCCGCGTGCGCCGGGCAAGGCGATGTGGCGCAGGTGCAGATTGTCTAGTTCCATCTCGGGCACAGCGCGCCCGTCGATACCGGGCAGGGCAGGATCGTGATTGCCAGTGATCCAGACCCACTCCCGCGCCTTTTGAAACGCACTAAGCGTCTGGCGATCTTCCGGATTTAAGGCGGCGCAGGCGGCGCTGTCGTCAAAGCTGTCACCGAGACAGATCACGCTGCGCGCATCTACGGATTGTAGATCTCGCGCCAATCGTGAAAGCGTGTCACGGGTTTCATAAGGGGGCAGGGCGCTGCCACCGCGCCGGGCGATCCTTTCGGATTTGCCCAAATGCAGATCGGCCACCAGCAGGCTTTGCCGCGACGGCCACCAAAGCGCGCCGGATGCAAGGGCGTGAAACGTGGTGTCATGAAAGGAAAACGAGAGCGACTCCATGCCTGCAGTCAATCGGATGTTCACGTTAAGTTCAACCCGTTCTGACACCCTGCGCGACCGCGCCGCAACCGCAGGGCGCGGCGCCCGGCCCAAAGCGGTTGTAGGGCCCGGAAGGGCCCTTGTCACAGCGCAGGAGAGACTGTTTTACCGGACGATTTCTTCGTCTTGGACAAACATGTTGTCCCAAGCACGATCGACCAGATCAGGGGTCATCTGATAGGGGATGCCTTCGAAATCGCAGATCGCCATCATCTGATCGATCAGGAAAACAGGCTGGTAATTGGCATATACATTGCCAATCTGCGGGTATTTCTTGCGCAGAAGGTGCAGCAGCGCAGGTTCGTTCAGGGGCATGCCCTTCTTCTTGGCCACCAGCGCAAAGATTTTCAGATAGCCTTCCTGATCCGGACCATCGATTTTAATCTTGTAGAAAATCCGCCGCAACGCCGCCTGGTCGAAAATGGCATTGGGATGGAAGTTGGTGGAGAATATGACCAGCGTGTCAAACGGCACTTCAAACTTTTCACCAGATTGCAGCGCCAAGATGTCCTTGCTTTCTTCTAGCGGCACGATCCAGCGGTTGATCAGGGCCTGAGGCGGGTCTTCCTGCCGGCCAAGGTCGTCCACGATAAAGACACCGCCTGTGGCTTTCAGCTGCAAAGGCGCCTGATAGGTTCGCGCCGTCGGGTTATAAACCAGATCCAGCATCCCCAACGTCAATTCACCCCCCGTGATCACCGTTGGGCGTTCGCACATCACATAGCGTTCGTCAAACCGGCGCAGTTTGCGCAGGGCGTTGGGGTCATCGGCTTCCTGTTCGATTGCGGTATGCACAATCGGGTCGTATACCGTGATCACCTGCCCTGAATACTCGATCGCGCGCGGGACATAGATCTGGTCCCCCAGCGCGTCGCGCACACCGTTTGAAATCGAGGATTTCCCGTTGCCTGGCGGGCCATACATCAGGATCGACCGGCCCGCGCTGACCGCCGGACCCAACTGATCAAGCAGTTTGGGCGGCAGGATCAGATGGCCCATCGCATTGGTCAGCTGGTTACGCGTGACCTGAATATTGCGGATCGACTGACGTTTGACCTGTTCCTGATAGACCTCAAGCGGGACAGGCATAGCGCCGAAATACTCCGACTGTGCCAAAGCGTCCAGCGCGCGGGCCTTCCCGGCATCGGTCAGCTGATAGCCCATCTCATTGCCGCTATTGGCGTTGAGCGTTCCGGTGGCCTCCAGCAGTCGCTGGTCGCGAACCATGTCGATCAGTTCCTGGGTAACGGACGAGGGCAGGCAAACGGCCTCAGAGAGTTCGGTGACGGTCTCGGCGTTCTTGCGGAACATCGTCTTGAGCAGGATGTCCCGCATCATCACCAGTGGGAGCTTCATCTGCTCCATTCCGCGCGGGGGCGGGGGGGCGGTAACAGTGGTGGTCTGCATGTTCATGATCTGCGGCCCTCCGGCTCAGACGGGGCTGCCCGGCCCATGCAGGGCCGCCAGCACCAGATAGAGGATCAGGGCAAAGCCAAGGCTTAGCCCCATCGGAAACTTGCTGTGATGCCAGCTGCGCCAGTCCGGCGCCAGCGTACGCAGCGCCGTTGTCCGGGCCATCCGGTGTGCGGCGAACCCGCCCAACAATGCTGACGCCAAAAGCAACACGATCACCGGGATGTCACCGGGCCAGATGAACGGTGCCGCGGCGGCCAGAAACTTGGCATCGCCGCCCCCCATCACGCGGCGCGCCATGAATAGCATGGCCGCCAGCAGCATCACGCCCAGGCGGGCCAGCCCCCAGCCCCAATCCTGCCAGCTCATCAAAAGCGGGCCCAAGAGCACAAATCCAAGCGCCAGCGCCAGAACCGCATGGTTGCGGATGCGCATCTGGCTCAGATCGGTCCAGATCACATAAAGACAGATCGGAACGACCAGTGGCAGAAAGCCAAGAGCAACTGGAGCAGGCAGGTAGATCATGCTGACTTAGGCCTTTTCCAACGCCCTGAGCGACCGGACCGCCTCATCGAAATACTGAGGATGGGTTTCGATCGCATCGCGCATCAATTCGGTGCCAATCTCGACATCGCCCTGCTTGACCGCCGCCAGACCCATCGTATGCAGCAGCTTGGCCCGTTCCACCTGTGTCATGGGCACCACCGGCAAGGTGTAATTCCGCTGTGCCCCGCGCGCCAGAACGATGTTGTTCTTGGCGGTAAAGAGCGTTGTGTCTTGCCGGATGGCATCTGCAAACAAGCGTTCCGCGCCTGAGTAATCCCCGCGCGTCAGCTTGGAATAGCCCCAGTTGTTCATCACCCCGGCAGGCGCCACGGTCAGTCCCAAAGCGGTTTCATAAAAACTGTCCGCCCGAGCCCAGTCGCGGTTTACGTCAGCGATCATGGCTTCAAGTCTGTAGCGATTGAAGCTTTCATAGGTCGGCGGCACCGTGGCCAATATCTCTTGTGCTTTGGACCAGTTGCCCGCCCTGACCAAAGAATCCGCGTAAGCGACGCGGTCTGTGTTCGTTGCGGCGCCGCTGGCAATAAGCGTCTTCCAGGCAGCCGCAGCTTCGGTGTTGCGCCGCGCACGGGTCAGCGACTCCGCCAGGCCGCGCTGCAGATCAGCCCGACCAGGGCTTTGGGTCAGAGCGCGTTTGAAATAGGACACGGCATCATCGGGATCGGCCACGCGCAGCATTACGTCATTGAGGTTCGATTCATCGATCACATTGACCGAGGTAAAGCTGCGGTCAATCGCTTCCTTGTCGATTTCCTTCTCGCAGGCCGTCAGGGCCACAGTCGCGACAGACAGAAACAAGAACCGGGATATCGGGCGCATTTTAGTCTCTCCTATTCGACGGATGGTTCAATGCGGGCACTTGTGAGAACCGGCAGGCTAAGATCTGACAGAACACCTGTGGCTACTTCGGGAGCGCTGTCGGCTCCGGGCAGCACAGGCCGGCCTGGAGCGGTACGACCTGTTTCAGCCAGACGCCAGGCGGGCTCGGGCAGGGAGGGTTCCTCTCCGGGGCGCGACAGCCGGACATTGCCTTTGCCCTGCCGCACAACGCGCAACGTGCTGGGATTGTCCACCGGGATAGCTTCGGCCAGACGGGTTTCTGCCAGTTGCAGATTGGCGCGGATCACGTCGCTGTCGCCTCCGTCAAGCGCATAGGCCCGGCGGAACATCTGAACGGCACGCGCATGTTGATTGCGCTCCATCATCACGACACCCAGATTATTCCAGGGTTCCGGCCAACGATCATCAAGATCGACAGCGCGCCGAAACAGGTCCTCTGCCTGTCCCAACCGGCCCAAACCCAGATTTGCCCCGCCCAGAGCAACCAGCACATCGGGGGAGATCCCTTCTTCAACCGCAGCGCGGTTGAAGGCATCTATGGCCAGCTCATATTCCCCGGCGGCCATCAGTTGTGCGCCGACATCAAGTCCGCTTGTTGTGGCCGAGCGTGAGACATCCACGCCTGGCTCGGTTGGCGCCAGCTCCCCAAGCGGATCTGTCGTCTGTGCTGCGCAGGCGGTCAAAAGCGCAGCCACCGCGACCGCGCAAACGGTGCGGTAGCGAGCGCCGGATCCGCAGTTTGTGCGAGGTTCGGTCATGGTGGTTTCCCCCTTTTTAGCCGCCAAAGCTTGAGATGGCTTTGAACGACGGTCCCACGAGGATCACCAGCAGTGGCGGCACGGTGAACATCATGGTGGTCAGTGTCATTTTGGTCGGCAGTTTGTTGGCTTTTTCTTCGGCCCTCATCACGCGCTTGTCGCGCATTTCGCTGGCATAGACCCGCAGTGCTTCGGCGATTGACGTGCCAAAGGTGGCAGACTGGATCAGAACCGTCACAAAGGCGCTGATATCTTGCACGCCACAGCGCGTACCCATGTCGCGCAGAACCCGATCCTTGTCTTTACCGGCCTTCAGTTCATAAGCGACGATGTCGTATTCCTGCGCCAGTTCAGCATAAGAGGCCCGCAATTCAGCCGAGACGCGCACGATGGATTGTTCAAGGGATTGCCCGGCTTCGACACAGACCAGCAGCATATCGAGCGAATCTGGAAACGCCTCTTCGATGGCTTGCTTGCGTTCTTCTACACGGCGGGTGATCCAGTATTTCGGCAGCAAATAGCCCACAACGCCCGGTCCGAAAAGATATCCGAGCATCGTGGTCTGATCGTCGGCGATTTCGGGGTCGATGAAGGTCACATAGACAAAACCCAGCCCCAGACCCAGCAAGGCCAGCGCGAATTGCGCAAAATGGAAGACCCGCACACTATCGGGCGCCAAATAGCCGGCCTGGCGCATCTTGAGCTGCATGGCCGACAATTCGTCTTTGTTGTTGGGCTCAAGATAGCTGGCGAATTTGTCGAGCTGTGCAGCCACACCACCATCATTGCGAAGGCGGTCTTTCTTCGATTTGCGCGGGGTCGCGTTGGATTTGACGTCGCGCTGGAACTTTTTCATCGGGTCTTCGCGATGATTGAGCATCAGCGGCAAGACACCAAGGATCATCACCAGACCCAGACCACCCAGAATGATCAGCAGGCCGAATTCGCCCAGCTGTTGCGAGAAGATGTCATTGAGTTGCTGCAGAAGTTCCATGTCGCTTTCCTCACACTTTGATGTTGGTGAGCACGCGCATCACGATGATGTTCAACGTGAGCATGATGCCGACGAAAAAGCACAGCGGAATGAACCACGGGTGGTCGATGACTTCGTCGTAATAGTTTGGCGAAAAGATCATGATTACCAGCAAACAGACCAGCGGGAAGGCCGATAGGAATTTTCCCGACCATTGCGCTTCGGCGGTGATGGCCTTGACCCTGCGGAACAGGCGGAAGCGGGAGCGGATCACTTTGGACAGTCCGGCCAGAATTTCAGCTAGATTGCCGCCGGATTGCTGCTGGATCGTTACGGCCACCGCCAGAAAGCGCATGTCCTGCATATCCAGACGCTCAGCCATTTCCTTGAGCGCATCGCCCACTTCGCGGCCATAGGTGCTTTCATCAGCGATGATGCCAAATTCGGTTGCAATGGGATCTTCGACTTCTTGCGCAACCATCTGAATCGCCGAAGAAAACGGATGCCCTACGCGCAAGGACCGCACCATGAGATCCACTGCATCGGGCAGTTGCTCTTCGATCGCGGCAAGGCGTTTCTTGGCTTTGCCATTGACCCAGGTGTAAACGCCGCCGACACCGGCCAGCACCGACAGCGCGATCCGCAAGGGCAATCCGGCAGACGTGCCAATCGTCAACCCAACAAAGGCAGCTATCGCTGCCACAATGATCAGCAAGATCAGCTGCTGCGGCGAAAATGGCACCGCCGCTTTCTGGGCTTTTTCGGCCAACAGGGAATAAAGCGGGATTTTTTGCGAGTTGAGGTGCTGACTCATCTCCTTGCGAAGCTGTTCTAGCACTTCTTCCCGGTTCGAGCCCTTTTCTAGCATCTGCAGCCGCCGATTCACACGGCGGTCCAGCGTGATGGTTTTTCCGAAGGCCACAAAGTAGATGCCCTGGATCAAGAGGAAGGTGCCGCCGAAGACGGCGGCATAGATCAGGGGCTCGATGCCAATCTGCATCAGTGCATCTCCATCTTTGTGGGTTCATAAATCTGCGTTGGCAGGTTGTAGCCCCATTGCTTGAACCGTTCGGAAAAGTTCGACCGCACGCCTGTCGCGGTGAAATGTCCGATGATCTTATTGTCTGGGGTCAGGCCAACACGCTGATATCGAAAGATTTCCTGCAAGGAGATCACGTCACCTTCCATCCCAGTGATTTCAGTGATCGACACCATGCGGCGGGAGCCATCCTGCAAACGGCTGGCCTGGACGATCAGGTTCACAGCCGATGCAATCTGCGAGCGCACCGCCTTGATGGGCATTTCGATACCCGCCATGGCGATCATGTTCTCAAGACGGCTGATCGCGTCGCGGGCAGAGTTGGCGTGGATCGTCGTCATCGATCCGTCGTGACCCGTGTTCATGGCTTGCAACATGTCGATCACTTCCTCGCCGCGCGTCTCGCCCACGATGATGCGGTCCGGGCGCATCCGCAGAGCGTTTTTCAAACAGTCGCGGGGGCTGACCTCGCCTTTGCCTTCCACATTGGGGGGACGGCTTTCCATCCGACCCACATGAGTCTGTTGAAGCTGAAGTTCGGCGGTGTCCTCGATCGTCAGAATACGCTCGGCATTGTCGATGAAAGAGGAGAGGGCGTTCAGGGTAGTGGTTTTCCCCGAGCCGGTCCCGCCGGACACGATCACATTGAGACGTGTGGCGACTGCAGCCTGCAGATACGCCGCCATTTCATCTGTGAAGGCGCCGAACTTGACCAGATCATCAATACCCAGCTTGTCCTTTTTGAATTTCCGGATCGACACCAGCGATCCGTCCACCGCGATGGGCGGCACCATGGCGTTGAAACGCGACCCGTCTGCCAGACGGGCGTCGACATAAGGGTTGGATTCATCGACACGACGACCAACAGCCGACACGATCTTGTCGATGATGCGCAACAAATGACGTTCGTCGCGGAAGGTCACGTTGGACAGTTCCAGCTTGCCCGCGCGTTCGATGAAAACCTGCCGGGGGCCGTTGACCAGAATATCGTTGACCGAGTCATCCTTGAGCAGCGTTTCCAAAGGTCCAAGCCCGGTCACCTCATCATACAGCTCATCATTGAGCTTGATGCGATCTTCGCGGTTGAGTGCAATGTTACGCGATTGCAAGGCCTCGGTGGCGATCAATCCGATCTCGGTGCGTAGCTCGCTCTCTGATGCTCTGTCCAGGGCCGCGAGGTTGAGCACTTCGAGCAATTCGCGATGCAGCTCAAGCTTGATTTCCGACAGGCGTTCCTTGCGCCTGCGCTCGCGGTCGGCGGCTGGATCCTGCGCTTTGGCTACGGTGGTCTGTGGCGCCCGTATGGCTTCGGGCGCGATGTCTCCCGGCACAGGCTGGGCTGGGGCGGCAGGGGCCTTCTTGTATTTTGAAAACATTCTTCAGCTCCTCGTCTTGCGCAAATCAGGCTGCTTCTTCATCGGCTTGCGCGAGGGTGTCGATTTCTTTGGCAATCTTAGAAATCTCCTTGCGCAGCGGGTTCTTGGCGGCCGTATCTGCCAGGGGCAGACCGTGATCACCGCTGTCGCGGACGGCACGCCCGCCATCGGGCAGGTTTACGTTGATTTCGACGCCAAGGCTTTCAGCAAGCCGTTTGACCCGCGCCTTCCCGTTCATATCAGTGAATTTTGGTGCCCGGTTCATGACAAAGCGCAGCTTTTCGAAAGGCAGGCTGTCAGCCTGCAAAGCGCGTTTTAGCCTCAGGGCGTTCTGAGCGGACCGCATGTCCATTTCGATGACGGCAAAGAAGATATGCGCGTTGGTCAGGACAGTTTCGGTCCATTGAACCAGCGTTGTGGGCATGTCGATCAGCACGTAATCATATTTGTGTCGAGCCATGTCGATGACGCGCTGAACGTCTTCGGGTGTGACAAGATCCAGTGGAATAATATCCGCCGGCGAGGTCATGACACTGAGTTTGTCGTCAATGACCTGCAAAGCCGAGACAAAGGAGTCTTCGTCCAGAGCTTCAGTATCTGCCAGCAATTCGCCAATGGTGTCGTGGCGGTTAAGATCGAGATAGGTCGCGACACTGCCGATCTGAAAGTCGAAATCCAACAGGCATACCATCGGACGTTCAGATTTTTGCAGGCTGGCCAGCTCATAGGCGAGGTTGGTGGCAAAGGTTGTGGATCCCGTGCCTCCGGCCAGCCCTTGAACGGCGATCACCGCACCATTGCGGGACGGCCCGGTCAT
>JABSSB010000269.1 GCA_013214715.1 Paracoccaceae bacterium | reverse complement strand
AAGGCGCGCAGCCTGCCGGTGGATGCGATCATTTTTGATCTTGAAGTCGGCAGGCTCGATGGATCCGGCCGATTACAAGGACCACGTGATGTCGGTCGCCAATGCACCGGGCGAAGAAATCTTCCCGGGTGAGCTGGGCAAGGCGCTTGAGATCCTGAAAAACGGTGGCGAGATCGACTATGTCGGCGCCACGGCGGTTGAGCTGATCGGCCCCGGTGAATCGGCCGGCAACTACCGCGAGATCGTGATCGAAGACGGCAAAGTCACCACCGCGCAGTTCCGTTGATCACAGCGCTGTAACCTAACGACATGAAGGGGACGACCCGGGACTTGCAGCCCGGGTCGTTTCGCATCTATAGGCGCGGCACGAGAGAGGCCGAGGGGATATCATGATCGTCGTTGACGACATCCACAAACATTTTGGCGGGTTCCATGCCGTGGACGGCGCGAGCCTTGAGATCGAGGCAGGCTCGATCACCGGGTTGATCGGGCCCAATGGCGCAGGCAAGACCACGTTGTTCAATGTGATCGCAGGCGTGTTGGAGCCGACATCAGGCCGCGTGAGCATGAATGGTGAGGATATCACCGGCCTGCCGCCGCATGAGCTGTTTCACAAGGGGCTTTTGCGCACCTTTCAGATCGCGCATGAGTTTTCATCCATGACCTGCCGCGAGAATCTGATGATGGTGCCGGGTGGGCAGTCAGGCGAAAAGCTTTGGAACACATGGTTCGGTCGCAAGCGTATCGCGGATGAAGAACGCGCTCTGCGCGCCAAGGCCGATGAGGTTCTGGAGTTTCTGACGATCGAACATCTGGCCGAACAAAAGGCCGGACAGGTTTCGGGCGGTCAGAAAAAGCTGTTGGAGTTGGGCCGCACGATGATGGTGGATGCCAAGATCGTGTTTCTTGATGAGGTCGGCGCGGGCGTGAACCGCACGCTGCTCTACACGATTGCCGATGCGATCCTGCGTCTGAACAAAGAGCGCGGCTATACATTTGTCGTGATCGAGCATGACATGGACTTCATCGAAAGGCTGTGCAACCCGGTGATCTGCATGGCACAGGGCAAGGTGCTGGCAGAGGGCACTCTGGCAGAGATCAAAGCCAATGAGCAGGTGATCGAAGCCTATCTGGGCACCGGTTTGAAGAACAAGGCCACCGCCTGAGCGGGCGGCCAAGGGTGGAATATGGGTATTTTGGAAGAGAAGAAAAACGGGGGCGTGCATGGCTGAACCGTTTCTGATCGGGGATGGGATGACGGGCGGCTATGGCAAGGGGCCTGATATCCTGCATGATTGCACCATCGCGGTTGATCCCGGTGAGATTGCCGTAATCGTGGGGCCCAATGGCGCGGGCAAATCCACCGCAATGAAGGCCGTCTTTGGCATGCTGAACCTGCGCAAGGGGGCGGTACGGCTTGATGGGCAGGATATCTCTTCGTTGTCGCCGCAGGATCGTGTGGTGCATGGCATGGGGTTCGTGCCGCAAACGCAAAATATCTTCACCTCGATGACGGTGGAGGAAAACCTGGAAATGGGTGCCTTTATCCGGCGCGATGATTTCCGGCCAACGATGGAGCAGGTTTTTGATCTGTTCCCGATCCTGCGCGAAAAGCGCCATCAGGCAGCGGGCGAGCTGTCGGGCGGGCAGCGCCAGCAGGTTGCCGTGGGCCGGGCGCTGATGACCCAGCCCAAGGTGCTGATGCTGGATGAGCCCACGGCCGGCGTGTCGCCCATCGTGATGGACGAACTGTTTGACCGGATCATCGAAGTAGCGCGCACGGGCATTCCAATCCTGATGGTGGAACAGAACGCCCGGCAAGCGCTGGAGATTGCCGATAAGGGCTATGTTCTCGTTCAGGGCCGCAATGCCTATACCGGATCAGGCAAAGAGCTTCTGGCCGACCCCGAAGTCCGCAAATCTTTCCTGGGGGGCTAGGGATGCGTGGTTTTGTAATGCTGGCGCTGATCTGGATGGCCGCGCCTTTGGCGGCGCTAAGCCCGAATGACGTGTCAGCACGGGGTTTTGGCACGATGACCTGCCTCTTCCACGAACGCTGCGTGATTGGCCAGCCGTTTGAGCGCGCCTGGCATCAGCGGATCTGGTATACCCACGACGCCGAACAGCTTGCCTATGGCCATTTTGACGATGGGCGTTTGCGCAAGGCGCAGGTGATGCTGGATGCGCGCTGGGGCGAGGTGTCCGGCGCACGCGCGATCCCGGCGCCGCTGCGCGAGGCGGTGGCCTCACATCCTACTGTCTTTGACGGCGACGACGCAATCTATTCGATCCAATATGCGGGCAGCCCGGGCTTGGGCCAGTTCCTGCGCGGAAGCTGCGACATCTCGCAGCCGGAGAACTGATATGGATTTTCTCAACGCCATCGTGGCGCTGTCCAATTTCGTAATCGTCCCCGCCATTGCCTATGGCAGCCAGCTGGCGCTGGGCGCTTTGGGGGTGACGCTGATCTATGGCGTGCTGCGGTTTTCGAACTTTGCCCATGGCGATACCATGGCCTTTGGCACGACAATCACGATCCTGTTTACATGGTGGTTTCAGGCCATCGGGATTTCTGCGGGGGTACTGCCGACGGCCTTGCTGGCTTTGCCCTTCGGTATTCTGGCGACCATGATTCTGGTGCTGGTCACCGATCGTGGCGTTTACAAATACTATCGCGCGAAAAAAGCGGTGCCCGTGACCTTTTTGATCCTGTCGATGGGGATCATGTTCGTGATGAACGGGCTGGTGCGCCTGATCATCGGAACGGGTGACATCCGTTTTTCCGACGGGGAACGATTCATCATTTCCGCCCGTGAATTCCGGGACATGACGGGGCTGCGCGAAGGGCTGGCAATAAAGACGACCCAAGGCATCACCGTGGTGGTGGCAATCATTGCCGTGGCTTTGCTGTTCTGGTTTCTCAACCGCACGCGCACGGGCAAATCCATGCGCGCCTACTCCGACAATGAAGATCTGGCGTTGTTGTCGGGCATCAACCCGGAACGCGTGGTCATGGTGACATGGCTTATCGTGGCCGCGCTAGCGGCTGTGGCGGGAACGCTTTACGGGTTGGACAAAAGCTTCCGGCCGTTTGTGTATTTCCAGCTGCTGCTGCCGATCTTTGCCTCGGCCATCGTGGGCGGATTGGGCAACCCGATCGGAGCCATTGCAGGGGCCTTCATCATCGCCTTTTCCGAAGTGCTGTTCACCTATGCCTGGAAAAAGGTGTTGGGCTATCTGATGCCCGAAGGGCTAGAGCCTGCGGGCCTCGTCCAGCTGTTGTCCACCGATTACAAATTCGCGGTGAGCTTTGTGATTCTGGTGGTGGTTCTGCTCTTTAAACCGACAGGTCTTTTCAAGGGGAAAGCGGTATGACGGATCAGGCGCGTATTCCTTTGTATTTCGGGGGCATGATTGCCCTGATCCTGCTGTCGGCCTGGCTGCAAAGCTGGAACTCGGCGCTGCTGCTGGTCAATATGGGGCTGGTAAGCGCCGTCATGGCACTGGGGCTGAACCTGCAATGGGGCATTGCCGGGCTCTTCAACGTGGGCATCATGGGCTTTGTCGCGCTGGGCGGCGTGGCGGCGGTGCTGATTTCCATGCCACCTACGCCGGGCGCGTGGCAGGCGGGCGGGCCTGGGATTTTTCTGGCGCTGTTTTTGGGGGCGGGCACGGTTGTCGCCGCGATAATGGCCTATCAGAAAATGCCGGCAGGACGGGTACGCAGCGCAATTGTGCTGGCAATTCTGATTGGCGGCTTTTTCCTTTA
>JABSSB010000268.1 GCA_013214715.1 Paracoccaceae bacterium | reverse complement strand
CAAACACCGCATCCACCGCGACCTTGCGGCCTTCGGCGGGCACGTCTTCTGCCCCTTCGACCCCGGCAAGGATCATTTGCTCTTTCAGCGGGATGCCCAGCTTTTCATAGGTCGCCAGCAGTTTCGGATCGACCTCATCCAGCGATTTGGGTTTCACTTCCATCGATTTTGGACGAGCATAGTAATACTGGTCCTGAAAATCGATCTCTGGGTAATTCACCATCGCCCATTTCGGCTCAGACATCTGCTCCCAGCGCTGGAACGCCTGTAGACGCCACTCGGTCATCCATTCCGGCTCTTCATTCTTTTCCGAAATCAGCCGCACGATATCGGGGTTCACGCCTTTCGGGGCGTATTCCATCTCGATCTCGGTGTCCCAGCCATATTTATAGGTGCTGACCTCACGAACAGCATCCACGGTCTCCTGATCGACACCTTCCTTGACTTGGGTCTGGTCCAATGCGGCCATTGTTGCTCTCCTGACGTCTCACGCCTGCCAGGCGCGGAATTTCTTTTCTTGTTTCAACCACGCCTCGGCAAAGCGCAGTATCTCATTTTCCTGACTGTCCGGCCCCAAAGACACGCGCAGCGCACCCATGGCCGTTTCAGCTTCATATCCCATCGCAGTCAGCACCTGGCTGGCGCGCACCTTTCCTGACGAACAGGCCGAGCCTGCGCTGACCGCAAACCCGGCAAGGTCCATCTGCATCACCTGGGTCTCACCCTTCCAGCCCGGAGTGGCAAAACACGCAGTGTTTGGCAGACGCTTCTCAGCCTTTCCTACGAAAATAGTCTGAGATGTGCCAGTCGCAAGAGCGCTTTCTAGAATATTTCTAAGTTTCTCCACGCGCTCCCAAACCCCATCGGCCAGATCGCGCGCAGAGGCTTCCGCCGCCGCGCCAAAACCTGCGATTCCGATGACATTTTCAGTGCCAGACCGGCGGCCCATTTCCTGTCCGCCACCCTTGATCCGCGCGGCCAGATCGGTGCCGCGCTTGATCACCAACGCTCCGATGCCTTTGGGTCCGCCCAGCTTGTGCGCAGAAATCAGCGCCATGGTGGCGCCTGACCAGTTGAAGGCCACGGGCAGTTTGCCAAAGGCCTGCGTCGCATCCGTCACGGCCAGACCATCTGGCAAGTCTTGCACGACACCGGTTTCCGAATTGGCCATCTGAAGCGTCGCGCATACCGGATCAGGCACGGTCACAAGCCCATCGCAAGAAGCGGTCAAATCTTCGGAAATCCAGGCCCGCACCGCATCATGTTCGATGCCCGCGCCAGACAGGCCCCGCCCTTCCAACGCCAACGCTGCGCTTTCGGTCGCACCGGATGTAAAAATGATATCGGCGCCCTCAGCCCCGAAGGCCGCCGCAATCTGCCCGCGCGCGCGCTCGATCAGCCCTTTGGCTGCGCGGCCTTCGGCGTGGACGGAAGACGGGTTGCCCGCCACATCCATCGCCGCGACCATCGCAGCGCGCGCCTCGGGCCGCAGTGGCGCGGTGGCGTTGTGATCAAGATAGACGCGCATCCCGGCCTATTCATCCACCACGGCAAAAAGGCTGGGCACCGCCGGGCATGGCGCAAGGTCATTGCCGACAATATCCGAAAGGCGCGTCTGATGCAGGAAGACATAGACATGCGCGCTCAGCCCTTCCCAAAGCCGGTTGGTCAGCGATTGCGCGCGCGACCCCGACATGCCACCCGACGCCCCCGCGCCCTTGTGCATGGCGTCTACGGTTTCATCCACCGCCCGCAGGATATCAACCACGCGGATTTCAGACGGTTCACGCGCCAATCGGTATCCGCCCCCAGGCCCTCGCACCGATGCCACCAACTGCGCCCGGCGCAATTTGACGAAAAGCTGTTCGAGATAGGCCAGAGAGATATTCTGACGTTCCGAGATCTCGGCCAAAGTCACCAGCTTGTCCCGACCCTCAAGCGCCAGATCCGTCAGCGCCACCATTGCATAGCGGCCTTTTGTCGACAGTTTCATGCGCAAATCCTCCAGCGCCGGCGAAAATTGGTGAAATGATTGACCAATCCGCCTGTCATGCGTATCTCATTCGTTGGCGCGGCTGTTTGGGCCGCATTGTTATTAGAACCTTTCTAAAGTAGCCGACGGAATGGGTCAACATTCCCCGGATACTTTCAGTGCAAGAAACGGACAGGACCCGCCCCTCATGCCCGAGGTCATCTTTCCCGGACCCGAAGGCCGCCTCGAAGGCCGCTATCACCCTCAAAAAGAAAAAGACGCCCCCATCGCCATTGTGCTGCATCCGCACCCACAATTTGGCGGGACGATGAACAACAAGGTCGTCTACAACCTGCATTATGCCTTTTATAACATGGGCTTCACCGTCCTGCGGTTCAATTTCCGCGGCGTCGGGCGCAGCCAGGGCGAATATGATCAGGGGATCGGAGAGCTAAGCGATGCCGCTTCGGCACTGGATTACCTGCAATCGATGAACGCCAATTCCAAACATTGCTGGGTGGCCGGGTTCTCTTTTGGGGCATGGATCGGGATGCAGCTTCTGATGCGGCGTCCGGAAATCACAGGCTTCATCTCGGTCGCACCCCCCGCGAATATGTATGATTTCTCTTTCCTCGCGCCCTGCCCGTCTTCCGGCCTGATCATCAATGGCAGCAAGGACCGCGTGGCCCCGCCAGCCGATACCACAAGCCTTGTGGGCAAGCTTCAGGAACAGAAGGGTATCACAATCACCCATCAGGAAATCGAAGGCGCTGATCACTTCTTCAAAGAAGAATACATGGACACAATGATCGGCTCAGTCACCGATTACGTCAAACGTCGCCTGACGGAGACGACGCGCTGATGTCTTCCACCCTGCAGACGCTTGCCTCCAAACTGGCCAAGGAAACGCTCGCCCTGCAACGCCAAACGGGGGAAGATCGTCTGTATATGGAGGTCGGCAAGGTGCTGGGCCAATCCTCCCAGACGTTAGAAGAAGCCTTCCTGACCGAAGTACGCGTACGCATGGCCGAAGAAAAGGCGCGCGCCTTCCTCAAGGAGCGCGTCACCGAAATCCGCGCGGCGCAGAAGAACCCCTCGACGTGAGCGACCGGATCGAGGCGCAGATCGCCTTCCTGCGCGAAGCGGACCAGTTGAAATCGGTTCTGCGGGCTTCGCGCCTGATTGACCTGTCTCGCTTTGAAAACTCAGCCGAACATAGCTGGCATGTGATGCTTTACGCTCTGGTTCTGGCCGATCAGGCCGGGCCAGAGGTCGATATCTCCCGCGTTCTCAAGATGCTTCTGATCCACGACATCGTGGAAATTGATGCCGGCGACAGCCCGATCCACGGCCAGGTCGATAGCGCCGCTCAGGAAGCCGCTGAACAGGCCGCAGCCGACCGGCTTTTTGGCCTTTTGCCCGATGATCAAAACGATGACTTTCGGGCGCTTTGGGACGAATTCGAAGCGGGTGAAACGCCGGATGCCCGCTTTGCCAAGGCCATCGACCGCGTGCAGACACCCGTGGCCAACCTGGCTTCGGGCGGGGGCAGCTGGCGCGATTATGACGTGACGCTTAAAAAACTCGACCAGCGCGTGGGCCAACCAATCTCGCGCGGTGCGCCCGGGCTATGGCACTGGCTGCGCCCCAAACTCCAGTCTTTTTTCTCTTCATAAATATCCCTGGGGTTACTGACCGCCCATAGGGCGAGCAGAAGGGCAAAGCCCCATCCTCGCAGCTATTAAAAAACTGTATACAATCGCATACATTGCTTCCCACAGCCCGATTTCTGCGTTACACCACGCCCGACTCGCAAAAAGAGAAAGGGACAGTCATGAGCCGCAT
>JABSSB010000267.1 GCA_013214715.1 Paracoccaceae bacterium | reverse complement strand
GGTCTATGATCCAAATACGGGGGCCGTCGAGGCGGTCGATCCTGCGCTGACGGGCTATCTGGGCGGGCTGGGCTGGCCGGTCTTGCTGGCCTGGCCAGTGGGCGGGCTGTTTGCGGCCGGAGCCGCTTGGCTGATCGGCAAGACGGCTTTGGGGCTGCGTTCAGACTATCTGGCGATTGCAACACTGGGCATCTCCGAGATCATCATTGCCACCATCAAGAACGAAGACTGGCTGGTGCGAGGCGTGAAAAACGTCAACGGCATCCCGCGCCCAAGCTTCGTGCCTTATGAGATCGACCTGCAGCAAAGCGAATGGTTCAACGGCTTGTCGGACCGGCTGGGTGTGGATGTGGTCACGGCGTCGACCGTCCATGTGAAGATGCTTTATACCGGGCTGTTTGCCGTGGTGTTGATCCTCCTGGTCGTGCTCTCGCAACGCGCACTGAACAGCCCGTGGGGCCGAATGATGCGGGCCATTCGCGACAATGAAACCGCAGCACGAGCCATGGGCAAGGATGTCACGCGCCGCCATTTGCAGGTCTTTGTGCTGGGGTCGGCCATTTGCGGGCTGGCCGGTGCGATGATGACCACGCTGGATTCCGGTCTGGTACCCGGCACCTATCAGCCGTTGCGCTTTACCTTCCTGATCTGGGTGATGGTGATCATCGGCGGGTCGGGTAACAATTTTGGCGCGGTGCTGGGCGGGATGCTGATCTGGTTCTTCTGGATTCAGGTGGAACCGATGGGCGGCTGGCTGATGAATACTGTCACGGCGGGCATGGCCGATGGTGCCCTGAAAGACCACCTCATGGATGGCGTGGCGCATATGCGTCTGTTGACTATGGGGCTGATTCTTCTGGTGGTTTTGCGTTTCAATCCCCAAGGGCTGATCCCGGAAAAATAGATAAAACGGCATCGCCACGGATTGTTAACCATTTCAAGCTAAGGTGAGCTCGGGTCGCTTAACGCAAAGGGTTAGGCGGCCTTCCTCCCTGTCAGACTGGCCGCATCTTAGGATGCGGCTTTTTTTATCATCGGCCGGATGATGTGAACGCTCAGGCGCTATGGAAGCGATTATCGAAAAAAAATCCGGTTTTTCTGTTGACCCCAAAACCCCACTTTCATACCGTCTTACCAATGACTAAGTCGGCCAGTCCGACGGGGAGTGATGATGGAAAAGGGGCCACGCTGTGTGGCCCCTTTTCTTTGTCTGAAATACCCGAACTGTCGTGCATAAGCCGGGTAAACTTGCTGCAACTCTTCTTTATTCACAGCGATCAGCGCTGACATGGAGCGGCGCGCGTGCTATGGCCGATGTTAGATACAAGAAAGGCAGAAACAGGCATGGCCAAACCGTATTTTTCCACGGCGCTGATCGCGCTTACGCTGAGCAGCACCGTAGCTGTTGCGCAGGATACCGGCACTACTTCGGATCTGGATATGGGAGTGCCGCTCCAAAAAGGGGAACGCCCGCTGGGTGAGCGATATCTGAAAGAGACCTTCAATGACTGGCAATTGGCCTGCATTGCATCGCAGCTGGAGCAAGACCCCTGTTCGATGTTGCAACTGATGCTGGACCCAAATGGGCAGCCCATGGCTGAAATAACGTTGTTTCGCCTTGCAGAGGGACCGGCCGCGGCCGCAGCGACTGTGATCGTGCCGCTGGAAACCTTGCTGCCAGCCCAGATGACTATCGCCATCGGCGACAATCTGGGCAAACGCTATGGATATGAATACTGCACGCCGGTGGGCTGCGTCGCGCAGATCGGCCTGACCGAAGAAGACATCGCATTGATGAAGGCCGAGGATGAAGCCGTCGTATCCATCGTTCCGGCCCCTGCCCCGGATCAGCGGATCGACCTGCGTTTGTCCCTGTCCGGTTTCACGGCCGCCTATAACGTGGTGGATGTCGTCGAGAACTAAGCGCGCGCCTCTGACGCGCGGTCTTGACCCTTCGCCCCTCCTGCAGCTTGATCCTTGGCGGTGACGCGTAAGGAGGGCGTAGCCGCACCGCAGGATCGCCGCGATTCTGGCATCTGCCATTGTTGGCTATTCTGGGCGATGGCCCGGTATGTAGCCGGCACAGTGGCGATCCTGAAACAGCATCGCATGACTGTGTTTGACCCTACCGTGCACCACACCAATGGCCGCGTCGTGAGAATGATGGGCGACGGGGCGAGTGTCGACTTTCCCTCTGGTGCAGATCGATGACACCCACGCCGCCGCGCATGGGTGGCGCACTGCGTCGCTTGGCTGCATGAGCCAGCTGGATGAGGCTGAAGCCGCCCTGGACAAACTGCCTGAGGTCATGCCCGGACTGACCATCAGCAAGATCGAACAAATGGTGCCGATGATCGTTCCCGAGGCCAATGATCGCTGGTGGCACGGTCTAAGGCTGGCAGGGTTGCCGGATGAGACGTCAGACTTTGCGCAGGGCCAGAACGGCGTTCAGCCCGCCAAAGGCAAAAGCGTTGGATAGCGCGACCGAAACCTTCGCCTCCCTCGCCTCATTCGGCACGACGTCTAACGCGCATTCCGGGTCCGGCTCTTCATAGCCGATGGTGGGGGCGATCACCCCGTCGCGCAGCGCCATGATACAGGCCAGCAATTCGACCGCGCCGGTGCCGCCAATCAGGTGACCATGCATGGATTTGGTCGAGGACATCATCAGGTTATTCGCATGTGGACCAAATACATCGGCTACGGCGGCGCATTCGGTCCGGTCATTGGCCGCCGTGCCGGTACCATGTGCATTGATGTAACCAACCTCATCCGGGGACACGGCTGCATCCGCCAGCGCTCCGGCCATCGCCCGCGCGGCACCTTGTTTCGAAGGCATCACGATATCGGCGGCGTCCGACGACATGGCATAACCGACCACCTCGGCGAGAATCTCGGCCCCGCGGGCGCGGGCATGGTCAAAATCTTCAAAGACAAAGACCCCCGCCCCTTCGCCCTGCACCATACCATTGCGATTGGCGCTAAAGGGGCGGCAGGCATCCTTGGACATCACCCGCAAGCCTTCCCACGCCTTAACCCCGCCAAAGCACAGCATGGATTCCGACCCGCCTGTGATCATCGCCGGCGCCATGCCTGACCGCACCATCGCAAAGGCCTGCGCCATGGCGTGGTTCGAAGACGCACAGGCCGTGGACACTGTGAAAGACGGGCCACGCAGATTGTATTCCATCGACACATGGCTGGCGGCGGCGTTGTTCATCAGCTTGGGCACGACAAAAGGATGCACGCGGTTCTTGCCGTCCTCGTAAACGGAGCGGTAATTGTCATCCCATGTGCTGACCCCGCCACCAGCGGTGCCCAGCACAACGCCGGAGCGATTGGCCGTTTCGCCGGTAAAGGTGATCCCCGATTGCTCGATCGCTTCCTTAGTGGCCGCCAAAGTGAACTGCGTGAACCGGTCATAAAGCGTCATCTGCTGGCGATTGAACCGGACTTCGGTTTCAAAGCCCCGGACCTGTCCGCCGATCCGAATGGCCAAACGCTCTACATCGCGAAATTCAAGCGCTCCGATCCCGCAGCGGCCGTCGCGCATGGCCTCCAGCGTGTCGGACACATTATGCCCCAGCGCGTTGATGGTGCCTGCGCCGGTGATGACCACTCTCTTCATGATCCGGTGTCAGCCTTTCTGATCTGCAATCAGCTTTTCAATCCCGGCCACGATGGAGGCGACGGACGAAATATCGAAATCGCTTTCGCTGGGGTCATTTGCGTTGAAGGGGACCGAAATGTCGAACTCTTCCTCGATGGCGAAGATGCTTTCGACTAGGCCCAGGCTGTCGATGCCCAGATCCTCGAGCGTGCTGTCCATCGTTACGTCGCCCGGTTCCAGCACCGCTTGCTC
>JABSSB010000266.1 GCA_013214715.1 Paracoccaceae bacterium | reverse complement strand
CCGGCCTTTTGACGGTGCTGTTCCCGCTCTCGCTGCTTGCAGGGCGGGTTTGGATTGATCCGTTCACCGGTGAAGCTTTGGACGCCAATGCGGCGCTGATCCTGATGGAATTGCGCTTGCCACGGGCGGTCTTGGCGGTGACGATCGGGGCGGTGCTGGGCGGGTCGGGAGCGGCGATGCAGGGATATTTGCGCAATCCGCTGGCTGATCCCGGCCTATTTGGGATTGCGCCCATGGCGGCGTTGGGCGCGGTGGCAAGCTTTTGGATCGGTGCGGTCTGGGCGCTGCCGATAGCGGCTTTGATGGGCGCGGGTACGGCGATGGTGTTGTTAGCATTGATTGCGGGCCGCAATGTCACCGATGGACGCGCTGGAGCTGGTGGCGGCATTGCCTTGTTTACTCTGGCGGGATTGATGGTGGCGAGCCTTGCAGGCGCGCTCACCGCATTGACGATCACCATGTCGCCCAGCGCCTTCGCCATGAGCCAGATCGTCATGTGGCTCAACGGTGCAGTTACCGACAGATCTTGGGGCGATGTGTGGATTGCTACACCCTTGACGATTGCCGGGGTGGCGGTTCTGATTGGTGCAGGACGCGGCCTTGATGCGCTCACCTTGGGAGAGGCCGCCGCGCGGTCATTGGGAATGGACCCGCGCAGGCTTTTGATCGCGTTGGTGATCGGGGTGGGATTGACCGTAGGATCGGGCGTGGCGGTGGCGGGCATTATCGGCTTTGTCGGGCTAATTGTGCCGCATCTGGTGCGTCCTTTGACCGATCGTATGCCGTCATCCTTGATCGTGCCGAGCGCATTGGCCGGCGCGAGCTTGGTTCTGGTCGCCGATTGCGCGGTGCGGATTTTGCCATTCGTGACCGAATTGCGTTTGGGGATCGCGCTGTCCTTGATCGGGGCGCCGTTTTTCTTGTGGCTGTTGATCAAGTTAAGGCGGGGGCAAATATGACGCTAACGATCGACAATCTCACCCTCAAACGCGGCGGAGTGGCTGTCCTTTCTGAGATTACAGCGGCGCTTGAGCCGGGCCAAATCACGGCAATTGTCGGCCCCAATGGTGCGGGCAAATCGAGCCTGCTTATGAGTCTTGCCGGTTTGCTTGCCCCCGATACCGGATCGGTTGCGCTTGATGGAGTGCCGATGGGGGCGCTTGATCCGCGCGAGCGTGCGAAGGCTTTGGGCTATCTGCCGCAAGAGGCCGATATCGCCTGGGACGTGACGGTTGAGGCGTTGATCCGGCTGGGCCGGATGCCGCATCGTGATACGCGGGCCGAACCGGTCGAGGACGCGATCACGGCCCTGCGGTTAGAGGGTTTGCGCGATCGCCCGGTAAGCCAATTGTCAGGGGGCGAAAAATCGCGGGCATTATTGGCGCGTGTGATCGCTGGACAACCGCGTTGGATACTTGCTGATGAACCATTGGCTGCGCTGGATCTGGCGCATCAACAAACCCTGCTCAATCATTTCAAACAGGCCGCAAGTGGGGACGGGGATGGCAAGCACAGGGCAGGCATCGGCGTCGTTATGGTGGTGCATGATCTGGCTGTGGCGATGAACCACGCCAGCCGTGTGCTGGTGCTGAACCAAGGAAGGCTCGCCCATTACGGTCCACCGCAGCAGGCCCTGGCTTGCAAGGCCATTGCCGACATTTGGGATGTGACCACGCAATGGGTAGGAGAACCGGGCCGGCAAGCGCTGTGTTTGCAGGATCGTGGATGACCGGTGCAGTGTCTTCGCACAATGGGCTGCAAGCGCTCAGCCGGCCCGGCGCGGCGTTTAGGGGCGCCGCAATCATGTATCTTTGCCTCGTCCATTTTATGGTGCGACCCGGAGAGCCCGGGCATTGAGGACCTGCAGAGAGGTCGTGAGTTTGCGTGATTACACCTAGGCTGGGAACTTCATTTTTTCTGTAGGGTGGAAAATGCCGGTTTTCTGGGGTTTTTGCAGATTTTTAGGGTTTTTGCTCGCGCATTTAATGCCGAACATGCCGCCTCACCGCCGTGCTTATGCGCAGGCATAGACGCTGCAATGCTTGCCTAATCACTGGAGCCGGTAGACAAGGCGCGTGGTTATTATTGCTCTGGCGTCTTTATTTATATGGTTGATCCTCGCACGGTCCTAACCTCCCCGAATTGGCTCCCGCACAGCTTCGACCTCGCAAGCGGCAGTCTGCAATTCATCAACATTGCGCGCGAACGCCTGTCCCAGCCCGCATTTCTTGCCGATGCGGCGGGCGAGGCTGGAATAGAGAGCGCGGCGATACCGGTTGCGCAGATGACTGGCGGCGAGAGTGAGATCGCGCCTATTCACTTTGTGTTTCACACTGCCTTTTGTCGCTCCACTTTATTGGTCCGCGCGCTTGAGCAGCCAGGCATCTGTTCTGGGTTGAGTGAGCCGGGAATCCTTGCCAATCTGGCTGGTGCGCATCTGGCCAATGCGCGCAATCCCGCTGCCGGTGCCTCCTATGCTCAGCGCGAAATGTTGACGGGCGTTGTGCGGTTATTGGCGCGCCCATGGGGTGCAGGCGAGGCGGTGGTGATCAAGCCTACCAACCATGCCAATGTTCTCATACCGGCCTTGATGGATGCCGCGCCCAAGGCGCGAGCTGTGATGGTCACAAATGCTTTGCCCTCTTTCCTTGCGGCGGTGGCGCGCAAGGGAATGATGGGACGTAGATGGGGGCGGCTGCTTTATCTTGAAATGATGAGCTATGCCGGGATGGATTTGGGCATGGATGGCCGCGAACAATTCGCGATGACCGATTTGCAGGCTTGCGCCCTCGCATGGTTTCTTAACCAGCGCTACTTCGCCGCTCTCCAAGACAAATTTGGCGACCGGGTCAGGGTTCTGGATGGGGATCGTTTCGCCGATCATCCCAGCCAAACGCTCATGGCTGTGGGTGATTTGATGAAACTTGCCATAACCGGCGAAAAGGCCGATGCGATCGAACAGAGCGCGGTGTTTTCAAGGGACGCTAAAACCGGAGAAGACTTCGCCGAAAAATCCGCCCGCGATGCCGCCGCCAGCCACAGCGCAGTGGTCGAAGACGAAGTGGCCAAGGTCACCGAATGGATCGGCATGATTGCCCAGCAAGCGGGCCTCGATATTCCGGTCCGACACAATCTTTTTTGATCTGGCGCACGACAAGCCGTATTTTCATGGGCAATATTGATCGAAACGCTTTGCGGCTTCGGGCGTTGTAATCACATGATCCCAGCGCCAAGTGCAATGGCAGGCGAGATAGGCGGGTAAACCGATGCCCGTTGCCCCTTTACAATTGTGAACATTTGCGGAACAAACAGTTTCATGTCTCTCACCAAAATCTCCGTCCGCGGCGCGCGGGAACACAATCTCAAAGGGGTCGATATCGACCTGCCGCGCGATGCCCTGATCGTGGTCACCGGATTGTCGGGTTCGGGCAAATCCAGCCTTGCGTTTGATACCATCTATGCCGAGGGGCAGCGGCGCTATGTCGAGAGCCTGTCGGCCTATGCGCGCCAATTTCTCGAAATGATGCAAAAGCCCGATGTCGAACATATTGACGGGCTTTCCCCTGCGATCAGCATTGAGCAGAAAACCACCAGCCGCAATCCACGCTCCACCGTTGCAACTGTCACCGAGATTTACGATTACATGCGGCTGTTATGGGCGCGTGTGGGGGTTCCCTACAGCCCGGCCACCGGGCAGCCGATCTCGGCCCAGAGTGTGAGCCAGATGGTCGACCGCGTCATGGCTTTGCCCGAGGGGACACGCGCCTATCTGCTTGCGCCGGTCGTGCGTGGGCGCAAGGGCGAATATCGAAAGGAATTGGCCGAATGGCAAAAGGCGGGCTTTACCCGTGTTCGGATCGATGGCGA
>JABSSB010000265.1 GCA_013214715.1 Paracoccaceae bacterium | reverse complement strand
TTGACAGTGTCTCGGTCGTCACGACCTTCAAGGAGGAACTGGCCAAGGCCGGTGTGATCTTCTGTTCGATCTCCGAGGCGATCAAAGAGCATCCGGAATTGGTAAAGAAGTATCTGGGCTCGGTCGTGCCGGTCTCGGACAATTTCTACGCCACGCTGAATTCGGCCGTCTTCTCGGACGGGTCCTTTGTCTACATCCCGCCCAACACGCGCTGCCCGATGGAACTGTCGACCTATTTCCGCATCAATGCAGAAAACACCGGTCAGTTCGAACGCACGCTGATCATCGCCGACAAGGGCAGCTATGTGTCCTATCTTGAAGGCTGCACCGCACCCCAGCGGGACACGGCCCAGCTGCACGCCGCCGTGGTGGAGATCATCGTCGAAGAAGATGCCGAGGTAAAATACTCTACCGTTCAAAACTGGTTCCCCGGCGACGAAAACGGTAAAGGCGGCATCTATAACTTCGTGACCAAGCGCGCCGATTGCCGCGGGGATCGGTCCAAGGTGATGTGGACGCAGGTCGAGACCGGCTCCGCCGTGACGTGGAAATACCCGTCCTGCATTCTGCGCGGCGATGACAGCCAGGGTGAGTTCTATTCGATCGCCATCGCCAACAATCACCAGCAGGCCGATACCGGCACGAAGATGGTGCATCTGGGCAAGAACACCAAGTCGCGCATCGTGTCCAAAGGCATCAGTGCAGGCGTGGCGCAGAACACCTATCGCGGGTTGGTGTCGATGCACCCCAAGGCCAAGAATTCGCGCAACTACACCCAATGTGACTCGCTGCTGATCGGCGACAAATGCGGGGCGCATACGGTGCCCTATATCGAGGTGAAGAATAACTCCTCACGTGTTGAACATGAGGCCACGACCTCCAAGGTCGATGACGACCAGATGTTCTATTGCCGCCAGCGCGGCATGGACGAGGAAGAGGCCGTGGCGCTAATCGTGAATGGCTTTGCCAAGGAAGTGCTGCAGGCACTGCCGATGGAATTTGCGATGGAAGCGCAGCAGCTTGTGGCGATCTCACTCGAAGGCTCTGTCGGCTGATGGAGACGCTCAACGCGCTCATTCAGGCGAATATCGGCGTGGGGGCCGGTGTGGCCATCGGCACGGCCATCGGGTTTTCCCTGCGCAAACGGGCAGGCAAGACCTCCGGTCTGATCGGGGAGTCGGTCTTTGTGACCTCGGCGCTAATGGGCATGGTTGGAATGAGCGTGGCGATGCTGATGTCCTATCTGGGCTGGTTCTGACCCAGATGAGCAATCCATGGGACATGCCCCAGGCGGGAACGAAAGGACATGAGATGATCGTGACAACAACCAACAGTGTCGATGGCCATCGCATCACAGACTATCGCGGCATCGTGGTGGGTGAGGCGATCATGGGTGCCAATGTGGTGCGGGACTTCTTTGCATCGGTGACCGACATCGTCGGCGGGCGCTCGGGCGCATATGAGGCAAAGCTGCAGGATGCACGGGAAATCGCGATTGCCGAATTGAAAGAACGCGCCGGATCCATGGGGGCCAATGCCGTTGTGGGCGTAGATTTGGATTATGAGGTGGTGGGCGACAGCATGCTGATGGTCAGCGCGTCGGGCACCGCGGTGGTATTGGGCTGAGGCCCAAAGAGGATAACGGCCTGCGCGGCCAAAAATAGGTGAAAAAACAATGCTGAAGATCGAAAACCTTCACGTTAAACTTGAAGAAGAAGACAAGCAAATCCTGAAAGGCGTGAACCTTGAGGTCGAGGCCGGCAAGGTCCACGCGATAATGGGGCCGAATGGTTCGGGCAAGTCGACCTTGTCTTACGTTTTGTCGGGCCGCGATGGCTATGAGGTGACAGAAGGCGGCGCCACGCTTGAAGGCGAAGACCTGCTTGAGCTGGAACCGGAAGAGCGTGCGGCCGCCGGTCTTTTTCTGGCTTTCCAATACCCGGTCGAAATCCCCGGCGTGGGCAACATGACCTTCCTGCGCACCGCTCTGAACGCACAGCGCAAGGCGCGTGGCGAGGAAGAAATGAGCGCAGCTGATTTTCTCAAGCTGATCCGCGCCAAAGCCAAGGACCTGAAAATCGACGCCGATATGCTCAAGCGTCCGGTGAATGTGGGATTCTCGGGCGGTGAGAAAAAGCGCAACGAAATCCTGCAGATGGCCATGCTTGAGCCCAAGATGTGCGTGCTGGATGAGACGGATTCCGGTTTGGACGTGGATGCGATGAAACTGGTCTCGGACGGTGTAAACGCGTTGCGTGCCGAAGGGCGCGGGTTCCTCGTCATCACCCATTATCAGCGCCTTCTGGATCACATCAAACCCGATGTCGTGCATATCATGGCGGACGGCAAGATTGTCAAAACCGGCGGACCGGAACTGGCGCTGGAAGTTGAAAACAACGGCTATGCCGACATTCTGGCCGAGGTGGCGTAATGGGTCTGCCGCAGGAAAAACTCTCTGCGCTGGAAGCGCGGATCGCTGGGCTGGGCCTGCCGCAAGGCGGCTGGTCCGAAGCGGCGCGCGCGGATGCGTTGTCCCGTCTGAACGCGGCCGGTCTGCCCGGCCGGCGCGATGAGTATTGGAAATACACCCGCCCCGACACGCTGGTGCAGCCCGAGGCGCCCGAAGCGGCCGTTCTGGTCACCGACGAAGCGCCGATGTTCGACGGGGTGGACCGCCTGAAGATCGTCTTTGTCGATGGTGTCTTCGATGCCGACGCGTCGGATGATTTAACACTAGACGGGGTACGCATCGAACGGCTGGCCGAGATCGCCGATCGTGACATCCATTGGGGCCGTGAGCTCTATGGCGTTCTGGAAACGCGGGGGCAGGATCCGGTGGCGCGTCCTCTGGCCACATTGAACACAGCCTTTACCACAGATGGCGTCGTGATCCATGTCACCGGCACACCGTCCAAGCCGATCAGCCTGATCTATCGCCATGAAGACGACCGGTCGGACGTGATGCTGCATCACCTGATCAAGGTCGATAGCGGGGCCGAAGCCACCATCCTTGAAAACGGTCCCGCCGCCGCGCGGTTCAACAAGGTGATGGAGATCGATATCGCCGATGGCGGCGCGCTACATCATGTACGCAGCCAAGGCCGTGATCACGACCGCCGCGACGCGACCTTCACTTTTGCCCGTCTTGGCAAGGAATCCGAGTTCCGCAGCTTCACCATGACGGTGAACGGCGTGCTGACGCGCAATGAAACCGTGATTGAACTGCTCGGAGACGATGCACTGGCCCATGTCGCAGGCGTCTGCGTGGGCGATGGCGATAATTTCCACCATGACGACACGGTGTTCATCACCCATGACGCAGTGAATTGCGAAAGCCGTCAGGTGTTCAAAAAGGTGCTGCGCAACGGCGCGACGGGCGTATTCCAGGGCAAAATTCTGGTGAAACCCGACGCGCAGAAAACCGATGGCTACCAGATCAGCCAGTCGCTCTTGCTGGATGATGACAGCCAGTTCCTCGCCAAGCCCGAGCTTGAGATCTACGCTGATGATGTGGCGTGCTCGCATGGCTCGACCTCGGGCGCGATTGATGAGGATCAGTTGTTCTATCTTCGCGCGCGCGGTGTCCCGATGGATCAGGCGACCGATCTTCTGACACTGGCCTTCCTGGCCGAAGCGATGGAAGAGCTGGCCGATGAAACGCTGGCCGATCATATGCTCGAGCGTCTCGAAGGCTGGCTGTCCCGGCGCCGCTGATGCCCGTGACAAGTGACATCGTGGCCACCTATCGCGGACCACGCAAGGTGATGCGCCGTCTGATTGATTTGGGGCGGCGCGAAGATCGTGCACTGGCTTTTGTCATGGGCTTTGCGGTGATCGCCTTTGTCGCGCAATTGCCGCGCCTGTCGCGGGTGGCGCATCTGGAAGGCTCGGACCTCTCAATGATGATG
>JABSSB010000264.1 GCA_013214715.1 Paracoccaceae bacterium | reverse complement strand
GTGATTTCGCGGTGTTTCGCGACCTCAATGACCTGCCTATGGGTATGACGGCGCATCTGGTTTTTGATGCCTTTGATGATCGCCCCTCGACCATTTCGCCGGTGATGATGCAGCTGATCCGGGATGAGATCGGCTTTGACGGGCTGATCATGACAGATGATTTGTCGATGAAAGCCTTGCAGGGCGCGCGCCCCGTTTTGGCCCGTGCGGCTATCGACGCAGGATGTGACATCGCCCTGTTGTGCAACCAGTCTTTGCCGGACCGGATCGCCGTGGCCGAGGCCTGCGGCGAGATGTCAGAGCAGGCTCAGCGACGGGCCGAGGCCGCCTTGCAGGCCCGTCGGACGCCCGAAGCGCTTGACATACAGGCCGCTGAGGCGGACCTTTCCAGCCTGATGCAGGGTTGAGCAGGCCATAGATGGACGAAGACAGTTTCACACCGGACACGATGTCGGTGGCCGATCGTTTGGCCGCCGAGGCGTTGATCGTGGATGTGGACGGGTTCGAAGGGCCGTTGGACCTGTTGTTGACGCTGTCGCGGACGCAAAAGGTCGATCTGCGCAAGATCTCGATCCTGCAGCTGGCGCAGCAATATCTGGCCTTTGTCGAAAAGGCCAAGGCGCTGCGGTTGGAACTGGCAGCGGATTATCTGGTGATGGCGGCGTGGCTGGCCTATCTGAAATCGCGTCTGCTTTTGCCGCCAGATCCCAGTGAAGAGGGCCCGAGCGCTGAAGATCTGGCCGCGCATCTGGCCTTTCAGCTTGAGCGTTTGCAGGCGATGCGCGACGTGGCCGCACGGCTGATGGGGCGGGACCGGCTGGGGCAGAATTTCTTTGCCCGTGGCGAGGTCGAGAGCGTCGCGCGGGTCAAGCGGATCACATGGGATGCGTCGCTTCTTGATCTGATGCAGGGCTATGCGCGCATCCGCACGCGGGATGAGTTTCGCCCCTTCGTAATGGATCGCGAGTCTGTCTACACGATGGAGCAGGCCTTGGAGACGATGCGTGGCATGATCGGCTTTGCCGGCAGCTGGACGGACCTGACACGCTACCTGCCGCCGGGCTGGGACAGCGACCCAAAGCGCCGCCGCTCGGCCACGGCGGCGACGTTTGCGGCGACGCTGCAACTGGTCAAGGAAGGGCGGCTGGAACTGCGCCAAAGCGAAACATTCGCCCCAATCGAACTGCGTCGCAGGGAAGAGGATGAGTCATGAGCGACGATCTGCAAGAGCCTGACGGCGCAGAAGAAAATAGCACCGAAAGCCTGTTCGAGGCCCCCCCGATGGGCGAACAGGAACGCATGGTCGAAGCGATGCTGTTTGCCGCGTCCGAGCCGGTGAGCCTGCGCGACATGGCGGCGCGCATGCCGCATGGCTGTGATGCGGCCGAGGCGGTGGCGCATCTGCGCAAACGCTATGAAGGGCGCGGCGTGCGCGTGGTGCGCGTGGGCGATGCCTGGGCGATCCGCACCGCGCCGGATCTGGGTTTTTTGATGCAGAATGAGGTCACCGAGACCCGCAAGCTAAGCCGCGCCGCGATCGAGACTTTGGCCATTATTGCCTATCATCAACCGGTGACGCGGGCCGAGATCGAAGAGATCCGGGGCGTGTCGGTGTCGCGCGGGACGATTGACCAGCTGCTGGATCTGGAGTGGATCCGTCTGGGGCGGCGCAAGATGACGCCGGGGCGGCCTGTGACCTTTGTGGTGACGCCGTCTTTTCTGGATCATTTTGGACTGGAAAGCTCGCGCGATCTGCCTGGGTTGAAGGAATTGCGCGCGGCGGGGCTTTTGGAAAACCGTCCTCCGCCGGGCAGTCCGCTGGCGGCCGAAGATGCCGATCAGGCCGAAGGCGAGGCGCCGGGGCAGAGCGAGCTGTTCGAAGACTGAACCGCCTGAAATCTCTTTTTTGTACAGCGATCCAGGGGCCATTTCGCCGTTTTGTACATATGCGTAGGGCGGGGTTTACCCCGCCGTTCGGTCAGACGATAGCGGGGTAAACCCCGCCCTACGCGGGAGGCGAGCCGGGGCGTGATGTCGCCGAGGCGTTTCTATTTACAAAGGCGCGGTGGGATGTGGTAAGCAGAGTCACCGATTTTGAGTCGCATGAGGTTTCGATGTTCAAGACTTGGCTGAGCCTGACCCTGACCTTGATCCTGATGGCTTGGGCCGCGCCGGTGACGGCGGATGTGAAGCTGAAGGGTAAGAACCTTAACATCAATATTGGCAAGAACGGCGTCAAAGGCGTCACGCTGAAAAGCAAACATGCGAATATGAATGTCGGCAAGAAAGGCGTGAATAACGTCAAGGTCAAAGGCAAGGGCGGCAGCGTGAAGCTGTCGCCGGACGGCAAGACCTGCATCAATGCCAAGGGCAAGGTGGTCGATCTGTCGAACTGCGGGTGAACTGAAAGGTCAGTCCGGGGCGCGGAAATGCTTGGCCAGTTTCAAGCCTTGCCCCTGATAATTCGACGCGATCCCCGCGCCATAGAGCGTTTGCGGCCGTGCTGCCATGCGTTCATAGACCAGTCGCCCAACGACCTGTCCATGTTCCAGCACGAAAGGCGCTTCGTGGCAGCGCACTTCCAACACCCCGCGTGAGCCCGAGCCCCCTGCCGCGTCATGGCCGAAGCCAGGGTCGAAAAAGCCCGCGTAATGCACACGAAACTCTCCCACCATTGCCAGATAGGGGGCCATTTCAGCGGCGTAATCGGGCGGGATATGCACCGCTTCGCGGCTGACAAGGATATAAAACGCGCCGGGATCAAGAATGATGCGTCCGCGATCAGTTCGGATCGCTTCCCAGAAATCGCGCGGCGCGTAGTGACTGATCCGGTCCAGATCGATCACGCCGGTATGCGGTTTGGCGCGGTAGCCGACCAGATCATCCTTGCCGGGGCTGAGATCGACCGAAAAGCCCAAGCCGTCGCGGATCAGCGCGGGGCTGTCGACCAAGGGAGATTGCGCGTGCAATGCGCTCAGTTCGGAATCATCCAGCACGGCCTGACCCTGCCGAAACCGGATCTGGTTCAACCGCATCCCCGGACGCACGAGCACGGAAAAACTGCGCGGGCAGATCTCGGCATAAAGCGGGCCGTCATAACCGGCGGGCACGCGGTCGAACTCGACCCCGCCATCCGTGATCACGCGGGTCAGCAGATCCAGCCGCCCGGTGGAGCTTTTGGCATTGGCCACCGCCGTGATGTCGGCCGGCAAGCAGAGCGATTCCTGCAGCGGCACCAGATAGACGCAGCCTTTTTCAAGCACCGCGCCATCCGACAGATCGACCCGGTGCATTTCAAATTCGTCCAACCGACTGGCCACACTGTTGCCATCGCCTGCCAGAAACGAGGCGCGCACGCGATAGGCGCAATTGCCCAGCCGCAGATCAAGGCTGGCTGGTTGCACCTGCCCATCGCTTGGCGCTGCGGACAGGTGGATCTCACCCGTGTCGATCATCTGTGTGATGTGGAAATCCGGCAGAACCCCGGTCATCTCAGCCCCTCCTGGGCGCGAATGCGCGTGCAGCGAAGCGATAGGGTAGCGTATGAAGTGGTCGGGCTAGCAGGACTCGAACCTGCGACCTTCCGTCCCCCAGACGGACGCGCTACCAGGCTGCGCCATAGCCCGACGTGAAGGTCTTCATACGCGTTTTGTGCGCGGGGGCAAGGGGCAAATTCCACTTTTCTAGGCCGGGTTCGACGGCGAAGACAGGCTGTCAGCAAAGGCGCGCAGCTTGGCCAGAAGATCGCGCATTTCCTCCTGCTGGTCAGAGGGGATGGCCGTGATGGCATAGCATTGCGCCAGAAGGCCGGGATCGATCGTGATGGCCTCGTCAGATGCGTCATCCAAAGCGGCAGGGGCCGCGTTGCCGTCCGACGCGGTCTGTGACTCGCTGTCTGATGCGGGGGGCGCGACGCTCTGTGCGTCG
>JABSSB010000263.1 GCA_013214715.1 Paracoccaceae bacterium | reverse complement strand
AAGAAAGAGCTGGAGGCCGCTGCAAAGCTTGAGACCGGAAATGACGCGCCATCGAACCAGAACGAGCTGGACCGGCGCGCAAGGGTTAGCAAGGCGTTTCTGGACAAGGATGAAAACAAGACAACCCCTGGCCCGCAACGCGACGACACGGCCTTGCTCAAAACGCTGAAAGAAGGCACCGCGACAGGCGATGTGCATCGCCAGACCGGCGTCGATCAGACCAAGGTCAAACTGTCGAGCGCCAAGCGCAATTCGGGCCCGTCGCCTTTGGCGCTCAATGGCGCGAGCTATAATGCCTTGATGACGCTTCAGGCCATATCTGATCTGGACTCAACGCCCTTTGCAGGCGCCTCCAGCTTGCAGGACAGGCTGTCGCGGGCCTCTGTCGGAACATCGGCCTATGCCAAATTGCTGGCAGCGGCCAAAACGGTGCAAAAGCTGGGCAGCGCGGGCACAGGCGATCTGGTGGCGCTTGGCAGCGCTGTGCCCCACGATCACATTGATGTGCTGCGCCAAGTCAATTCCGAAAGCAAAGGCCAGAGCCTCGCCCGCCTGATGGGCGATTGGAAGGATGAGGTTGATCTGAAGACTAGTCTGAAAGCCAGTTACACGAAGAAAGAGCTGCAAGACATGGCCAAATTCTTCGAAAACCGACCGCAACAGGACAGGATAGCCTTTGCCAAGCTGGTCGCGGAAAGCTTTGACAGCAAGGAAAAAGCCAAGGAAATCCTTGAAGGTCACACGCTATGGAATGATGGCAACAAATTCTTTGTGTCGCTGCGCAACCGGGTCAATGACCTTTGATCTGATCACAAATTTCCGTCCACCACATCGAGTAGCCTCGGCAGGCAGCGGGTCTTCAGATCATATGTCTCCACGATATGGGCGCGGGCCGCATCGCGCAGCGGCTGGTATTTTTTGGGGTTTTCAAGCGCGTCAATGATCGCGCCTTCCCAGCCGGGCACGTCAAAGAAATCGACCAAGAGCCCATTTTTCTGATGCTCGATCACCTCGGCCACGGGGGGGGTGTCGGATCCGATCACCAGACACCCCAAGGCCATGGATTCCATCATCGACCAAGACAAGACGAAGGGATAACTCAGATAGACATGCGCCCGGCTGACCTGCAGCAGTGAGACCAGATCGGCATAGGGGATCCGACCGGTGAAATGGAGGCGCCGCGTGTCCAGTTTGTCCCCGACTTCTCGCATCATCACCTGTTTCCAGGTCACATCTGGTGCCGGCACCGGGCCATATCCACGCTCTTCCCCGCCGACCATCACGACCTGAAGGTTGGGCCGCGCCTTGAGAATGGTGGGCAGCGCGCGCATCAAAATGTGAAACCCGCGATAGGGTTCGAGATTGCGATTGACGAAGGTCAGCACCTCGTCGCCCGCCTTCAACTCCTGCCCATTGGGCAGTTTGAACCGTGCGCCTGGATCGGGTTGCAGCATGGTTGTGTCGACGCCGTCATGAACGACTGATATTTTTGACCTGAACTCTGACGGAAAGGTTGAGGCCTGCCATTTCGTCGGCGATATCAGATGATCCGATCGCGTCGCTCCCATTAAAAGATGCGGCGTCCGGGCCACCACCCGCATGTCGCGCGCAAGGTCGGGGCGCGAAAACTCAGGATCAAAATCCGTGTCGCGCCCTTTGGGGTCGTAGAAAAACTCGGCATAGCCGATATGGCGCGCCTCGGGCCAGACATCGCGGAGGAACAGTGTTTCGCCCCAGTTGATTGATCCGATGACAAGATCAGGCACAAAGCCTTCGGCCTGCGAATACGCCGCAGCGGCATTGGCTGCGGCTTGGGCATTCATGAGGTTTGCGGCGTAGTGCTGAACCGGGTTGTTGCCTGGAGGTGGCTCTACCTCGTATTCGATGGTTGGCACCTGACGCTGATTTTGGTTTTGCGACCATGTCAGCGCCCGCACCTCATCACCACGCTTGATCAAAGCAGGGGCCAGATATCGGAACTGTCCCGGAAAATTGCGATGCACCAACACGATCTTCATGGCCGATCCCTTCTAGCTTCGGATCAAGCAAATCATCCTGATCCAAGCCACGCAAGAGGCTCTGTCAAAAGGGTTTTCCAACGGATCAAGGGATTGGTGCCCAGGAGAGGACTCGAACCTCCACGTCCATACGGACACTAGCACCTGAAGCTAGCGCGTCTACCAATTCCGCCACCTGGGCCGGTGTCGTGCAGCGGCGTTTAAGCTTGCTCGACAGGAGTGTCAAACGCATTTTCCGCCGTGATCCCGGATTCTTGCACCTTGGCCCGTCATGGCGATGGCCGAAGGCAAACTTCAGCCTTGTTTGCAGGCGCGGCGAAGTTTAGATCAACATCTGGATCGATGGCGCGAGGAAAAGACCCCATGTCGAAATTGGTAACGATTTTTGGCGGATCGGGATTTGTCGGGCGGTATATTGCCCGCCGGATGGCGAACGAAGGCTGGCGCGTCCGCGTCGCCGTGCGCCGTCCGAACGAGGCGCTGTTTGTAAAACCCTATGGCGTGGTCGGCCAGGTGGAGCCGGTCTTTGCCAATATTCGCGACGATGCCTCTGTGGCTGCGGCGATCAATGGTGCAGACGCTGTGGTGAACTGCGTGGGCATTCTGGCGCCAAGCGGCAAAAACACCTTTGACGCGGTGCAGGCCGATGGTGCTGCGCGCATCGCAAGGATCGCTGCCGAGCAAGGCGTGACAGGCTTTGTTCAGATTTCTGCCATCGGGTCGGATGCCGACGGTGCCAGCGCCTATTCCCGCACTAAAGCTGCAGGTGAGGCGGCAGTGCTGGAGCATATGCCCAATGCCTCGATCCTGCGCCCATCCATTGTTTTCGGGGTCGAAGATCAATTCTTCAACCGATTTGCCAGCATGGCGCGGCTAGGTCCGGTTCTACCCATCGTCGGGGCTGAGACAAAGTTTCAGCCGGTCTATGTCGATGACGTGGCCAAGGCTGCGGTGGCGCTTTTGACCGGTGATGCCAAGCCGGGCATCTATGAACTGGGCGGGCCCGACGTGAAAACCTTCCGCGAGATGATGACTGACATGCTTGAGGTCATTCAGAGGCGGCGCATAGTATTCGGGATGCCGTTTTTCGCGGCCAAAGCGATGGCTTTCGGGTTTGATATGCTCGAAACCGTGAGCCTCGGCATGGTGCCAAACGGGATGTTGACTCGAGATCAGCTTAAGAACCTTGCGCGAGACAATGTCGCCTCGGCAGATTTGCCCGGGCTCGCTGATCTGGGCATCGAGGCGACGCCTTATTCCTCCGTATTGCCTGATTACCTGTGGCGGTTTCGCAATTCGGGGCAGTATGCAGATATCAAAGCGTCGGCGAAGAACCTTGATAACTGACCGCGTCTAGCTGTACGCGATGACCAGCAGCCCGACGCCCAGAACCACGCGATAGATCACGTAGGGCGTGAAGCTGATCGATTGCAGCAAGCGCATCATCAGGCTCAGCGCAGCAAGGGCTGCGCCGAAGGCCATCAACATCGCCAATCCAACATCACGCCACAGTGCCGCGTCCTGCGCAACGACCACATCTGTGGCCAGCAAAGCGCCGGACGCCAGAATCGTCGGGATCGACATCAGCATGGCAATGCGTGCCGCACTTTCTCGGTCATAGCCTAGGAAACGCCCGCCGGTAATGCAGATACCGGACCGCGACGTGCCCGGGATCAGCGCCATAGCCTGCCAGAACCCCAAAATCAGCGCGTGTTTCAGCGTCCATTGCCCGGCGCGGCGGGTCTGCGGACGCTGAAACACGAGCGCGCGTGGACGCGTGAGGTCGCGGCACGAGACGCAGCCACGTGGCGCTGGTGCGCTGACGGAGGTTGGTGGGGCCGCGCTGACGCAGCGCTCTTGCGGCTCGACGCTCGCACCGGTGCAACCCTGCTCGACGTTCCGCTCGGCGAGGCGGCGAGCCTGCTGCACGTCGAAGGGGAGGCAATCGCGG
>JABSSB010000262.1 GCA_013214715.1 Paracoccaceae bacterium | reverse complement strand
ACGGGCGCCGGGTTTCTGTCTCATCTCCACTCCTTGGCGGTTACGATGTGCCAGAAACCCTCTGTAATCAAATCACCAGGCAAAACCTATCCATCCTTGGCCTTGACCGAGGAAGACTTTGACATCTTTGACAGGGCCTACAGGGCTGCGGCTGCTGATATCGCGGAGATTTCAACGGATGCAGTGCACGCCTTCACGGCCCGTTAGTCCACGGCATCAGGCTCGACAATATCCCATGCGCCGGAAGCGGCATCGTAAATGACCATCGCGAAACATGGCGCGGCAGTGTTGCACCCGTCGCCGTCCTGTTCCGCCAAAACAAATCGGCGCTCTGTCTGGGCAGAGATGTTCCAGCCGAAATTGACGAGGGTAACTGCGTCATCCCCAACGACAAAAAGGGTCGGGCACCCCGCCGTTCCGCAATAGGGTGACGCCATTGTGGAACAGGCAAAGCCCGAGGAATTCAAAGCCCAGTCCGGCGTCCCGTCACCGTCTAGATCAACGCGTTGCAGGCTTTCAGCCTCGAGGAAGAAGTCCCCGCCGGCGTCGTGGCAAAACGAAGCTGCTGCGGCGATTTCGTTGGATATGTCGTCTGGCACGGCATGCTCATCGACCAGATGTCGAAACCTGGTCAGGCTCTGCTCTGATTGTTGTTGCAATGCCTCGGTCAAGGCCAGGGTCAGCTGACCTTGGTTTTCTGCGCCACTGGCATGTTCTGCGAACAGAACCATACCTGCCGCTGCAACCTGTCTTAAGCCCATCGATACCTCCATTGTTGTTGGATGTTTTTAGACCGGGTCAGCGAAAATCCAAAACAGGCAAAACCAGATGTGCCGTCTGAGACCGCATCACGTTTTGATGTCGCGATAGACCGGGTTGAGCCAGGCGCGTTTCCCGGCGCGGTCGATGATCGTGACGCGCAGCCAAGGGGATTTGTAGAACCGTAGCAGCGGCACCTCGGTCCGGGTCATGCTTTCGCCATGCACCGCCGCCGTGGCCGAGCCCTGACCCTGCACGATCACCGTGGCCACGGCTGAGCTTTCGACGGTGACATGGCTGTCCGTCCACGTGATCCCTTTGAAATCCGGCCCGGTCGACGCATAGAACTGCCCTGCCTTGAGTGCCTCGAGCAGCGCCTCGGGCGTATTGCTGTCGGCTTTGACCATGACCCAGCCGCCAAAATGATCGGGTTCGGAAAAATGTGCGTCATCGGTCGCACAGAGCGTTAGCTGCCGCCCTTCGGACAGGAGTTGATCCAACGTATAAAATCCATGCGCCCGGTCGCAGGCGGTGGCGCAGCCGTGATTATAGACTTCGACCGCATGGGCGGCGGTGATGCTGCGGGCATCTGCGGTGGTCAGCTGCGACCATTCGGGATGCGCCACGGCCACAAAAGCGCCCGCCGCGCGCGCCCGCGCGGCAATCTCGGCCCCGCTTTCCTGATCGTCGATTGGCAGAAAGGCTGGCGAGTTGGATGGGGCAAAATCTTCGGGCAGACCCACGGCCAGGATATGCCAAAGCTCTCCGTTCTCCATCGCGCCGGAATGCAATTCGGCCCCCAGAATGGTCGTGAAGCTGTTGTCCCGGAAGGGTTTCGTGTCTGAGATCGGGTAGTTGTAGACGCCGATGAAATGGTCAGTCAGCGCAATGAAATCATAGCCTTCGGCCTTGTAGCGGCGGCAGACCTCTTCGGGGCTAAGCACGCCGTCGGAATTGTTCGAATGGGTGTGCAGATTGCCGCGCCAGAACTGGCCGGGGCTGTCAAAGAGCGGGTCGCGCATGATGTGTCTCCTTCAGATGCGGAGGGTGTGACCGCTCTGCGTGACAATGATGTGATGGTGGCCGTTTTTGTCGGCGCCGGGTTTGACATGATCCTGTGCGCGGTCAGAGTGCAACCCCGGCATGCCGCCGGTCGGATCATATCAGACGTTTTTGCAGCTCGGCATCTGGCAGTTCGCACAGCTCCGTCCGCCCGAACAGCGCATAGCGGTTGCGCGCGATCCGCGCGTAAAGCCAATCCTGCATCGATGCGGGCAACACTCCAAGTGGGCCGAGCAGCGCAAACCCCCAATGCAGCCGCGGGGCGAGGCGCAGAACCGCCTCAAGCGCGCCAAAAGCCTGCCCGTTTTCGATCATGAGCCAGCTTTGCGGATCATCAGGGTCCAGCGCATAATGCTGCAACAGCGCGCGGCCTAAGTCTCGGGAGGTGGTTGTGATGCGGATCCTGTCATCCGGATCGTGGCGCGCGATGAAACGCGCCGCCGCAGAACACAGGCCGCATGCGCCATCCATCACCAGCAGAAGGCGTGACCGGTCAAAGGCGGGAATGGCGGGGTCGTCCTGAAAGGAAAAGGCCGGTCTGGGCAGAGGTCGCATCGCATCCTCGGTGCTGGGCGCGGGCTGCCAGCGCGCGCTAGGCTGGCACAGCCAACCCGCCCATCGACAGGATATGCCCAATCACGGCCTCGACCCCGTCGCCATGGCGCAGGGCCACGAACTCAAAGGGTCGTCCGGCGCGCATCCGGGTGGCGTCCCGTTCCATTACCTCAAGGGAGGCGCCGACATGCGGGGCCAGATCAGTCTTGTTGATGATCAGAAGGTCCGATTTCGTGATGGCCGGGCCGCCTTTGCGCGGGATCTCCTCGCCGGCGGCCACGTCGATCACATAGAGCGTCAGATCGGCCAGTTCCGGTGAAAAGGTGGCCGACAGATTGTCGCCACCAGATTCGATCAGCACGATATCCAGATCGGGATGGGTCTGCGTCAACTCGGCCACGGCGGCGAGGTTGATCGAGGCATCTTCGCGGATCGCGGTATGCGGGCAGCCGCCGGTTTCGACGCCTTTGATCCGATCCAGCGGCAGCGCCTGCATGCGCATCAGCGCTTCGGCATCTTCCTGCGTGTAGATGTCATTGGTTATCGCGGCGATAGAATACTCATCGCGCAAGGCGCGGGCCAGCGCGGCGGTCAGTGTGGTCTTGCCAGCCCCAACCGGGCCACCAATACCGATGCGGAGCGGGCCGTTCATGCGTGTCATGATCGAAAAAGCCTCACGGTTTGGGTTTCATGGGTCATCGAGGCAATATCCGCCGCCCAGGAGCAAGTGCCAAGGTCCTCAAGGCGGCTTTCTACCGCAGCCTCGGCCAGTTCGGCGCAAAGCGGGGCCAGACGGCTCAGCACCTGCTGCCCTTCGGTCTGTCCCAGCGGCACAAGGCGGATGGCGGCAGAGACCAGGTTGGCGGCAAAGCCGTGCAGGTAGATCGCTACGCTTTGCGTGGCTGGCAGGCCAGCCGCCCGCGCTGCGGCGCCAACGGCCACGGGATAGCTGAGATCGGGCAGAGTGGCCTCGCTGACTTGCGACACGGTGCCGGAAAAGGCTGCGCCCTGAAGCTCTGTCTCCAAGAGCCGCTCGGCGCTGGGGGCCAGCGCGCGGGTCAGTGCGTCGATCTCGGCCGGGTCATCAGCCTGATAGGCGGCCACCAGCAGCACGGCATCCGACCAGCCGCCGCCATGGCGCAACACGCCGGTCAGCCAATTCAGCAGGTCGTCTGCGTCTTGCACGGTTCCGTTGGTCACAACGGTTTCGAGCCCGTGCGAATAGCTGAACGCGCCGACCGGAAAGCTGGGGGACATCCATTGCGCCAGGGTCAGAAGGTCGGTTGTTTGGGTCATGAAGCGACTTTCATTTTGAGATCTATCGATGTGTCATGCTGAGTATGGGAGCGTTGGCGCATGGCGGTTCACCGGACGGTCTTCGGCATATCGAAAACCCGATACCGCGATGTCTGCCTGATAGCTGGCACGAGGGTGTCGCGCAGGAGCGCTTGCGCAGCTACAGGCCTTGGGCGGGCAAAGCGGGGGCCCGTTCGATCCGTCGGTGCGACCACGACCACTGCGCCAAAACGATGGGGCCGAGCGGGGCGGATGATCTCTCGCGGCTGGTCTTCCATCATGACGCAGAGGCGTCCTTGGTCTG
>JABSSB010000261.1 GCA_013214715.1 Paracoccaceae bacterium | reverse complement strand
CGGTCCGCCCGAAACAAGATATCGCCCACAAATCACCAGAACGCGCGTGCGCGCCCCCGGATTTGCCATGAAACGGGTCAGATTTTCGGTGACATCACTGCCCAAGACCCAACCCAACTGGGCTGTGCTGACCTGCCCCAGATTGTTCGGAACGGCGTAAAGCCTCTCTCCGCCTTCGGTTTGGCAGTGAAAATCCTCGGCGTCTTTGTCAGCGACTGCAAAGCGATAGCCTTCATCGCGCACGGTCAGGATTTCGCCCGGTTTAAGAACCGTGCTGCGACGGCTTTTAAGCAGATCGTCTAGCGTGTCGAATTCACGATCCATGCCGGTCGAAATCTTCTGAGTGATGCTGTTCATGGCCGGTCCCCTCGGTTCGGGTCCGGCCCTGAATCAAAGCCCAACCCGCCTGGTTAAAATCGGGACCAAATCTGATTTATTTCGTTTAAAATTATCCTAGCCTAGCGTGCGACACCCCCAACAAAGCGTAAACGGGCGCCCAAATCCGCGTTAACTATTTGCCGTAATAGTCGCGGAACCAGTCCACAAAGGCGCGCGTGCCGTCGATTACATTGGTCTGTGGACGATAGCCGGTCAGGCTTTGCAGCAGCGATGCGTCCGCCCAGGTGGCTTGCACGTCACCCTTCTGCATCGCCATGAAATTGCGGATCGCAGGCTTGCCGATCGCGGCTTCGATGGCATCGACAAAATCCAGCAGGCGCACCTTGTCCGAATTGCCGATATTAACCGTCCGGAACGGCGCCACCGGGCTGAGACTGTCACCTTCGGCGATCTCCTCACCCTCGGCCGGACGCACGGGGGCGGCGTCCATCAACAGGCGGATGCCGCGGACCAGATCGGTCACATAGGTGAAATCGCGATACATGTCGCCGTGATTGTAAATGTCGATCGGCCGGTCATCTAGGATCGCATCCACAAATTTGAACAAGGCCATATCCGGTCGGCCCCAAGGGCCGTAAACGGTGAAAAACCGGAACATGGTGGTTGGCATATCCCACAGATGCGCATAGCTATGCGCCATGTTTTCATTGGCTTTTTTCGTGGCCGCATAGATCGTCAGCTGGGTGTCGACCTTGTCGGTTTCCCGAAACGGCATATCCGTATTGGCACCATAGACCGAACTGGTCGAGGCCATCATCAAATGCCGCACGCCTAATTCACGTGCCGCCTCCATGACGTTGAAGGTGCCCACCAGATTGGTCTCGATATAGGCGCGCGGCTGCTCGAGGCTGTAGCGCACGCCCGCCTGCGCCCCCAGATGCACGATCACATCCGGTTTGAAATCCAAAATGGTGCTGCGGACGGTGTCTGCCTCTTCCAGCATCGCTTCGGTGCAGGTGAACCGTGGCGATTGCAGCAGCATCTGATGCCGCCGCCGTTTCAGCCCGACATCATAGTAATCGGTCAGCCCGTCAAAGCCATGCACGCTATAGCCTTCATCCAGCAAAAGCCGCGCCAGATGATATCCGATGAACCCGGCACTGCCTGAGATAAAGACACGTTCCATACCCGTGCTCCGATCAGCTGGCGCGATTGAAATGCGGCATGCCAAGGCTGGGCCGTCCGACGCCGGTATAGCGTTCGAACCCGGCCGCCTCGGCCGCTTCGATCGAATAGACGTTGCGCAGATCTGCCATGCGCGGGGTCGCCATCCCGCTGGCCAGACGCGACAGGTCCAGTGCGCGGAATTCGTTCCATTCGGTCAGGATCACGATGGCATCCGCCCCGGCGGCAGCCTCATAGGGATCGTCCATCCAGACAACGCCGGGCAGCAGCTCTTTGCCTTCGCGCTGGCCTTCGGGGTCCACAACCCGCACTTCGGCCCCCGCTCCGATCAGGGCGGGCACAACCGTCAGGGATGGCGCGTCACGCATGTCATCGGTATTGGGTTTGAAGGTGACGCCAAAAACCGCGATCTTGCGGCCGCTCAGCTTGCCGTCAAACAGGTCCGTCACCTTGTCCACCATGCTGCGGCGCACGCGGTCATTCACGTCAATCACGGTTTCGGTGATGCTCATCGGGCTTCCAAAATCCTGCCCGATCCGGGCCAAAGCCTTGGTATCCTTGGGGAAACAGGACCCACCAAACCCCGGCCCCGCATGCAGGAATTTCGACCCAATCCGGGCATCCAGACCCATGCCGCGGCTGACCTGTTTGACATCCGCGCCGACCCGTTCGCACAGTTGCGCGATTTCATTCACAAAGGTGATCTTGGTCGCAAGGAACGCATTGGCCGCGTATTTGATCATCTCGGCGCTTTCCAGATCAGTGGTCAGGATCGGGAAATCGCGCAGGTAAAGCGGGCGGTAGATATCGGCCATGACCTCGGCGGCGCGGTCGGTTTCGGCGCCGACAACCACGCGATCCGGGCGCATGAAATCGTCAATCGCGGCGCCCTCACGCAGGAATTCCGGGTTCGAGGCCACGTCGAAATCGGCCTCCGGATTGGCTTTGGCAATGATCTCCTGAACGCGGCGATTGGTGCCGACAGGCACAGTCGATTTTGTCACAACAACCGTATAGCCGGTCAGCGCCGCGGCGATTTCTTCTGCAGCAGCAAAGACATAGGTCAGGTCTGCATGGCCATCCCCGCGCCGGGTCGGCGTGCCCACGGCAATGAACACCGCGTCCGATTCGGCCACAGCCGCGGCCAGATCATCGGTGAAGCTCAGTCGCCCGGCCTGAATGTTGCGCGCCAAAAGCGCATCCAGCCCCGGTTCGAAAATCGGAACCTCGCCGTTCTTGAGCATCGCGATCTTCTGCGTGTTCTTGTCGACGCAGATCACATCATGTCCGAAATCCGAAAAACAAACTCCGGACACAAGGCCGACATACCCGGTCCCGATCATCGCAATCTTCATGTTTTTCCCCGGCTACGCAGTTAAATCGCTCGTTACCTACTAAGTTTTTCCAAAGGGTCAAAGCCTAACTGACCATTGCAGCGGTCATGTGGACACAAAACGCGGCTCCTGCCCCGGAGCGGTCAAAGCCGCGCTCAGCCGTCCGGTCGCATAAGCCCCAGTATCGACGCAGATATGGTTCATTTTGGTCACGCAGGGCTCGGGCACAATTGTATGGCCATGCACCACCCAAAGCCCATCCGACCGCGGCGCGCGGCGGAATTGCGGGTGCCCCCAGACCAACCAGTGTTCATTTTGCAGATAGACCGGCAAGCCGGGGTTGGCCCCGGCATGGACCGCCAGAAGATTGCCATTAACCCAATAGCTTGGCATGTTGCGCAGCCAATCGAGCATCTCAATCCCGATGGCATCGCGCAGCGCCTGCGCGGTGTCGCGCATCGTACTGTCGGAGGCCGAAATCGCCGGCGGGCGCAGGCCGAAACTGGCCAGGGTTTGAAATCCACCATTTCGAAACCAGTGGCGCGCGCGATGCTTGGGATCGTCAAGAAAATCGAGCATCATCTGTTCATGATTGCCTTTCAGGCAGATCACCGGCCCGTCTTTGACGCTGTCCAACCGGAACAGCCAGTCCAGAACCTGCCGGCTGGATTCACCCCGATCCACGTAATCGCCCAGAAAAACAAGGCGACACCCATCGGACAAAAGCCCCTCTTCCTGGCACAGGGTCATCAGTCTGTCGAAAAGATCGAGCCGCCCGTGCAGATCCCCGACGTATAGTGCAGGCTCCAACACCTCCAGCGGCCCTGCCTCGACCGGAGGGGGTGCGTCGGGTGCGCTTTTCTTCGCGCGAAACAGTTTCTTAACAATTGATTTCATCGGCGATGGGACCAAACCATCTGGCAGAGGTAAGTGCAAACAGGCGCTGTCACAACCGTATGAAGACGGATTTACACTTGTTGCATTTATGGGTCACATTCACGGCCTTCTAGTCCGCAAACCGGTCTGGCCGCCTGTTTGTCTTGGAAACAACAAACAAATGTGGTTCACAAAGTCTGAAAAAAGGGCATGTAAAAGGGAATCTGGCACAATGGCAGGCGGCGTGTTTCGTTTGGGTATCAG
>JABSSB010000260.1 GCA_013214715.1 Paracoccaceae bacterium | reverse complement strand
AGAAAATCCGGATCCGGCACCAAGGAAAACGGGCGCTCGGTCAAGCCGAATGAGGACGCGTAAAACTGATCTGACGGCATATCTTCCACGGCTGTCTTGCGGGCACTCACAGCGTCTGGCAGGTCATGCGCAAACCACCTGTGAGGAGGGCCCCGGTCTGTCGGAATTCTGACCTGTCACTATACATGATCTCATATAGGTAATCGTATACGGCATTTATACGGGCCTTGCTCAAACATCTTGGTCGTTTTTATGAGTCCAATACTACGATCCTATAAAATTCAATTCGAATCGAAGTCCTTAGAGCGAGTCGTCGCCCGAAGCACAGGACCGTGGCGGAGCATAACCGCTCATCAGACAAGCCTTCATACAACCCTTGGGCGAGTCGCGCCAACCGTTCCGTCACATAACACGAAAAGAGTTAACTTAATTTGCAAAAACTCTCCGAATACGCCCGCATATATCCTTTTGTGCTTGCTATCACCAAAGGTCGATCTGCTATTGTGCTAATGTTAATAAAATTGTTGATGGCATTGTGGCGAAGATAAGTCGTTCCCATGTCATTTAAAAGTATAGCTTGGGGTGAAGATTTGTCTGTGGATTGGATTTCAGCTCAGACGCGGGAGTACTCTGGTGCGGAGGCGCAGGAGATTGTGCGCGCCACGCCAGTTCTGCCACATCTGACACATCGTGTTTACGAAACCTATGGCAAGCGGGTGCTTGATTGCAGTCTGATCTTGCTTGCCTTGCCCATTGCGCTGCCGCTTATCCTAGGCTGTGCCTTGCTGGCGGCGTTGGGTGGCGGGACACCGTTTTACTGGCAAGAAAGGATCGGTCGTAATGGCAAGGTCTTCTTCCTGCTGAAAATCCGCACCATGATCCCCGATGCCGAAGCCGCGCTGGAGGCTCATCTCGCCGCCAACCCGGCCGCTCGCAAAGAATGGGATAACAAGCAGAAACTGATCAACGATCCCAGGATCACACGGATTGGGGCCCTGCTGCGCAAGACCTCTCTCGATGAGCTGCCGCAGCTGTGGAATGTGCTGAAAGGGGATATGTCCCTGGTTGGCCCGCGCCCGATGATGGTCGACCAGAAGGATCTTTATGCCGGCCCAGCCTATTTCCACGTCCGCCCCGGCATCACAGGCCCCTGGCAGGTGTCTGATCGCAACGCGTCCAGCTTTGCCGATCGTGCCCGATTTGATCTGGATTATTACCAGAGACTGTCCCTGAAAACGGATATTTCACTTTTGATACAAACGGTTGGCGCCGTTCTGCGCGGAACTGGTCACTGACCTGATCCGGTTGATCCTGACAGCCACTTGAGTAGTCTGGACTTCCCAACCCCTCCTTTGAGAGGGCAGTTAAGGTGATACATCATGTTGCGATGCATTGTTTTCTTGAGCGTTCTTGGCTTGGCATCGCTGGCCCTGGCCGCCTGCGATACCGCCGAAGAGCGCGCCGAAAAGCACTATGAAAATGGTCTGGCCCTTCTGGAAGAGGGAGACCTTGATCGTGCTCTTCTGGAATTTCGTAATGTATTCCAACTCAATGAGAGCCATGAGGGCGCACGCCTGGCCTTTGCCCAGACGCAGGAACAGCGCGGCAATATTCCCGATGCCTATGGCCATTATCTGCGCTTGGTCGAACAGAACCCCGAGCATTTCGATGGGCGGCGCGCGCTGGCCAGGTTGGCGGTTGGCCTGAACAATTGGGACGAGGCGGAACGGCATGTCTCCGTCGCGCAGGAGCTGCAGCCCGATGACCTGGTGGTGCAATCGGTGCGCGCCGGGGTCGATTACCGCAACGCGATGCGCAACAGCGATACGGACACCGCGCGCCTGGCCGTGACCGTGTCTCAAACGCTGATTCAGGAAGACGGCAGCCTGTCGACCGCCCGGATGGTGGTGATCGATGATCTGCTGCGCCGTGAAGATTGGCGCGGGGCGCTGGCCGCCATTGATGATGGGCTGGACTCAGCTCCCGAGGATATTGAGCTCTATCGCCTGCGTCTTGGCGTGCTCGAACAGCTGGGTCTCGAAGACGAGATCGTCGCCCAGCTCAGGGAGATGGACGCCACCTTCCCGGATCAGAACATGCATCTGCTGTTGATCCGCCGCTATGTCGTGCAAGACCGTCTGGATGCGGCCGAAGCCTATCTGCGCGAGCGCGCCGCCGGCGGCGATTCCGATGCCCAGATTGAGCTGATCGGCTTCCTGTCGCAGCGGATTTCAATCGCGGCCGCGATCGAGGAAATTGACCGGATTCTAACCACCGGACCGGGGAATGCCACCCTGCTGCAATCGCTGCGGGCCGGGCTGAATTTTGAAAGCGGCAATCGCGATGAGGCCATCGTCGCCATGCAGGATCTTCTGGAGGGCGCCGAGCCGTCCGAAGAAACCGACCGGATCCGCGTGGCGCTGGCCCAGATGCTGATCCAGACCGGCAATTCCGTCGGCGCCCGGGCCGAAGTGGAAACCGTCCTTGAACACGACCCCAGCCAGGTCGAAGCGCTGAAAATGAAAGCCGGCTGGTTGATCGAAGATGACCAGCCCGGCGATGCCATTCTTGAGCTGCGCACAGCCCTGGATCAGGCGCCCCGGGATGCCGAGCTGATGACACTGATGGCCCAAGCCCATGAACGCTCCGGCAATCGGGATCTGATGGGGGAAATGTTGGCTCTGGCGGTGGATGCATCCAACAGCGCCCCGGCCGAGACGCTGCGCTATGCTCAGTTTCTGGTGCAGGACGCCAAGCTTCTGCCGGCCGAAGATATCCTGATTGATGCGCTGCGGCTCGACTCGGCCAATCCGCAATTGCTGGCCGCCCTTGGGAACCTGTATCTGCGCATGGAAGACTGGCCGCGCAATCAGCAGGTCATCGACCGGCTGCGCAGAATCGGCACCGAAGAGACCATCGCCATGGCCGATGACATGACTGCGCGCCAGCTGGCAGGCCGCAATCAGGCCGAACAGCTGGAAAGCTTCCTGTCGGGGCTGGCCGAAAGCGAAGAGGGCGGGCTACAGGCCGCTGCGGCGATCATTCGGCTGCGTCTGGCCCAAGGCGATATCGAGGGCGCTTCCGCCTATGCTGACGAGTTGCTGACGCAAGAGCCCAACAACCCCACACTGCTCTTCATCAAGGCAGGCACCTTGATTGCAGATGGGCGCCAGGAAGAGGCGATCGGCATTCTCGACAGCATCGTAGACACCAACCCGCAGGCCGAACAGGTCTGGGTGGCGCTCTATCAGCTGCATCTGCAACTGGGCGACCGCGCGGCGGCGGATGACGTTCTGACCCAAGCCCGTGCTGCGCTGCCCAATAGCGGTAATCTGCGCTGGATCGCAGCCAGCGAGGCCGAGCGGGTCGGCGATATCGATGGCGCCATTGCCATCTATGAAGAGCTTTATGCCGCCAACAGCAATTCACTGATCATCGCCAATAACCTGGCCAGCCTGATTTCGACCCATCGCACCGATCAAGAAAGCCTTGAGCGCGCCTTTGCCATTGCTCGCCGCCTGCGCGGCACAGATGTGCCTGCCTTCCAGGACACCTATGGTTGGATTGCGCATCGCCTGGGCGATCACGACGAGGCGCTTAGCTATCTCGAACCGGCGGCGGAAGGCCTAGGCGAGGATCCAAAGGTGCAATATCACCTGGGCGAAGCTTATCTGGCCCTTGGCCGCGAGGCGGATGCGCTGGCCCAGTTCCAACGCGCGGCCGAACTGATGCAGAATCTTGCAAGGCTGACCTATATGGACCGGGTCGAAAGTGAGATTACTCGGCTGGTAGCCGGGGTCCCAGGGACCGAGGATTGATGGATCAAGCGGCCTCTATCCGGTAAGACAATGCTTTCTCAAGATCGCAAAGGCCAAAGATAGACACATTAAAAAGGCTCTTGTTGGAACTTCGTTTGGGCTCGCAGGGCTTTCTCTTCGAAACTGGCTAACACTAAAGAACATTTCATTTTGCAACCCGGAAAAAGCCACGATGATTGCCAACGCAATCTTGGCTGACACCCTGATAACCC
>JABSSB010000026.1 GCA_013214715.1 Paracoccaceae bacterium | reverse complement strand
GGATTCAGTGTTGTCGATCTTGTGCGTAATGGCCGAATTATACACCAGCGAGACCCGCGCGGCGATGTCCGGACGTTCCCAAGCCGCGCCAAGGATGTATCCGACTTCTTGCGACAGATCCGATTCGACGGCGTAGTTGCCTGCTACTGGGACCGTCACCTTTGCCGTGCCCTGTTGCAGCCTCAGACCGCCAAGGACGCTGAATCCTCCATCAAGACGATATCGTGCGAGACCAACAAAGTCGATCGTATCGAGCTTGGCGGATAGTTTTTGGTCTAGAGCAGCTTGTGCGCATGCGGGGGGGGCGGCGCACTGGCTCAGAAAATAGGTCGGGGCATAGGAAATATTTGCGCCATATGGTTCACCCAGTCCAAACCCCACATCCAGACGGTCTGTGACGGCAAATTTGAACGACCCCTGAAAATTGGAATAGGCCTCGGCGATGTCGCCGCTGTCCACAGCCCCTGCCGCTTTAAGCCCGCCATCAATCATAGCGTTACCGGTCGGATTGGCCGACCCGGATACGGTTGGGTCGACATAGTTGTATTTCAGCTGCAAAACGGTGCCGGGTTCAAAGATCAGGTTCAAGCCCTGACCCGATCGGTCCAGCCCGCCTGCATAGGCCATAGGTGCCAGAATTGACAGCGCCGAAGCGGCGCCGAGAATGCGTTTCATGGTGATCCCCTCCCTAAGAGACGTATTGTGAGTGTTTTTGGTGTCTGTAGGGCTAACGGTACGAAGGGTATCAGTTTCGTGTCAAACTTGACCGAAGGTTAGCTGGGCATACAGAGGTATAGTTACGTTGCGGAATTACCGCGGGTCTCGTTCAGGATGTTCATGTAGTTCGCGCCAAAGATGAATGCTGCACCAACAAACACCCATATGTTGAGAACTTCGCCATAGATGACAAAGGCCAAAACCGCGATCAACGGCAGGCGCACGAAATCAATCGGTGCTACGATGGCAGCGGGGGCCAGACCCAGCGCATTGGTCATGCAGAAATGGGCCGCAAGCCCGGCACAGCCAATTACCAGCAGCCATGGCAGCTCGGTCAGACCGGGCAAAGTGAAATCTCCGTCATAGAAAACGGTCACAAGACCTAATCCAAGCTGCATCAATGTCAGCCAGAACAAAATGCCCAAGACGGTTTCACTGCGCGTCAGCCGGCGCGTGAAAATCATGGTCAGCGCAAAGAAGATCGCGGCAGATGCCGCGGTCACGACGCCCGGTCCAAGGGTCGTGCCCTCTGGCCGGGCCACGATCAGAATACCAACAAAACCGATGATCGCCGACAAAAGCCGCACCTTTGTCAATCGTTCTCCCAAAAGCATGGGGGAGAGCAGCACCACCCAGATCGGAGAGGTGAATTCCAGCGTAAAGACCTGCGCCAGCGGGATCACCGTGACCGCATAGAACCACAGGTTCTGACCGGTGAAATGCCACAGATTGCGCAGCCCGTGCCAGCCAAGATTGTCAAAACGAACCTCATGCCAACGTCCAAGCGCGCTGAGCAGGATCATCATGATGATCAACCCGATCAGACTGCGCGATGTCATGATTTCAAATGTGTCCAGCGTCAGCCCTGCCTCACGTCCGGCAATGGCCATGGATGAAAAACTGACAATCGCACCTGTCATCCACAGCGCTGCGCGCGCGATATCCCTATGCTGTGTCATGACGCGGCTCCCGACCCTACATTTGTGTCGAACAGGCCGAAAAAGAAGTCAAGTGAGGGTAATATTTAAAATCACGCCAAGCAGCATGATACCCCCCAAAACCCAGGGACCGGGGCGTTGATACCAGTCTTTTTCTGCAAAGCAGGCGTTGCACCGGCGGCCTGAGAACCTCATCCGGTGTCTGCAATCGTGACATCTGAAAATGCGGAGCGCCATGTGATCCCGCTAATTCTACTCGTGACGAGGTCAACCCTAGGCGGTGCGAGGTCATTGCACACAGGAGTTTTTGCAGAAGGTAACCAATGGAGTTAAAAACAGGGGCAGATCACGAACAGAAAAATGCCTCTGATGCAAAATCAGGCGTTTTCGCAAAGTGTATGGGTGGCAACTGTATGTGCGGTCGCGAGTTTTATTCCCACTCGATCGTGCCGGGCGGTTTCGATGTGACATCATAGGTCACCCGATTGATCCCCTTGACCTCGTTGATGATCCGCGTTGCAGTTTCGCCCAGAAAGTCATGGCTGAAGGGGTAATAATCCGCCGTCATGCCATCTACACTGGTCACAGCGCGCAGCGCACAGGCGTAATCATAGGTGCGTCCATCCCCCATCACACCCACCGTGCGCACCGGGAGAATCGCTACAAAAGCCTGCCAGATATCATCATACAGCCCGTGCTTGCGGATCTGATCGATATAAACGGCATCAGCCTGGCGCAGGATATCAAGTTTGGCGCGGGTGATCTCTCCGGGGCAACGGATGGCCAGACCCGGGCCGGGGAAGGGATGGCGCCCGATAAAGCTTTGCGGCAGGCCAAGTTCGCGGCCCAGGGCCCGCACCTCATCCTTGAACAGCTCGCGCAGCGGTTCGACCAGCGTCAGCCCCATCTTTTCGGGCAATCCGCCGACATTGTGGTGGCTTTTGATGGTCACCGATGGCCCGCCCGAGAAGGACACCGATTCGATCACATCCGGGTAAAGCGTGCCCTGCGCCAGAAACTCCGCCCCATCAATCTGGTCGGCATGTTTCTGGAAAACGTCGATGAACAGCTTTCCGATGGTCTTGCGTTTGACCTCGGGGTCGCTGATCCCTTCGAGCGCATCGAGGAACAAATCCTGCTCTTCGGCATGAATCAGCGCCATATTGTAATTGTCGCGGAACATGGTGACGACCTCTTCGGCCTCTCCCTGTCGCAGCAGTCCATGATCGACAAAAACACAGGTCAGCTGGTCTCCGATGGCCTCATGGATCAGCACCGCCGCGACCGAGCTGTCGACCCCGCCCGACAGACCGCAGATCACTTTCTTGTCGCCAACCTGTTCGCGGATGCGGGCAATCGCCTCTTCGCGATAGGCACCCATCGTCCAGTCACCGCTAAAGCCTGCGAGGCGAATGAAGTTTTCGATCAGCCTCTTGCCGCCCGGCGTGTGATGCACTTCGGGGTGGAACTGCACGGCGTAGAAATGGCGTGTCGGATCGGCCGTGATCGCGAAAGGCGCATTGGGAGAGGTGCCGTAAACCTCAAACCCCGGCGCGATTGCGCTGACATGATCCCCATGCGACATCCAGACCTGTTCATCGCCCTTGTCAAACCAGCCGTCCAGAAGGTCCAGTTGACCTTTGGCGGTCACATAAGCCCGACCAAATTCGGCGGTGCCGTGGCCGCTTTCCACCTTGCCGCCCAGCTGGGTCATCATGGTCTGTTGTCCATAACAGATGCCCAGAACCGGAAGCCCCATGTCAAACAGACCCTGCGGGGCACGGGGGCTGCCCTCGCGGGTGACGGAATCCGGACCGCCCGACAAGATCACCGCCCGCGGGGCAAGATCGCGGATCACTTCTTCGGTGACGGATTGATACGGGCGGATTTCGGCCAGAACATTCAGCTCCCGAGCCCGGCGCGCGATCAACTGCGTCACCTGGCTGCCAAAATCGATGATCAAAAGGCGGTCATGCACGGTCTGGGTCATGGCTGTCCCCTAAACCTGCCACGCGGTCCTGGCAAGACCTCACCCGGCCAGAGCGTCTAACAGCGCGTCGGGTGTCGGGTTTCGCCCCATGGCGACGTATCTTGGCGCTCGTCCGGTGCGCGCCCTGGGTTAGACACGAGCCAAAGGGCGGGGGGACCGCCGGGCAGATAAAGGACAAGACCGATGGCAGAAGCACGCACCCGGCGTCGCGCTGGCGGCGGCGCGGCCCGCCGGGCCGAACGCAGCGCGGTTCAAATTGAAACCGCGAAATATATTGAGCGGAACATTCCCAATTTCGAGGTGCTGACCTCTGAGGCGCTGGAGATCATCGAAACCAACGCCGAAACCGTGCTGGCCGAAATCGGCGTGAATTTCGTTAACAATCCCGCGGCGCTGCAACGCTGGCGCGACGCAGGCGCGGAGGTCGAAGGCGAGCGCGTGCGCATCCCGCGCGGTCTGGCGCGACAGCTTTGCGCTTCCGCCCCGCCAGATTTCATGCAGATGGCCCGCAACCCGGCGAAATCGGTCCATATCGGAGGCCGCTCTCTCGTGTGCGCGCCGGTCTATGGCCCGCCCTTTGTGCGCGATCTCGATGGCGGGCGCCGCTATGCCACGATGGAGGATTTCCGCAATTTCGTGAAACTGGGCTACATGTCGAAATGGCTGCACCATTCCGGTGGCACAGTCTGTGAACCGACCGATGTGGCGGTGAACAAGCGGCATCTGGACATGCTACACGCGCATATGACCCTGTCCGACAAACCCTTCATGGGCTCAGTGACCGAACCCAGCCGCGCACAGGACAGTGTCGAGATGTGCGAGATTCTGTTCGGTAAGGACTATGTCGCGCAGAACACGGTGATGACCTCGCTGATCAACATCAACTCTCCCATGACATTTGACGACGTGATGATGGGCGCGTTGGAGGTTTATGCGACAGCCGGGCAGGCCTGCATCGTGTCGCCCTTTATTGTGGGTGGTGCGATGGCGCCGGTTTCGGTGGCGGGTACGCTGACACAGGTCATGGCTGAAGTGCTGGCAGGCATCGCTTATTCGCAGCTGGTCAAACCCGGTGCGCCGGTGATCTTTGGCGCGTTTGTGACCTCAATCGACATGAATTCCGGTGCGCCAACCTTTGGCACGCCCGAAGCCTCGCAGATCTTGTGGGGCGCGGGGCAACTGGCGCGGCGCATGGGGCTGCCGTTCCGCTCGGGCGGGGGGCTTTGTGGCTCCAAACTGCCAGACGCGCAGGCGGCGTACGAGACGGCGAACACGCTGAATGCGGCGCTCTTGGGCGGGGTCAATTTCATGCTGCATTCATGCGGCTGGCTCGAAGGTGGATTGGTTTCCTCTTACGAAAAATTCGTGATGGATGCCGATCAGCTGGGCGTGCTGCATAAAATGGCCGAAGGCGTGAGCGTCGATGTGGCGGGGCAGGCGATGGACGCCATCGCCGAGGTTGGCCCCGGCGGGCATTATCTGGGCTGCGCGCATACTCAGGCGCATTTCAAATCGGCCTTCTGGCGGTCTGATGTGCTGGATTACAAACCTTTCGAGACCTGGGAAGATGAAGGCGCCCGCGATACGCAGGTTCTGGCGGCGGCCCGCGTCAAGACCATGCTGGACACCTATCAGAAGCCGCAGATTGACCAGGCCGTCGAAGAGGCACTGACCGACTATGTCCTGCGCAAGAAAGAGTCTGTGCCAGACGCCTTTGTTTAAGCCACAGCAAGGGTCGCGCGACGGGCTGGCGTCTGACGCTCGGCCAGAAACGCACCGGCTTCGGCCAGCAGGGCGGTCAGCACGGTAATTTGCTCGACAGATGAATAATGACCGTCGCGGGCGCGCCTGCGGCGGTCAAACGATTCCTCCAGAACAATCAATTCCATTAACAAAGCACCACGCGGCACAGGGCCCAAGGTCTTGAGGCTTTGCGGCAGGTGACGGCTGCGACGGTATTTCGGTGCGGCCGCCTTGGCTGCAGCAATTAACAGCTTTGGACGTGTCAGGCTGGTCAGAGTGGATGTAATATCTCTCATCCGACATCCGAGTGTTCCTTTTGTTGTTCTGCGGCGAGTATGGCGCAGGTAAACCCAGCGTTGCGTGGCGCTCCTGACGCAGCGCACGCTGCGTTTACACAAGTTTATGAATTTGCCTGAAATATTCACTGTGACGGCTTGTGTATTGGTGACACGTGATGTGGATGGTCGATGCCGGGTTCGACCAATATGGGCTGCGGGTGCCCGGCTGGGTGCCGGAACCTGCGCGCCGCTATATCGCCCATACCGAACTGGGCGTTTCGATTCGTCAGTTGGCGCGCATCGGTGGCTGTCATCCGTCCACTGTTCTGAGGCAAGTCCGACGGATCGAACTGCAGCGCGATGACCCGCTGGTAGATCGCGCTGTTTACATGCTGGCGACCCGCACCCACTCGACAACAACAAAAAAGGAGAGAGCCCCGATGGCGTCGGCACAAGCAGGAGAAGCGAGCGTGTCACTTTCCGAAGATGAACTCTGGATTGAGGCGCTTCCGGTCTTGCAGAAATTGGCGGAACCAAGCGCCGTTCTGGCCGTGGCTGAAGCGATGGACAAGGCTGTTGTGGTCCGCGAAGACACCGAAGGCGGTGCGCTGCGCACGGCGGTGGTGGATTGCGAGCTGGCGCAGATGTTGGCGTTGCGCGACTGGATCAGCTGCGACAAGCCGGGCCGGATCAGCCGATATCGCATTTCCGGAGCTGGACGCGTGGCCTTGGGGCGTATGCTGGCGCAAAATGAAAACCGCGCCCAAAGCAGCCCTGCGGGGCTAGCCGAAGCGCCAGCGGGATTTGACCATGCTGGCGACCGTGGCGCAATCGGCGGGCGCGGGTTGAGGCGGTCCCGCTATGCCAGCGTCGAAAGCCCGATCACGGTGCTGGCCCGGCGGCGCGACAAGGATGGGTTGCCATTCCTTGACGCCGACATGGTCGCGGCGGGCGAACGGTTGCGCGAAGATTTCGAACTCGCCCGGTTGAGCGTTCCCACCCCGTTGGGAGGCGATGTCTTTTCCCCTCCGGCCATGGCGTCGGCCGTTGATCCGAACACGGCCGCAGCCCAGACCCGCGTGACCAAGGCCCTGACGGCGTTGGGGCCGGGATTGTCGGATGTGACCCTGCGCTGTTGTTGCCATCTTGAGGGGCTGGAAACGGTGGAAAAGGCGCTGGGATGGTCGGCGCGATCAGGCAAGATTGTGTTGCGGATCGCTTTGCAGCAGCTTGCACGGCACTATGCGGGCGAGACTGCCGCGACAGGCGACATGATTGGTTGACCGGACGCGGTCTTCGGGGCAGGTCTGAACGCGGAACAAACCGGGGGCCGAAATGGGTGGATTCGAACGCAACCTGTCACTGTGGGTGGCGTTGGCCATCGCCGCCGGTGTTGGGCTGGGCAGTTTGTTCCCGGGTATTTTTGCAGGCATTGCCGCGCTGGAATATGCCAGCGTCAACCTGATCGTCGCGGTTCTGATCTGGGGCATGATCTTCCCGATGATGGTGTCGGTGGATTTCGGGGCTGTGGCGGATGTGCGCAAACAGCCCAAGGGGCTTGTGCTGACGCTGGTGGTGAACTGGCTGATCAAGCCATTTTCGATGGCAATCTTGGGTTGGCTGTTTTTCGGCTGGATCTTCGCGGGCTTTGTGACACCGGAAGAGGGCACACAATATATCGCGGGCATGATCCTGCTGGGCGCGGCGCCTTGTACGGCGATGGTATTTGTCTGGTCGCGCCTGACCAAGGGCGATCCGAATTACACCTTGGTGCAGGTGGCCGTGAATGACGTGATCATGATCTTTGCCTTTGCGCCGCTTGTGGCGCTGCTGCTGGGCGTGGCTGCGATCATCGTACCGTGGGAAACCCTGCTTCTGTCGGTTGGGCTCTATGTCGTGCTGCCCTTGGCGGCAGGCTATGTGACACGCAAACAGCTCGACTCGCGCAGCGACCCGAACGCGCTTCCCCGGTTTCTGGAACGGTCCAAACCCTATGGGGCAGGGGCCTTGCTGTTGATGGTGGTTTTGCTGTTTGGCCTGCAAGCTCCGGCCATTTTGGCCAACCCGCTGCCCATTGTGCTGATTGCGATACCCTTGTTGATCCAAAGCTATGGCATCTTTGCCGTGACCTATATGGCAGCGCAGCGCATGAAGCTGCCGCATTCCGTAGCGGCGCCTGCGGCAATGATTGGCACATCCAATTTCTTTGAACTTGCCGTGGCCGTAGCCGTGTCATTGTTCGGTCTGAATTCTGGCGCAGCGCTTGCGACGGTGGTGGGCGTTTTGGTCGAGGTGCCGGTGATGCTGTCGCTGGTGGCCTATGCCAATCGTACCAAGGATCGCTTTGCCTCTTGATCGCTAATGCCGCAGACCGTCCGGAGATCGTGAGAGATCAAGGGGGGCCATTGTGCTGCATGATTTCGGCTTCAAAGTGACACGATCCAAAGGGCTGATCCGGTCCCGATGGACATGTAAAAACGACAAGGCCAACGAGCTTCATTCTCAGACTGATGGCCTTTGTACTGGCCTGCCTCCCGGTGGTGGCCGAGGCAAACGAGCTGTCTTCCAAGCCGATCTGGAATCTGGAGATCAACGAACTCCCGCAGATCAAGCATCACAGGTCCTGCACCGCCATCTGGACCGTAGCGCGCAGGGCGGAGTTGCATTTTGAGCCAGTATAGGAGCGTGCCACCATGATTCTGGATGCTGAAACCGTCGAGGCCTTCGTCGCACCCGATTGCCGCATGATCAGTTTCATGGCCATTCAGCGGGCCGGTGCGGTCCATTGCACGGTCAAACTAAAGGCCCGCAAAGACCACGTTTCGCGCACCGGCGATGATCCGAAAAACGATTTCGGATCGTGCAAATCGCTTTTGGCGGGAAGTTGGCCATCTTGGTCACGATCGCGCCATAGTGTTTGCGTGATTAAGCGGTTCTGTGGGCCAAAAAACGACCCACAAAGGAATCCGTCATGACCTATCTGCCGCACCTGATTTCCGCTGCCCTTCTTTGTCTGCCGTCTCTGGCTTTGGCCGAAGGCCCGAACCGCACGAAACCCGCCGCACAGGCCGCGCCGCAAAGCACGGCAGGCGTGCATTACACCTGCACGTCTTTCACCCGTGGCGAAGGATTTGAAATCCGTCAGGACCCCGGTGCCTTCATGGCCGAACTTGATCTGGGCAGCGAAGTGCATGACGCCTTTGTGGCCACCGGCGGCGGTCGGATCAGCTTTGTCGCTGTGGTGGGGTCTTCGGCCTATAACTTCTCGGTTGATCCTGAAGGCCTCAGCTATTTTGGGTCGAAATCCGGCGCGGGCGGGTTCAGCGATTTTGGCACCTGCACGCAGGTGTCATAGCCATGCACAGGGCGCATGGCGGGATTGCCGGGTTGAGGGGCAGGCAATTTCCTCCTAAATGGGTAGGATAGGCTGACCCAAGGGAGCCCCGCCATGCGTGATCTAAAAATCCCCGAACAGCGCCATCCGGAAAAGGCGCATCGTCAGGACAATGCCCAGCCCAAGAAACCCAGCTGGATTCGCGTCAAGGCGCCCGGCGGCAAAGGCTATGCCGACACGCATAAGATCATGCGCGAAAACAAGCTGGTCACCGTCTGCGAAGAGGCCGGCTGCCCCAATGTTGGCGAATGCTGGAGCCAGGGCCACGCCACCATGATGATCATGGGCGAGATTTGTACGCGCGGCTGCACCTTCTGCAACATCGCCACCGGCAAACCCGACACGCTGGACGTGTTCGAACCCGGCCGTGTGGCCCATGCGGTGCAGACACTGGGCCTGAACCATGTGGTGATCACCTCGGTCGACCGGGACGATCTGGAAGATGGCGGCGCGGATCATTTTGCGCAAACCATCCGCGCGGTGCGGCATCGCTCACCCGACACGACAATCGAGATTTTGACCCCGGATTTCCTGAAATGTGACGACTCGGTTCTCGAAACCGTGGTCGAAGCGCGTCCGGATGTGTTCAATCACAATCTTGAAACCGTGCCGGGCCTTTATCCCGAAGTGCGCCCCGGCGCGCGCTATTTCCACTCGCTGCGGCTGTTGCAGCGGGTGAAAGAGCTTGATCCCGGCATGTTCACCAAATCGGGGATCATGGTCGGACTGGGCGAAGATCGCCAATCGGTGACGCAGGTGATGGATGACATGCGCGCGGCGGATGTCGATTTCCTGACGATCGGTCAGTATTTGCAGCCGACGCCGAAACACCATGCGGTGCACCGTTTCGTGACGCCGGACGAATTCAAATCCTATGAAAAAGCCGCTTATGGCAAAGGGTTCCTGATGGTCTCGGCCACACCACTGACGCGGTCGAGCTATCACGCAGGCGATGATTTTGCGCAGCTGCGCGCCGCGCGGCAGGCCAAGCTGGGCCGGGCTTAACCGCCCGGCAACGCCTTGAGATAAGCCGCGACCGCCGCGCGATCTTCGGGTGGGAGTTTCGAGAAGTTTTCGACCACCGCCGCCATGTGCCCTCCGGCGCTGTCATAGCTGGGGGTGAACCCGGTCTCGAGGTAAAAGGCGATGTCCTCGGCGCTCCACTCCAACTGGCCTGGTGTCAAAGGTGGGATGTTGCCGGATCCGGTGGGGTTTGGCGCCCCGGCCAGCCAGCGCGTCATGTCCAGATTGCCCAAAGCCCCGCGCGGCGTGTGGCATTCGCCGCAATGCGCGAGCGCTTCGGACAGGTAACGCCCCCGCGTAACTTGCGGATCGTCGCTTTCTGGCGTGGCGAATTGCGGATCGAAAAACAGGAACTTCCAAGCGCCCGCGGCCAGCCGGTTGTTGAACGGAAAGGTAATCTCATGCGCCGCACTGGGCGTATCCGAGGCGGGCAGTGTCAGGATATAGGCATGGATATCGGCCATGTCCTGCACCTCCATCAGCGCATAAGCGGTGTAGGGAAAGGCCGGATAATAATGGCTCCCATCCGGCGACACGCCGCGCATCACGGCGGAGCCAAACTCTGCCAGCGTCCAGTTGCCGATCCCGTGAACTGGATCGGGAGAGATATTGGGTGCGATGAAGGTTCCGAAATCGGACGCAAACCTTTGTCCGCCCGCCAGCACCAGCTTCTCATCGTCCGTTGCGCCCGGCCTGTAATGGCAGGAGGCACACCCGGCCGCGGTGAATATGGCTTGGCCACGTTTGGCATCGCCGGTGATCCCGGCGATGTCGCTTTCTGACAGAGGCTGAGGGCGGATCAGCATCAACCCGACACCGACGCCCATCAGCGCCAGCAACACGAAAAGCACCAGCCCTCGCATCATTTCACCTTATTGAGGGGCGCGATACAGGTCGTGACATGCACCACATGTCCCGCCGAGCGCGCCAAGCGCTGGTCCGATTGCTTCAAGCCCTGTGCCCGCCGCTGCCTGCATAGCATTGGCTGCCGTGACATAGGCCCCCCATTTCGACGCGAAATCATCGAAATTGTCCCAAATGGCGGGCAGGGCGCGGGTGCCGTCGATGCTTATATTGTCCGAGCCTTCCACCCAAAGCGCGGCCGGATCGACCATCGCAATCCCTGCTAGGCTATCTGCGGCGGCCTGAGCGCGGTCGGCGTCATAGTCGATATTGCCCCGCGCCATGCCACCCAGAACGCCCAGGTTCAGCGCGATGATATTGAACTGGCCCTGCCGCGCCTTGAGCTGATCCTTGAACTCCTGCGCCGAGGCGATGCCCGCGCTGGCGATGACGGCCGCGACAACTGCCGATGCGATAAGCTTCATGATGGTGACCCTCCGTGACCATTCTCCCGTAAGGAGAGAATAGCGCAAACCGAGCCTGCGGCGAATTGTCCCGGGCCGATGGCATGTTCACGAGAGCGTGAACAGCTCAACCGTCTTCGACAAAACGTACTTTGCCGATAAAGGGCAGGTTGCGATTGCGTTGAGCATAGTCGATGCCATAACCCACGACAAATTCATCCGGGATGTCAAAGCCGATCAGATCGGCGCGAAAATCAACCTCGCGCCGGGACGGCTTGTCGAGAAGCGCGATGGTTTTCAGCCGCGCGGGATCACGAGTTTTTAGTAATTGCACGACATGCGACAGGGTGTGGCCGGTATCTACGATATCTTCGACCACCAGAACATCGCGGCCTTCGATGCCGGACCGCAGGTCTTTCAGAATACGCACCTCGCGGCTTGATTCCATGCCGTCGCCATAGGACGACGCCTCGATGAAATCGACTTCGATCGGCAGATCTAACTCACGCACCAGATCGGCGATGAACACGAAAGAGCCGCGCAGCAGGCCCACGACCACCAGTTTGTCGGTATCGCAAAACTCTGCACTGATGTCGCGGCACATGGTTTCGATCCGCGCGGCGATGGCCTTTGCCGAAATCATTTCATCGATCACATATGCTGGTTTGGTCATGCCTGTCCCCTTGCAACCCGCGACCGTTTACGACATGGACGCCGCCAACGTCCAATGTAAAAAACCGCCATGCCGACGCATTCCGAGACCAAGCGCCTGCCTTACACCGCCCAGCAGATGTATGATCTGGTGGCCGATGTGGCCAAATACCCGCAATTCCTGCCCTGGTGCGCCGCCGCCCGTATCCGACAGACCTATCAGGCCGGGGACGCCAGGGTGATGGAGGCGGATCTGGTGATTTCCTTTAAAGTGTTCCGCGAACGCTTCGGAAGCCGCGTGACGCTCTATCCCGACGACAAGAAACTGGTCACCGAATATCTGGATGGGCCGTTCCGCTACATGCGGTCGGATTGGGCTTTTGCCGATGCCGAAGGGGGCGGGTGCGATGTGTCCTTCTTTGTGGATTTCGAATTCAAGAACGCCGTGCTGCAAGGTATTATCGGCGTTGTGTTCAATGATGCGATGCAGCGGATTGTGCGGGCCTTTGAACGCCGCGCGGCAGAGCTTTACGGGCGAGGCTGATCCGTTACCCTGCGGGCATGACCCAGATCACGCCGCACCTCACCCGCCTTGTCACATCATCTGATCCCGTGCCGGCCCCGGTGCAGGCTGTTTGCCGCTTGTCGATGCTGGATTGGATGGCTTGCGGGATCGCCGGCGCGTCTGAGCCGGTGTCTCGGATAGTGCGCGCGCAGGTGTTGGAGGAGGAGGGCGCGCGGCAAGCCGTCTTGTTCGGAGGCGGGCGCGCGCCTGTGCGCGCGGCGGCGTTGGTCAACGGCACTGTGTCTCATGCGCTCGATTATGACGACACGCATTTCGCCCATATCGGCCATCCGTCCGTTGCGGTGTTGCCCGCCATATTGGCGCTGGCCGAGCAGCGCGACACCGGCCTGCCCGAGGTGGTTGACGCCGCAGCGATCGGGATGGAGGCATCGGTCCGCGCAGGTATTTGGCTGGGGCGCGCGCATTATCAGGCCGGGTTTCACATGACCGCCACCGCGGGCGCGATTGGTGCAGCCGCAGGGACTGCGCGGCTATTGGGCCTGCCAGACGCACAAGTGGCGCAGGCCTTGGGGCTGGCGGCAACACGGGCGGCAGGGCTCAAGGCGCATTTCGGCACGATGGGCAAGCCGTGGAACGCGGGCATTGCCGCAAGCTCGGGGGTTGAAGCCGTGCAGCTTGTTGCGCGCGGGTTTGAGGCCAATCCAGATGCGTTGGACGGCCCGCATGGCTTTGGTGCGACCCATTTCGGCGAAAGCAATGATCCCGGCATTGACTGGCAGTTGCCGCAGGTCCGGCATAAGTTTCACGCCTGCTGCCATGGTCTTCATGCCGCGTTGGAGACTTTGGGGGCGTTGGATCTCGCCGCGCCCGAAGTGGCCGCGATCACCCTGCGCACCCATCCGCGTTGGTTGACCGTCTGCAACCAGCCTGCGCCCACCACAGGTCTGGGGGCAAAATTCAGCTATCGCACCGCCTTGGCCTTGGGCTTGACCGGGCGCGACACAGCCCGGTTGTCCACCTTCAGTGATGCGCTTGCTGTGTCGGCGGATGTGGTCGCGGCACGGGAGCTTGTGACTGTGATGGGCGATGAAAGCCTGACCGAGGAACAAGCCGCGTTGGAGGTTTTGCGCCGCGACGGGCAGCGATTGACCGCGTTTCATGATCTGGACGCGCCGGTTGACATGGCCGCGCGAACTGACCGCGTGCAGGCCAAAGCATCGGCGCTCTTGGGCGATGAAACGGCGGCTTCGTTGCGGCGGTTGATCGCGTCGGATCGGGCGCGTGCGGCCGATCTGGCCACGCAGATGGAGGTTTAGCCCAGCGCTTGCGCCAGCAGCGCCAAAGCGTGATCGCGTGCTGCGCACCGAACGGCGTCGCGACCCAAGGCACCAAACTCCACTGTCTCCGTCACCGTGTCCTGACCGCGCAAGGCCAGACCGAAACAGACCCGACCTTCGGGCTTGAACTCTGATCCGCCGGGGCCTGCGATACCGGTGATGGACACGGCCAGCGCTGCATCGCTGCGGGCGATGGCGCCATCGGCCATTTCGCGCGCGACCTCCTCCGACACCGCGCCATGCGCGTCGAGAGTGACGGATCGCACGCCTAACATCTGCATCTTGGCCATATTGGAATAGGTGACAAAGCCGCGCTCCACGACGGCAGAGGAGCCGGGCACATCTGTCAGTGCCGCCACCACCATGCCGCCGGTGCAGCTTTCGGCGGTGGCGATCATCAGGCCGTGCGTTTTGGCTTTTTTCAGCAGTGCCGCCACATCCATGTCAGACCCCCATTACACCATGCGCCAGACCGGCCAGCACCACCACTCCTACCCCGGCCATCAGCCCCGCGATCAGATCGTCCAGCATCACGCCCCAGGCATCGCCACGCTGATCGGCCTTACCCACAGGGCCGGGTTTCCAGATGTCGAACAAGCGAAACAGAACAAAGGCCGCGATCCAGCCGGGCCAGAGCGCGGTGATATCGATACCCATGTTCCAGGCCGGGTAAGACAGCGGCGCCAGCGCGATCATCTGGCCTGCGACCTCGTCAATCACAACCTCTGACGGGTCGTGATTATCCTGTCCGCGGGTGACGATCATCGTGGCCCATGTCCCCGCCACCGTGATCAGCAGCACCGCCGCCAGCACCAGAGGGAAACCGCCGATCTGATGCAATGCCCATGTCAGGGGCAGGGCGGCCAGCGACCCCCATGTCCCCGGAGCCGGCCGCAGATAGCCGATCCCGCCCACGGTTGCGATCATCTGCGCGATCATGGCTTCACCAGCGTGGCTGTGGCGATGGCAGCAATACCTTCTTCGCGTCCGGTGAAGCCGAGCCGTTCCGACGTGGTCGCCTTGACTGACACCTGACCCAGTTCGAGCCCCATGATCTCAGCCATAGCCGCGCGCATTGCTTGCGCGTGGGGCCCGATCTTGGGGCGTTCGCAAATCATCGTCACATCGACATGGGTGATCCGATAGCCACGCTCCCCCGCAAGGCTGACAGCATGGCGCAGGAAAATATGGCTTTCTGCCCCTTTCCATTGTGGGTCGCTTGGCGGAAAATGCTGGCCGATATCGCCATCGGCCAAGGCGCCAAAGATCGCATCCGTAACCGCGTGCATCCCGACATCGGCATCTGAATGGCCTTGAAGTCCTCGCCCATTCGGCACGGCCACCCCGCAAAGGGTCACGTGATCGCCCTCGCCAAAACGGTGCACGTCAAAGCCGTTGCCCAGTCTTATGTCCATCTGTCCTCGCAGGATATGTTCGGCCCGGGCGAAATCCTCGGGCGTTGTGATCTTCAGGTTATCGGCATGGCCGGGGACAATGGCAACATCCAGACCAGCATCCCGCGCCACCTGCACATCATCTGCCGCCCCGCCGGGGTGGCTTTTATGTGCCGCATAAAGCGCGTCATAACGGAAGCCTTGCGGTGTCTGCGCAGCATAAAGCCCGCTGCGGTCACGCGTGCCGGTCACCAATCCTTTGGTCCCGGTCCACAGCGCGTCGGTCACCGGCAGTCCGGGGGCGGCGCCATCATGGTGGTCGAGAGCGTCGATGACCGACGCGATAACTTCCTGCGACACACATGGCCGCGCGGCATCATGGATCAGCACTTTACCCGGCGCGACAGCGGCCAAAGCATCCAGACCGTTGCGCACAGATCCCGCCCGGTCCGCCCCGCCCGGGGCCAGGATAAGGCCGGTTTTACCAAAAATCTGCCAGGCGTCGTGATCTTCCGAGGCGAGAACCAGCACGCGATGATCCACGTTGGCAAAGGCGTCCAGCGTCCAGTCTATCACGCGTCGCCCGGCCAAGGGGCGGAACTGTTTGGGCAGCCCACCGCCTGCGCGGGTGCCGCGTCCGGCAGCAACGATGATCGCGGCTGTGGCCATCGGCCCCCTCCCTTTTGCGTCTGTTGCGTCTTATGCACTGGCCCCAGCCTCGGCAATGGCTGCGCGCCATTTGCTTAAAAATTGTGCATATGCCTCATTTCTTGACGTCTGGCCTTGCGCTGCGGATTGAGGGCAGTCAGAGCGGGGCGTAATCTGATCTGTATGGAAGTTGGACCAAAACCGTGATCGCCCTTGGCAACAAGACCCTTGCCCCTCCTGTTTTCCTTGCGCCCATGGCTGGCATCACCGACCGCCCGACCCGCGATCTGGTCTCGGGCTTTGGGGCCGGACTTGTGGTGAGTGAGATGGTTGCCAGTCAGGAAATGGTGCAGGCCAAACCCGGCGTGCGTGAACGGGCCGAGCTGGGTATGGGCGCCGAAGGGACGGCCGTGCAGCTTGCCGGGCGGGACCCGCATTGGATGGCGGAGGCCGCCCGACAGGTTGAAGATCGTGGCGCGGTGGTCATCGATATCAACATGGGCTGCCCGGCCAAGAAGGTGACCAATGGCTATTCCGGCTCGGCTTTGATGAAGACGCCGGATCACGCGCTGCGCCTGATCGAGGCCGTGGTGCAGGCCGTGTCCGTGCCCGTGACCCTGAAAACCCGATTGGGCTGGGATGATGATCTGCTTAACGCGCCGCAGATCGCCGCGCGGGCCGAGGCGGCGGGCGTGCAGTTGGTCACGATCCACGGGCGCACACGGTGCCAATTTTACAAAGGCAGCGCCGATTGGGCGGCGATCCGCGCGGTGAAACATGCTGTGCAGATCCCGGTCATCGCCAATGGAGATATCACCAATGCCGATCAGGCCCGTGCCGCGATGGTGGCATCGGGGGCAGATGGCGTGATGGTTGGGCGCGGCGCGCAGGGGCGGCCCTGGCTTTTGGCACAGATAGCCCATGCGCTGTTTGATCATCCGGCGCCGGACATTCCGAGCGGCAACGCCCTGGTCGATATGGTGGTTGGGCATTACGAGGCGATGCTGGGCTTTTATGGGGCCGATCTTGGGATGCGCGTCGCCCGCAAACATCTGGGCTGGTACATGGATCAGGCGGGCACGCCCACGCCGCTGCGCAAGCTGGTCCTGACCAGCCGTGACCCGCATGAGGTGAAACGCCTGTTACCAGAGGCCCTGATCCCGACCGAGGAGGCCGCCGCATGAGCGAGAGCGCAATCTGGTCATCTTTGCCGGTCCCCGGCTTTCTAATTGATGCCGAAGACCGCATTGCCGGGCTGAATTCTTCGGGGGAGGGGTTCCTGAATGCGTCCGCCCGGTCGGTCATTGGCGTGCCGGTCTGGGATCTGATCGCGGTAGATGCGCCGCTGGAGGACGCGTTTGAACGCGCCCGCGCGAATGGAACGCCGCTTTTTGTCAATGATGTGGATGTCGGCTCGGGGCAGCGGGCGCCGCTGCAATGTGCTTTGCAAATTGCCCCGCTGGTGGGGCATCCCGGCACGATGATCCTGCTGATCTCGCCGCGTGAGCTTGCGGGGCGCATGACGCAAAGCCATTCGGTTAAATCGGCGGCGCAATCGGCCATTGGCATGGCGCAGATGCTAGCCCATGAGATCAAGAACCCGCTGGCCGGGATCGCGGGGGCGGCGCAGCTTTTGTCGATGAACCTGCCGTCCGAAGATCTGGAGTTGACCGAGCTGATCGTGGAAGAGACTCGGCGCATCGTGAAGCTGCTGGAGCAGGTCGAACAGTTTGGAAACCTGTCCAAACCCGCCATGCAAGCCGTCAATATCCATGATGTTCTCGATCGCGCACGCCGATCGGCCCTGTTGGGATTTGGCGCGCATATGACCATTCGAGAAGCCTATGATCCGTCACTGCCTTTGGCCTATGGCGACGGCGACCAATTGTTGCAGGTGGTTCTGAACCTTTTGAAAAATGCCTCTGAAGCTGCTGATCCGGCAGGTGGCACGATCACCATTCGCAGTTTCTTTGAGCATTCTTTCCGTCTGCGCCGCGCCGATGGCACCGGGCAGAACCTGCCGCTGCAGGTCGAGATTATCGATGACGGTCCGGGGCTTCCGCCCGCGATCAAGGATGACGTCTTCGACCCGTTTGTGTCGGGGCGGGAAAACGGCACGGGGCTTGGCCTCGCGCTGGTCAGCAAGATCATGTCCGATCATGGCGGCTGGGTGTCTCTCAGCTCTGTGCCCGGGCGCACCGTATTTCGCCTGTCGCTGCCGCGGGTTCCGCGGCAGGTGGCAGTACGCAGCTTTGACGAGGAGGCAAGCTGATGGATGGCACCGTATTGGTCGCCGATGACGACCGCACGATCCGCACCGTTCTGACCCAGGCGCTGACCCGCGCGGGATGCAAGGTGCACGCGACCTCTTCGCTGACCACGCTGATGCGCTGGGTTGGCGAAGGCAAGGGAGATGTTGTGATCTCGGATGTGATGATGCCCGATGGCAATGGGCTCGAAATGCTGCCGAAGATCAGTCAGGACCGGCCCGGTCTGCCGGTGATCGTCATCTCGGCGCAGAACACCATCATGACGGCGATCAAGGCGGCCGAGGCCGAGGCCTATGATTACCTGCCCAAACCTTTTGATCTGCCGGACCTGATGAAACGCACGGCGCGTGCGCTGGAGGAGCGTCGTCGCTCTCCGGGCGAACGCGCGGTTGAGGTCGACGAGCGCCCGGATGAACTGCCGCTGGTTGGCCGCACGCAAGCGATGCAGGCGCTATACAGGCTTGTAGCAAAGGTCATGAACACCGATCTGCCGGTTCTGATCACTGGTGAAAGCGGTACGGGTAAGACTTTGATTGCCAAGGCAATCCACGATTTCTCGGACCGGCGCACATTGCCCTTCGTCAGCGTGACCGGCAGCGCCTTGCAGGATCTCGAAGGCCCGGCCCGGGTGTTGGCGCGCGCCAAGGGCGGTACTTTGCTGATCGAAGAGATTGGCGATATCGAAGACGAGGTGCAGGCCCGCATCGTGCGCATGATGGACGCGCCGGGAGAGCATAATCCGCGCTTCATGGCCACGTCTCAGATTGATCTGGGCGCCGCGATGGAGGCGGGAAATCTTCGGCAGGATCTCTTTTACCGCCTGACTGGCGCGACGATCCATGTGCCGTCATTGCGCCAGCGTGTGGATGACATTCCGCTTTTGTGTGACCACTTCCTGCAGCGATCCGAACGCGAAGGTCAGCCCAAGCGGTTCCTGTCAGAGAGCGCGCAGGACCTGTTTCGCGCCTATTCCTGGCCGGGCAATGTGCGGCAATTGGATCATGCCATCCGCCGCNTGGTGCTGACCGCCCGCAGTGAAGAGATTGCCCGCAGTGAGGNCGAAGNCGTTTTGGGCAACCAACCGCAGTTGGAACCTCAACAAAGCGTGGCCGATACTGAAAAGCTGTCGGCCTCGGTGGCGCGTCATCTGCAGCGCTATTTCGATCTGCATGGGGGGCAATTGCCGCCGCCGGGCCTTTATCAGCGCATCCTGCGCGAGATCGAGATGCCGCTGATCGAAATCGCCCTTGCAGCGACAGGCGGAAACCAGGCGAAATGTGCCGATTTGCTGGGGATCAACCGGAATACGCTGCGAAAGAAAATCACCGATCTGGATATTGAGGTGACACGCCGCCGCAAGTTGATGTAAAATCGCAACAGATACGTGGCAAACCCGCCAATGGTGTGGGTTCTGCCACGATATACTGCGGTTTGCCGTGAAAACGGCACATCAGGATGAGGGCGGAAAGTGGCAGTCAGGTCACGAACACTTCTGTTACCAGCGATAATTCGCTGGCGTAGAGGGCGTCGTGCGCAAAATCTTGCCACATTGGGGCTGGTCATACTGGGGCCGGTTCTGGTGCTTGTCACTTTGGGCGTTCTGGGACCCTTTGAGATTGGCGCCTCTTACACGACACTGCGGTTCATACTTCTGGTGGATCTGGTTTATGTGCTGGCGCTGATGTCGCTGGTGATGATGCAGGTGGCCCGTCTGATTGCGGCGCGGCGGGCAAAATCGGCTGGCTCTCGTCTTCATTTGCGCTTGATGGGTGTGTTTTCTCTGTTGGCCTTCTTGCCGACGGTGACAGTGGCGATTTTTGCGGGATTGACTGTCAATATCGGGCTGGAAGGCTGGTTTTCTGACCGGGTGCAGCGCGTTCTAACCACCTCGTTCGCAGCCGCGCAGGCCTATGAAAACGAACAGCGTGAAGATCTTGGCGAAGATGCGCGGGCCCTGGCCGAATTCATAAATGCGACGCAGCAGCGGACCTTTTTCATGGATGAGGGGGAGTTGCGCCAGATCCTTGCCAGTGGACAAAGCCAGATCCAGCGCGGGTTGAGCGAGGCCTATGTCATTGACGGCACCGGGGAAATCCGGTCGCGCGGGGATCGGTCCTATCTGTTCAATTTCGACCGGCCCAGCTCCGAGGCGCTCAACCGTGCGACGGCAGGTGAAGTTGTGATTTTAGAGGCTTGGGACGAAAACGAATTCCGTGCTTTGGTCAAACTCGATACGTTTGTGGACCGGTATCTTTATGTCTCGCGCGCCGTGGATGGGGAAATCCTTCGCCTGCTGGACGATACGCAGGAAACGGTCGAACTTTACCAGCAGTTGGAGCGGGATCGAGGCCGGGTCCTGTTTGAATTTGGCCTGCTATATCTGGGCTTTGCCGCCATTCTGATCCTCGCGGCGATCTGGCTGGGTCTGTGGTTTGCCGAACGACTCTCGCGCCCAGTGGGGCGTTTGACCCTTGCTGCGCAGCGGGTTGCGGCGGGCGATTTCGATGTGCAGGTTCCTCAGGGCGAAGATGTCGATGAGATCGCCACATTATCACGCATTTTCAATGAGATGACGCGCGAAATTAAAGAAAATCATAAAAGCCTTCTGGAGACGACGCGCCAGATCGAGGCGCGGCGGCGACAGTTTGACTCGGTGCTGTCTTCTGTGACATCGGGCGTGGTTGGGCTGGATCGACGCGGGCGCATTGTGTTTGTGAACCGTTCGGCGATGCGATTGCTGGATTGGTTTGACACGGGCGATCTGGTGCCCGTGGCGGTGGCGATCCCGGAATTTGCGTCGATGTTTGACGAGTTGCGGGCCACCGGCGCAGACACTGTTCAGGGCGAAATTCGTGTGACGCGCAAAGGGCGGCAGGAGATCCTGCTGGTGCGCATGGCCACACGTCATACCGAGGACGGGCGGCGCGAAGGCTATGTGATCGCCTTTGACGATGTCACTGATCTGGTGGGCGCGCAGCGGATGGCGGCCTGGGGCGACGTGGCGCGCCGGATCGCACATGAAATCAAGAACCCGCTGACCCCGATTCAGCTGAGCGCCGAACGCATCAGTCGAAAATTTGCCCGCAAACTCGACGAGGAGGACGCAGCCAGTCTGAAATCGATGACCGATGTGATCGTGCGCCAGACCGGCGATCTGCGACGGATCGTCGACGAGTTTTCGAAATTTGCCCGGATGCCGGAACCGGACCGCCGGACCGAAGACCTGTCTGTCATACTACGCGATGCAGTGTTGCTGCAGCAGCAGGGGCAACCGGATGTCACGATCACCAGCTCGCTGCCAGACGTGCCTGTGATGGGGGAATTCGACGCCACGATGATCGGGCAGGCCTTAACCAATCTGATCAAGAATGCTGGCGAAGCGATCGAGGCGCGTCGTACTGCATCTCCAGCGCCAGAATGGCAGCCGCGGATCGACATCACGCTGAGTGCTGAAGGGCGTGCGACGCGGCTGAGAATCGCCGATACCGGCATTGGTTTGCCCGAAGACCGCACCCGCCTGTTCGAGCCTTACGTGACCACCCGGGACGCAGGTACCGGCCTGGGCCTGCCGATCGTGAAGAAGATCATTGAAGAACATGGCGGCACACTTGTTCTGACCGATGCGCCGCCCATCGATGGGCTGCCGCCGGGGGGCGCGATGGCCGAAATAACCTTGCCGATCCTGCGCACCGATCGTGACGCAGACGGCCCCGACCAAGACCCGAACGATCCTGAACCACAAAACAAGACAGGGCAGAGCATATCATGAGTGACATTCTGATCGTAGACGACGAACGCGATATCCGGGAACTGGTCTCGGACATCTTGCAGGACGAAGGCTTCACCACGCGGCTGGCCGGAAACTCCGAAGAATGCATAGCCCAGATCAATGCTGAGCCGCCGGCTTTGCTGATCCTTGATATCTGGTTGAAGGACAGCCGGATGGATGGGATCGACATTCTCAAAGCCGTCAAACGCGACAACCCTGATGTGCCGGTGGTGATCATCTCGGGCCACGGCAATATCGAAATTGCCGTCGCTGCGATCAAGCAGGGGGCTTATGACTTTATCGAAAAGCCGTTCAACATCGATCAATTGATGGTTGTCATCCGCCGCGCGATGGAAGCGTCGCGCCTTCGCCGCGAAAACTCAGCCTTGAAACGGCGAGAGGTGACCAGCGCGGAAATCATCGGCCAGTGCCCGTCCTTCAAGACGTTGATGAGCCAGTTGGATAAGGTCAAGAACTCCAACGGCCGGGTGATGCTGACGGGCCCGTCAGGTGCGGGCAAAGATGTGGCTGCGCGACATATCCATGCGATTTCGAACCGCGCGCATGGGCCTTTTGTGACCGTGACCTGCGCCACGATTGAACCAGAGCGGATGGAAGAGGTGCTGTTCGGGCGCGAAACCGCCGAACGTGGCGTGGAAAAGGGTCTGTTGGAAGCTGCCCATGGAGGCATCATATTCTTTGATGAAGTGGCCGACATGCCTTTGGGCACGCAATCAAAAATCTTGCGTGTGCTGGTAGATCAGCAGTTTCAACGCGTTGGCGGCAGCGATCGGGTCCGGCTGGATTTGCGGGTTCTGTCAGCCACGTCGCGTAATCTGGAAGAGGAGATCGCCGCCGGGCGGTTCCGCGAGGAACTGTATCACCGGCTGAATGTGGTGCCGATTGCAGTGCCATCGCTTGAGGATCGGCGCGAAGACATTCCGCTTTTGGCCGAACATTTCGTCACCCAATGCCATGACACCCAAGGCCTAACTCAGCGTCAGTTCAGCGATGAAGCGTTGGCGCTGATGCAAACCATGCGGTGGCCTGGAAATGTACGCCAGCTCAAGAACCTTGTGGAGCGGGTGTTGATCCTGGGTGATGGCGATGATGTCATCAAGGCCAGCGAATTGCCGGGCGATACCGAACCGCAGGATCAGGACGGGCGTGGCGCCATGCCCTCGCAGCTGGCGACGCTGCCCCTGCGTGAGGCGCGCGAAGCCTTTGAGCGGGATTATCTGATGACCCAGATCAATCGCTTCGGTGGCAATATCAGCCGTACCGCCGCTTTTGTCGGCATGGAGCGCAGCGCGTTGCATCGCAAGCTGAAATCGCTGGGCGTGGTTACATCGGCCAAACCAGCGGACACAGAAACGGTGTCCGCTCCGGCGGCGGGTTAACCAGGCACGGCCACGCGCCATGACCCGTCTGACACCTGCTGCGCGCAGGCGCCTGCGTTGAGGCTGGGCATGGTACCGGGAATGGTCGCTGGCCCGCCCGAGCAGCGGTCAAGGTTCACACGGCGATAGCCTTTGTCGGCCATGCACTGATTGACCAGTTCACCGCGAAGCCCCGCATTGGTATCCACCGTGTAGAAACCGCCGTCGACCCAATAGCCGCCATAATATCCGCCATAGCCGGGCACAAGAACTGGCGCGCGTTGGCGCAGCTCGGGAGCATTGGGCGCTTTGGCAAGCGCATCGGTCTGGCACGCCGTGCGCGCGCGCGCGACCGTGTCAACAGATGCGCCTTCCCGGTAAAACAGGCTGACCGGACCACAGCCGGTCGCGACAAGGCTGAGCATAAGGGCGGGAACAAGATATGGGCGCATGGTTGTCACCTTGGGTGATTTCGTCGTTGCAGTCTTTCAGAATAGTTTGACGCCTTCTGAGCCGTCTGTCATTACATTCGATGCGGTGCCGCTTGGCGCACCGTGACGCAGCATCGCAACCGAGGCAGCATGAAAGTCATCATTTGCGGTGCCGGGCAGGTCGGCTGGCAGATCGCGCGGCATCTTTCCCGAGAACAAAACGATGTGGTGGTTGTGGACAACAACCCCGACCTTGTGCGTCGTGCGACCGACACATTGGACGTCCAAGGCATCGCCGGGTTCGCCAGCTATCCTGACGTTCTGGAGCGTGCGGGCGCATCAGATGCCGACATGATCATCGCCGCGACCTATTCGGATGAGGTCAATATGGTGACCTGTCAGGTGGCGCATTCGGTCTTTTCGATCCAGCGCAAGGTGGCGCGTCTGCGTGCCCGCAGCTATCTCGATGCGATTTACTCTGACATCTATCGCCGCGACCATTTGCCCATCGATGTAGTGATCTCGCCCGAGCGTGAAGTGGCTGATGCGGCCCTGTTGCGCCTCTCGGTGCCGGCGGCCTTTGACACCGAAACCTTCATGGATCGCCGCGCGCAGCTGCTTGGCATCACGATTGACGAGGACTGCCCCGTCATCAACACGCCGTTGCGCCAGCTGACCGAGCTGTTTTCAACCCTGCGCGGGGTCGTCGTAGGCATCCGGCGCGAAGGCACGCTGTTTGCACCGGAAAGCTCGGACCAGCTTTTCGTCGGTGACAGCGCCTATCTGTTTGTTCATTCCGAGGATGTGCATCGGATGCTGGAAGTGTTTGGCAAGGCCGAAACCAAGCAAGAGCGGCTGGTCATTCTGGGCGCGGGCAATGTTGGTCTTGCGATTGCGCAGCAATTGGAAAGCGGGGACGGGCGCGGCCGGGCCAAGGTTATTGAACGGGACCGCAAACGCGCCGAACACGCCGCCGAAGCGTTGGAGCGGACCATCGTGCTGCATGGCGATGGGTTAGACAGTTCGCTTCTGGCCGAGGCCGGTATCGCGCGGGCCGATGCAATGCTGGCCATCACCGATGACGACAAAACCAACATGCTGGCCGCCGTACGCGCCAAGGCCGAAGGCTGTCAGCTGGCGATTGCACTGATCAACGATCCAACCTTGTTGCCGTTGATGGGGCCGTTGGGGATTGACGCCTATATCAATCCGCGCGCCACCACGGTCAGTTCGATCTTGCGCCATATCCGGCTGGGGCGTGTCCGGTCGGTCTATTCGATCGGGGACGCAGAGGCCGAAATCATCGAGGCCGAGGTCCTGTCGACTTCGCCGCTGGCCGGACGCAAGCTGCGCGATATCGAATTTCCGGAGGGCACGCTTTTGGGCGGAGTGCTGCGGGGTGAGGAGTATATCAAGCCGACCGGCGGTCT
>JABSSB010000259.1 GCA_013214715.1 Paracoccaceae bacterium | reverse complement strand
GAAGACCCTTTCAGGCTTTCCATGATGATAATCCGCCAGCGCCAGACTGTCTGTTCGTTGAGCCCCAGCAGAGCCGCCAATTGTTGGATTGAAGAAGCAGCCCGAGCGCCCAACATGTCTTTGACAACCATCAGAAAGAGGTCTGGACGATGAATGCCCCAACGCGGGATATTGTCCGACCACAGTAGGTCCTTCGGCAGCCCAAGCAGCGATAACGCTGAGCATTGGTGCGCGTTCTGCCCCACGTCTGTCGGCGACTATCACCGCAGTGGAGACAAGTATGATCTTGCTCTGTCCGCGCCTCAATCTCCGCCAGAGCCTCGGTTTTTTGCTTCAGATCTCTAAGTTGGGTGTGGGCATCTTAGAACTGCGCCGGCGTCAGCTCACTTGACCCACTCAAAAAGTGTCTAAAATCATGTGCCTGCACAGCCTGCTCCTCGCTATTCGGAAGCTATATTGGCTGATTTGAAATCGACGCATGAAACGCAGCGCCACGCCCCTTTGATCCACTTTCTTAAAAATACCCTTGCCGAAGGCTGGTGGCCCTCCGGGCCGCCCCGCGCGCGGCCCGAAGGGCGGCGCGCGCCTGTCCCAACCGGAGGGTCGGCATCTGCGATGCTGGCCAAACGGACGGGAGCGCTACTTGCCAAAAAGATCGGTCTGCCCGGCTGGTCGCGGTGCGGCCAACCCAAGATGCGTCCAGGCTTTCTGCGCCAGCATCCGCCCGCGCGGGGTGCGTTGTATCAGCCCCTGTTGCAACAGATAGGGCTCGATCACTTCCTCGATCGCATCGCGGCTTTCCGACAGCGCAGCGGCGATGGTTTCGATCCCCACCGGGCCTCCGCCATAATTCTCGGCAATCAAACTCAGATAGCGCCGATCCGCCCCATCCAGCCCCAGATTGTCCACCCCCAGCCGCGTCAGCGCCATATCCGCGAGGTCCCGGGTGATGCGCCCATCGCCTTCGACCACGGCAAAATCCACCACCCGCCGCAAGAGCCGCCCGGCAATCCGTGGCGTGCCGCGGGCGCGTCGCGCGATTTCGCGGGCACCGTCATCATCTGCGGGCGCGCCAAGCTTGCGCGCGTTGCCGGTGACGATCTGATGCAGCTCGTCCACCGTGTAAAACTGCAGCCGCGTCGGAATGCCGAACCGGTCCCGCAGGGGGGTGGTCAGCAGACCCAGTCGCGTGGTGGCGCCTACCAGTGTGAAAGGCTGCAATTCGATCCGCACGGTCCGCGCGGCCGGGCCTTCACCGATGACCAGATCCAGCTCAAAATCTTCCAGCGCCGGATAGAGTACCTCCTCCACTGCCGGGTTCAGACGATGGATTTCATCAATAAAGAGAACATCGCGCGCTTCAAGATTGGTCAGGATGGCCGCCAAATCCCCCGCCTTGGCCAGAACCGGGCCAGAGGTCATGCGAAAATTGACTCCCAGCTCACGCGCGATGATCTGGCTCAGCGTCGTCTTGCCCAGCCCCGGCGGGCCATAGAATAGAGTATGGTCCATCGCCTCGCCCCGGCGGCGGGCGCTTTCGATGAAAACCTTCAGATTGGCGCGGGCTTCTGCCTGTCCGATAAAGGCGTCAAGCTCCTGCGGACGCAGAGCACGGTCAAAGTCTTCCGGCTGGGCGTCGCCGCGCAGGATCGGGTCGCTGTCGATCATCACTTAACCTTTCGGGGCCAGCAACCGCAGCGCGGCGCGGATCAGGGCGGCTTCGCCTGCGTCCGGGTCATGGGCCGCGGCTTGTGCCACGGCGGCTGCGGCCTCGGACGGGCCATAGCCCAAATTGCCTAGGGCCGAGAGCGCATCAGCCTGCGCATTTGAGGGCGCAGCCACAGGGGCAGGGGGTGCGGAGGCGGGCATCGCAGGCTCCAAAACTTCTGCCGGCGCCTCAGTGGCCTGCGCAATCGTCCCGCCCATTGCCATCACGCCTGGTGCCTTGTCTTTCAGATCCAACACAATGCGCTGCGCGGTTTTGGGACCCACACCTTTGGCGGCTTTGACGGAGGCCCAATCCCCCAGCGCAATCGCGCGGCTGACACCGTCCGGCCCGAGCGCGCCCAGAATGGCCAGCGAAACTTTGGCACCGACGCCCTGCACCGAGGTCAGAAGCCGATGCCATTCCTTTTCCACCAGCGACGGGAAGCCATAAAGCTGCATCAGATCCTCGCGCACCACCAGATCGGTGTAAAGCGCCACGACCTCTCCCGGCCCCGGCAGGGCCGCCATGGTGCGGTCTGACACATAGACCAGATAGCCGACGCCGCGCACATCAATCAGCAGATGGTCTGCGGCCCGATAATCGATCCGCCCGGTGATCTTGCCAATCATCGTGCCACCTCGCGCAGCGTGCGGGCCTGGGACGGGCCGAAATAGGCATGACAGATCGCCACCGCCAGCGCATCTGCCGCATCCGGCCCGTCAGGCGCACAGCCGGGCAATTGAAGCTGAACCATATGCATCACCTGATCCTTGTCGGCATGGCCCACGCCCACCACCGTTTTCTTGACCTTGTTGGGCGCGTATTCTCCCACGCTCAACCCCACCTGTGCCGGGGCCAGCAACGCAACGCCCCGCGCCTGGCCGAGTTTCAGCGTGCCCGAACCGTCTTTATTCACAAAGGTCTGTTCCACCGCCGCCGTGTCAGGCTGGTAACGGGCCAAAATATCGTTGAGTTGGTCAAAAAGAGACAGCAGCCGTTCCGGCAATTCCGCCCCTTCGGATCGAATCACGCCATTGGCTACATGGCTCAACCGAGCGCCGCGCGCCTCGATCACGCCCCAGCCCATCCGTCTGAGCCCCGGGTCGATCCCCAAAATCCGCATGTCTGCCCGCCTTGCCAAAATTTTTTGCTTTGGTTTGATGTGAACTAGCACGAAACGCGAACATTCGCAAAGCCCAGACTGGGCAGCCAAAGCTCAAAAGCGACCTGTTCCCCGGCGGAAATGGTCTGTTCGCGACAGTTTGGTCACGGAAATTTCAACTTCCTTTCCAAGCTGTTACAAAGGTGATCAGCTATGCAAAACCAGCATGGGTGCCATGCGCTTTTTCCCTCTTTTTTCTGGTTTCAAGACGCCCTAACTGCCGTCCAGACGAGGACGTCAACCCCGATAAACCTGAACAGAAAGACCAGAGGAGACCCAAACATGGCTGCTTTTGACACCACCCGCCCCACCTACGCCGCACCCAGCTTTACGGCCTCTCTGGCCGCGCGCGTTGCCGCGATCTTTGGCGCACTCATCGAATGGAACGATGCCCGCGTCACACGCAACGCCCTGAACGAGCTGACCGACCGTGAGCTGAACGATATCGGTATGGTCCGTGGCGACATTGATGAGGTCGTGATCCGCAAGCCCGCATAAGGCCTGATCACCCTCGTGACATGGTGAATGTGCTCACTGCAACGCCGGCCCATTGGGTCGGCGTTTTGCGTTTCAAACTATGTCCGGGTCAGTTATTGGCGTCTGCCAGCGCGTCGGGTTTGGGCGGCAGATTGGCGGCAAGGGCTAAATCCCCGCGCGCCACCCGGTCGACAACGGCCTCGACGACGGTCATCACCCGCGGGCGCACATCATAGGTGATCACATCGGTGACTGGATCCACCTGCAAGGCCCAGGCGGCTGCAACTTCCCAGTCATTGCCTCGCTGAAGCATCGCCAGACGCTTTGCGTAATCGTCCAGTCCCAGATAGCTGAGCATCAGGCTCTTGAAGCCGACAAAGGCCGCGAACATCACAATCAAAAGCACAAGAGGGCGCAGACGGCGGGTGGGTCGTGACGCGACCGAGGCCGCAACAACGGTGCCATCATCGCGTACTCGAGCCACATAGGCGTTGTCCTGCGCGGCGCTAGCATGCTTGTGCTGTAGCAGTTGCAGGCGGCGTTCGAACTCATACTCTTGCGTCATGGCTCAATTACACCCTTGAATGACGGCATATAAACGGCCAATCGCGTTGATTTCAATGAAAATTGCGTGATGCAGCCAGAGCGTGCTGCACAAAAATCGCCTGAATGGCGCCGAATTCAGGCTTTCTGA
>JABSSB010000258.1 GCA_013214715.1 Paracoccaceae bacterium | reverse complement strand
GGTCGCCGTGAACGCCTGTTATCATCCCCGCAGCTGGTATCAGGGCACGGCCGGGTTTTTGACAGAAGCCGGGTTTGATGTGCTCTGGGCCGGGAATTTCCATGATCAGGGCTGGTTTGACACGCAAGAGGTCGTGGATAACTGCATCGGGTGTTTTGACGAAGCGCTGATCTTCAAATCCTTCGACTACACCGCCGACAAGGCCCCATAGGCCGATGCCTATCTGATCAACGGCATGAGCAATGATCGCCGCCCGTCAGAAGGGATCGCCCAGCGCCCGGTGCATTATGTCGCCGAGTTGGAGGCGCAATTGGGCGAACCGGTGATTGGTCATGACATCGCGCTGTATTGGCAGCTTTTCAAAACGCTCGGCATCGCGCCGGAACAGGCGCAAGGCAGCCTGCTGGCATCGCTGGAGGGGCAATCATGCACAAGATCATTGTGCTGTGGGCTGTGCCGCGGTCAACCTCGACTGCGTTTGAATGGATGATGCGCCAGCGGGGCGATCTGAACTGTCTGCATGAACGCTTTGGAGAGGCATGGTATCAGGGCGAAGACTCGCTTTGGCCGCGTTTTACCGATGGCGAGAAGATCACCCCCGGCCTGACGCGCGAAACTGTGTGGCAGGACATTCAGACCCGCGCCTGTAAAGGCCTGGTCTTCATCAAGGATTTCCCCATGACATCAATCATATGTGGGATGCAGAGTTTCTGTCGCATTTCACCCATGCCTGCCTGATCCGCGACCCAGCCAAAACGATCACCTCAATCCATGCCAAATGGCACGATTTTGACGAGCTTGAGGTGGGAGGCCGGGGGCGACCCGTCCGCCCACAGCTGGTGGGATGGTGGGTCCTTCCATGCCAACCTGGCCAAATCGACCGGGCTGGTGCCTCAGACGCGCAGATATATCGACCTGAAAGACGCACCAGAGCGTGTACGCCGCGTGCATGCGCGGATGCGGCCGCATTACACGATCTGTACCAGCATCGACTTCAAACGGTCTGAAATTGTGTGCCTGCGCAAAAGATGCTTAATTTGGTAGCGGCACGCTGAAAAATCGGGCAGGCTATCCTGATCAAACCGGAAAACCGGCATGTTCACAACGATTTGGGCCGAATTCCCGAAATCATACCGTCAATGTGGCCGGCGACCTGTTCACAGCGATATGCCGGAGACATCGAAAATGAAGCATTTTGCGACCCTGACTGCCACGCTGACCGTCGTGGCGACATCGGCCTTTGCCGATGGTCACGCCACCGCCATGCCCTTTGCGCTGGATTGGAAATTCGAAGGACCCTCGGCCCCGTATTTTGCGGCCATAGACAATGGGCATTTCGCCGAAAACGGTCTGGCGGTTGAAATCACCGCCGGGTCCGGCTCTCTGGATGCGATCCCGAAAGTGGCGACCGGCGCCTTCCCGATCGGGTTTGCTGATATCAACAGCCTTGTGCGGTTCCTTGACCAGAACCCCGGCGCGCCAGTGATTGCGGCAATGATGGTCTATGACAAACCGCCTTTTGCCGTGATCGGGCGCAAATCGCTGGGCGTCGAAGCCCCCGCCGACCTGCAAGGCAAGGTTCTGGGTGCCCCGCCGCCGGATGGGGCCTGGGCACAATTCCCGATTTTTGCCGCCGAAAACGATCTGGACATGGGCGCGATCACGGTTGAACCCGTGGGGTTCCCGACGCGTGAGCCGATGCTGGCCGAAGGCAATGTTGCGGCGATCACCGGGTTTTCCTTCAGCTCTTACCTGAATCTCGTGCGCCTTGGCATTGATGAGGGCGATATCTCGACCCTTTTGATGGCCGACTACGGGCTGGATCTGTATGGTAACGCGATCATCGTGAATACGGAATTCGCCGAAGCCAACCCCGATGCGGTGTCAGGCTTTTTGGAAGCTGTCGCAATGGGCTGGAAAGACGCGATTGCCGATCCGGCCGCTGTCATCCCGTCCCTAATCGAACGCAACCCGGCCGCCGATGCCGCGTTGGAGCAGCGTCGTCTGGAACTGGCGATCAATGCCAATGTGAAAACAGATTATGTCACCGAAAATGGCATGGGCATGATCGACCCCGAACGCATGGCTTCGGCTTTGGAACAGATTAAGATGGTCTATGAGTTCCAGAACGCACCCGATGCCGCGCTGTATTTCACGGATGCCTATCTTCCCGAGGGCGGATTTGCGCTGGATTAAGGGGCTGCGCCTGGGCCTTGCAGTCCGGGCGTCTTGAAAAGACTGAAGACCTATGGCGCCTTTGATTGAGCTAAACCATGTCCGCCATGCCTATGCCACGGCCTCTGGCCCTGTTCCTGTGTTGGACGGGCTGGACCTGAGCGTCAACGAAGGCGGGTTTTGCGCCGTGGTCGGCCCGTCCGGCTGCGGCAAGTCTACCCTGACGCGATTAATCGCCGGACTGCTGATCCCCGATGCGGGGGAGGTGTTCCTGCATGGTGACCGGGTGCGCGGGCCACGCTCAACCGTGGGCATGGCGTTTCAGAACCCCGTTCTGCTGGAATGGCGGACGATCCTACAAAACGTTCTGTTGCCGCTTGAGATCGTGCCCGGTGCTCTGAAAGGCGCAGCCGCCATCGACCGGGCGCGATCATTGCTGTCATTGGTGGGACTTGAAGGGTTTGAAGATAAACGCCCGTCCGAGCTGTCGGGCGGGATGCGGCAGCGTGCGTCGCTCTGCCGAGCGTTGGTGCATCAGCCCGAAGTGTTGATCCTGGATGAGCCCTTTGGCGCGCTGGATGCGTTTACGCGAGAAGACCTTTGGCAAACCATGCATGAGGTGAAAGAAAAAGAGCCGTTCACCGGCATTCTCATCACCCATGATCTACGTGAATCGCTATTTCTGGGCGATCAGGTGGTGGTTTTGTCGGGCCGCCCCGCGCATACGCAATTCGTGCTGGACAACACGCGGAGCCACCGTCCGACATTGGATGATTTATACACGCCCGAGGCGGCAGAACGGCTGGCGATCCTGCGTCATCAGATCGAAATCGCCCAAGGCCGCATTCCGCAAGAGGCCACGACATGAGCCCCACGCTGCGCAAAATCCTTGTGCCCACCATCGCGGTGATCATTTTTTTGATCCTGTGGGAGGCGCTGGTCTGGGCGATGGGCTGGCCGAATTACAAAATGGCTTCTCCCAGTGACCTGATGCCGGCTTATTCCCGCTATTGGGAGCTGTTTCTGGTCATGGGCTGGCAGACCCTGTGGCGGACTATTCTGGGCCTCTTGCTGGCGATTGCCGTGGGCATCGCCTTGGGCATGGTGATGGGCTTTTCGCGTACGATGCGCGATGCGCTGTATCCGCTCCTGGTAGGGTTTAACGCGATCCCCAAAGCCACGGTGGTGCCCATCGTCGCACTGATGTTTGTCGGCGCGCATGATTTCAACACGGTGCTGATCGCCTTCATGATCTCGTTCTTCCCGATCGCAGTATCCGTCTCCATTGGGCTATCGACGCTTGAGCCGGAATATCGCGATATCCTTCGCGCGCTTGGGGCTTCGCAAACCACGATCTTCTGGAAAATCGCCCTACCAAAAACCCTGCCCGAGTTTTTCGGCGCTTTGAAAGTCTCGGTCACCTTGGCCTTTATCGGCACGAACCTGATGGAGATCGTGAGCCCGCATGGGCGCGGATTGGGTGCGCTGTTTGACAGCGGCAAGACCAATTCGGACTACCCGCTGATGTTTGCGGTGCTCATCGCGCTCGCCGTTTTGGGGATTTTTCTCTATTATATCGTTGTGGCGCTGGAGCGTGTCTTTGCTGGCTGGGCAGAACGTCAGGCTGCCTGATGGGTGTGCGGCGCCGTAGAGGCGCCGCGATCCTGATTACACCGTCAAAGCGTTGCGCACCCGGTCCGGGGTGAAAGGCATATTGCGCAGGCGCTGCTCTTTGGCTGCGAAGAAGGCACAAGCAATCGCCGCCGACACCATGGGCGTGTCGACTTCTCCGACACCGATGGGCGGTGCATCGACATCGGCCAAATAGATCTCGATCTCCGGCACCTGGCGGGTGCGAGTGATTTCATGGTCGTAGAAGTTTTCCTGAACCGCCTCACCGT
>JABSSB010000257.1 GCA_013214715.1 Paracoccaceae bacterium | reverse complement strand
CCAGCGCCATGCAAATCGCAAAAAACGCTGGTGCAAGAAGGAAGTACAACAGAGCCTCCATTAGGAAAGGTCGGCTCATGTATTTCCAATTCCACCATGGCAGTCTTACTAAAGGCGGCTCCGATGGTAGCATCGGAACCCCATGTTTGTGGTATAGCCTGATACCCTTGTAGAGGAGGAACATGGTTCCGAAGAACCACGCCACAAACAGTGATATCAAGATGGCTGTAGTCAACTTCTAAAGCCTCTTGCTTCACTCATCCACCTCCGCATCCAGGAGTTCCATGTTGAGGCCGAGGCCGCGGACTTCTTTGACGAGCACGTTAAAGCTTTCCGGCACGCCCGCTTCAAAGTTGTCCTCACCCTTGACGATCGACTCGTAGACCTTGGTCCGGCCTGCCACGTCGTCCGACTTCACCGTCAGCATTTCCTGCAGGGTGTAGGCGGCGCCGTAAGCTTCCAGAGCCCAGACCTCCATCTCCCCGAAACGCTGACCACCGAACTGCGCTTTACCGCCCAGCGGCTGCTGGGTGACAAGGCTGTAGGGCCCGGTCGAGCGCGCGTGGATCTTGTCATCCACCAGGTGATGCAGTTTCAGCAGGTATTTCACGCCCACGGTCACGGGGCGGGCAAATTGCTCACCCGTGCGGCCGTCAAACAGGATCGACTGACCCGACTGGTCAAAGCCCGCCCGCACCAGCGCGTCATTCACGTCGCCTTCCTTGGCGCCGTCAAAGACCGGCGTGGCAATCGGCACACCGCGCGCAACGTTCTGCGCGGCTTCGATCAGCTGCTCCTGCTCCATGCCCGAGATGCCTTCGTCATAGACATCATCGCCATAGGCCGCGTGCATCGCTTCGCGCACCGGGGTCAGATCCCCCGTGCGGCGATAGTCTTGCAAAGCGTCATCCACCTTCAGGCCCAGACCACGCGCGGCCCAGCCCATATGGGTTTCAAGGATCTGACCGACATTCATCCGCGACGGCACGCCCAGCGGGTTCAGACAGAAATCAACCGGCGTCCCATCTTCGAGGAACGGCATGTCTTCCATCGGCACAACGCGCGAGATCACGCCTTTGTTCCCGTGGCGACCGGCCATCTTGTCCCCCGGCTGAAGCTTGCGCTTCACCGCGATGAAGACTTTGACCATCTTCATCACACCCGGTGGCAGGTCGTCACCGCGACGCACCTTCTCGACCTTGTCCTCGAACCGGGCATCCAAGGCACGCTTTTGCGCCTCATATTGCTCGTTCAGGGCTTCGACCACCTGTGCGTCGGCCTCTTCGGCCAGCGCCAGCTGCCACCACTGACCTCGGCTCAGCGTGCCCAGCAGATCTTCGTCGATGACCGAGTTCGGCTTGATCCCTTTGGGGCCTTTCACGGCGGTTTTGCCCATGATCATGCCCTGAAGACGCGCATAGATGTTGCGGTCCAGGATCACCAGCTCGTCATCGCGGTCACGGGCCAGACGTTCGACCTCTTCCCGCTCGATCTGCAGCGCGCGCTCGTCCTTGTCCACGCCATGGCGGTTGAACACACGCACTTCGACCACGGTGCCATAATCACCGGGCTTCACGCGCAGCGAGGTGTCACGCACATCCGATGCTTTTTCCCCGAAGATGGCGCGCAGAAGCTTTTCTTCCGGCGTCATCGGGCTTTCGCCTTTCGGGGTGATCTTGCCGACAAGAATATCGCCCGGCTCCACATCGGCGCCGATATAGACGATGCCCGCCTCGTCGAGGTTGCGCAGAGCTTCCTCGCCGACATTGGGGATGTCGCGGGTGATCTCTTCCGGCCCCAGCTTGGTGTCACGGGCGGCGACTTCGAACTCCTCGATATGGATCGAGGTAAAGACGTCATCCTGCGCGATCCGTTCAGAGATCAGGATCGAGTCTTCGTAGTTGTAGCCATTCCAGGGCATGAACGCGACGACCACGTTTTTGCCCAGTGCCAGTTCACCCATATCGGTGGACGGACCATCGGCGATGATCTCACCTTTCGACACGGTCTGGCCCACCTTCACCAGCGGACGCTGGTTGATGCAGGTGTTCTGGTTCGACCGCTGGAATTTGCGCATGCGGTAGATATCCACACCCGCGTCACCCAGTTCCAAATCTTCGGTGGCGCGGATCACGATCCGCTGTGCGTCGATCTGGTCAATGATGCCCGCGCGCTTGGCCTGAATGGCCGCGCCGGAGTCAATCGCAACCTTCCCTTCGATCCCGGTGCCGACCAGCGGCGCCTCGGCCCGCAAAAGCGGAACCGCCTGACGCTGCATGTTCGACCCCATTAGGGCGCGGTTAGCGTCGTCATTTTCAAGGAACGGGATCAGAGAGGCCGCAACAGACACAAGCTGCTTGGGCGACACGTCGATCAGGTCGACATTGTCACGCGGGCTCAGCGTGTAATCGCCAGCCTTGCGGGTCGAGACCAGCTCGTTGATGAAATTGCCGTCGCCATCCAGCGTCGCGTTGGCCTGTGCCACGGTGTGACGCATTTCTTCGGTCGCGGACATGTAATGGACTTCATCCGTCACATGACCTTCCTTCACGACGCGGTAAGGCGTTTCGATGAAGCCATATTTGTTCACGCGGGCAAAAGTGGCCAGCGAGTTGATCAGACCAATGTTCGGACCTTCCGGCGTCTCAATCGGGCACATACGGCCATAATGGGTCGGGTGCACGTCGCGCACCTCAAAGCCTGCGCGCTCGCGCGTCAGACCGCCGGGCCCAAGCGCCGACAAACGACGCTTATGCGTCACTTCCGACAGCGGGTTGGTCTGGTCCATGAACTGCGACAGCTGCGAGGAGCCGAAGAATTCACGCACTGCGGCAGCGGCCGGTTTGGCGTTGATCAGATCCTGCGGCATCACAGTGTCGATCTCGACGCTGGACATGCGTTCCTTGATCGCACGTTCCATACGCAGAAGACCCACGCGATACTGGTTCTCCATCAATTCCCCGACCGAGCGCACGCGACGGTTGCCGAGGTGGTCGATATCATCCACTTCGCCATGGCCATCGCGCAGTTCGACCAGCGCCTTGATGCAGGCGATGATGTCTTCGCGGCGCAGCGTGCGCTGCGTGTCTTCGGCATCCAGCGCCAGACGCATGTTCATCTTGACCCGGCCCACGGCCGACAGGTCATAGCGCTCGCTGTCAAAGAACAGCGTGTCAAACAGCGCCGAAGCCGCTTCAACGGTGGGCGGCTCACCCGGACGCATGACGCGGTAGATATCCATGAGCGCGCTTTCGCGGTTCATGTTCTTGTCCTGCGCCAGCGTGTTGCGGATGTAGGGACCAACATTGATGTTGTCGATGTCCAGCACCGGAATGGTGTCGAACCCGGCATCGATCAAATCCTTGATCGTGCCGCCGATCAGCGTGCCATCCTTGTCATATTCCAGCGTCAACTCATCACCGGCTTCGACATAGATCGCGCCGGTTTCTTCGTTGATCAGGTCCTGGGCGACGAATTTGCCCACGATATGCTCAAACGGCACCAGAAGATCGGTGATCTTGCCCTCTTCGGCCAGCTTCTTGGCCGCGCGCGGGGTGATCTTCTTGCCAGATTCGGCAAAGACTTCGCCCGAGGCCGCATCGACGAGGTCATAGGTCGGACGGGTGCCCTTCACGCGTTCGGGGAAGAACGGCGTGACCCAGCCCTGACCCTTGCGGAGGGTGAAGTTGATCGTGTTGTAATAGGCATCCATGATGCCTTCCTGGTCCAGGCCCAGCGCATAGAGCAGCGTGGTCACCGGCAGCTTGCGGCGACGGTCGATGCGCGCAAAGACGATATCCTTGGCGTCAAATTCGAAATCCAGCCACGACCCGCGATAAGGAATGATCCGGCAGGCAAACAGCAGCTTGCCCGACGAATGCGTCTTGCCTTTGTCATGGTCAAAGAACACGCCCGGCGAACGGTGCATCTGGCTGACGATCACCCGCTCGGTCCCGTTCACGATGAACGTGCCGTTCTGGGTCATCAAAGGCATGTCGCCCATGAAGACGTCTTGTTCTTTGATGTCCTTGACCGATTTGGCGCCAGTATCTTCGTCCACATCAAACACGATCAGGCGCAGTGT
>JABSSB010000256.1 GCA_013214715.1 Paracoccaceae bacterium | reverse complement strand
TCGAAATCACTCCCCCAGATCATCACCACGGTCATCGCCGAGATCGTCGCCATCAAGCTCAAGATCAGCCAGGTCGGGATCGTTCAGATCGGCCTCGCTGAGATCGTCAATACTGTCGAGGGCGGCGTCGTCCAGACCATCTTCAAGGTCGATCCTGGTGGAATCGAGCAAATCCTGGGTTTCGATCAGATCTGTATCCTCAAGATCCAGATCGTCCTAGTAATCCCAGTCGTACTCGATATCGATCCAGGTTTCTTCGTGGATATCGATCAGAACACGGGAATAGCTCGGATACCAGCCGCCCCACGGCCCCCAATACCAATGGCTGCCACACAGCAGCCCGCCGATGATCCGCAATGCCACCATGGCCGTAAGAAAACTGGCCAGATCATTGCCTGAATTTGACACTGTCTCAGAACGGCGGCGGACCTCTTTCACGCTTTCAAGGGCGCGTTTATTCACTTGAATCTTGGCCTCCATCGCATGGAGTTTCTTCTGCAATTCCGCTTGATTGGCGCGCACCTTGTCCAGCTTGGCACGGTCCTGCGCGCTTAGCTCTTCGCCCTGCCGCTTGCGCGCCGCGGTTTTGGAGTAAGTGTTCTGCAAGGTGCTGACAGCTGCGATCAGCTTGTCCACGGCATCGGCGACGGTCTGATCTTCCGCGCCGCTCAGTTCGAGGGCGGCAACTGCCGCAGCGGTGCGGCCCAAGACATCACCCATCGCCCCGTGAAAGTTGTCATCCTGCAACGCCGCGCCATTGGCCAGGCTTCCGGCGGTGGCATTGAGGTTTTTCAATGCAGCCCAAACCGGCTTGCCGGTTTCGCTGCTGGGGGCCAGGTCTGCCGCGTGTGCTGTGCCATGGCTGCAGGCGTTGTGAGCATGACCATCGGCGGAGTTGCGACCCAACACTTAAGATCAGGGCAAGAGCTGTGCGCGCAGTGGACATGGCGAAAACCTTTGCCGTCATGAGCGGACAGGCTTTGGACGCTTAGGCTCGTGCTCGAACCCTGTCGACATCATTCTATGGCGGGTTTTTCCCGTATTTCACGGATTTGGCGGTTACTCGAAAGAGTTTGGCAGCAACTCGCAAGCTGTCCTGTCAGCATGGTCCCATCTTTGGCCCTGAGTAAGGGCGCAGGTAAAGAACATGACCACCAGGCAAGACCTCAACACCTATGTTGATGCGACGATAGACAAGACGGCCACCGGCACAGACAGCAATAAAGCCTATGACACCAAAACCATTGCCGGTCATGACGCCAACGCACATGACGCGATCAGAACCAATGGCGGTGATGATCTGGTCAAAGCCGGCGACGGAAATGATTATGTGCGTACCGATGCGGGCGACGACAATGTCGGCGGCAAGGAAGACCATGATGTTCTGAAGCTGGGCAGCGGCGATGACCGCGCATTTGGCGGGGACGGAGATGATTTCATCGCCGGTGGCCGCGGCAACGATTTCATGGATGGCGGCGACGGCAACAACATTTTTGGCGCGGTCAATGGCTCCTACATCGTGCGCACCGGGGACGGCGAAGACACCATCATCGTCAGCTACAAGCAGGACAAAATGGAAGACCGTGCCGGCAATGACAGCGGTCATGCTGATGCCGAGGGCGAAGATCATTTCACGACCGTGAGCGATTTCGATCTCGGCTATGACAGGCTGCACATGACCGGGCTGACCGAGAAAAAGGCTTTCAAGACGGATGGCGACGGCGCGCTAACAAAGCTGATCTTTGATGTCGGCAAGGACGGCACCATGATCACCGATCAGAACGGCAACAAGATCGTCTATCTGCGCGATGTCCAGGTCGATGACGTTGAAAGCTTCATGACCAACAACATGGATTTCGGCAAGTTCGACTGGAAAGGCGTGCAGCTTGAAGCCCTGATGAAAGGTGCCGACGCGTCCGGAGAGATCAGGGAGGATGGCACGCAGAAGCTGGTCAACTTCAAAGACAGGAGCGCCGATTATGCCGAGTTCGATTTCGCAGACCATGGCAAGGATGCCGCGTTTCAGTTCTTCCATGGTGATGATGGTCACCTGAGCGCCGAGGCAAGGGCCGTGTTTTCGGGCTCAAGCATCAAGGAAACCGAGATGGTCGAATTCATGACTGCCTTGGCCGCCGGGGTGGAAGGTCTGACCGTCCGCAATGTGACCGAAGGCAGCTTTACGCTGGACGTGCACACCGACGCTCATGGTGGTGTGACCGACACCATCGTGTTTTCGGGGGATGTCGTGCAGGACAATATCGACCTGCTTTAAAGAACCATCTTCCAAGTCAACTCCAACAGCGTCCTCGGGCGCTGTTTTTTGTGGCCATGCGTTAGTTTTGAAATCGTGATGGCGGGGCGCCAGTCCAGCGTTTGAAGGCTGTGGAAAAGGCTGCCTGATCCGCATAGCCCAAAGCAAAGGCGATGTCGGACAAGGTCATTTCACTTTTCAGGAAGGTCTTGGCCAGATCGCTGCGCAGGTCTTCCACAATTTGCCGATAGGACAGGCCCTGATCCCGCAAGCGCCGGGCAAAGGTTCGTGAGCTGAGACCCAGCAGACTGGCCGTATCCTCGCCCGAGGGCAGCTTGCCCTGCAATGTCGACAAGATCACCGATTCGATCCGGGCCCGCAGCCCAGGCGGGGTACGCCCGTCATTCTGCATCAGCCGATTGGCATAATCAGTCAGATGATCGCGCAGGCTGGGATCATAAGTCGGAATTGGAAGATCCAGCACCGAAGGCGCAAAAACAATCTCGGTCCGGTTGGCACCAAAACGCACCGGCGCAAGATCAATCCTGTCGTATTTTTCCGCTTGCTCGGCCATGCGATGCTCGAACCGGATGAACCGGGCCCACACCGGCTGTGCGGTCAGCTCGCGGATGCGGGGCATGCCGAGAAACACCAGATATTCGATCTAGCGATGAAATCTGGCATAGCTGGCATCGACTTTCATCGCGAGCGCAATGTCTGTGTCTCGGTCATGTGCAGATGCTGGCAAATCTGCGCGCAAAACCCGGGCCTTGCGTACAGGTCAAGCTTAGGACGTGCTGGCCGCGCGGCGGGCCACCAGATCCACCCGAATCACTACGCCAAAGCCCAGCACCGCCTCATCCGTCAGCGCGGTGCCAATTCCGAAATCGCGGCGGTCGGTGCGGACCTCGCCCGTCATGGTGGCCGTGTCGCCATCAAGGGTGAGCGTGAAGGGCAGCTCGATCTCGATGCTGCTGCCCTTGATCGTGAGCGGGCCGCGGGCGACATAGCCGTTGTCCAGCTTTTCGATTGCGCCCGAGAATGTGGCGGTGGCGAAATTGGCGCTGTCGAAGAAATCAGCCCCCATCGCCTGCTGATTCAAGGTGCCCAAAGACAGGGACGGGATCGCTATGGTCACCTCAACGTCACCGGCCGGGCCCGGAGCGGCCGGCTCATCAAAACTGATCTGCGCGGTCCAATCGGAGAACTGTCCGGCGACGGTGGCGTTGTTTTGCAGGATTTCAATCGCCAGCGTGCCCTCTTGCACAGTCCAGTCCGATTGCACCTGCGCCAGATCCGAGCTCTCGGGTGTGGTGGCATGGCCATAAAGCCCGGCTGCAGCCCCCACACCCAGCGCGCCACTCCAGACAAGCACAGCGGCGATCAGGGGCAGAATGGTATGGGCCTGCTGCGGCGGCTGAGGCAGGGCGCGACGACCCGGCCACATGCGCAGAAGGGTCATGTCGCGGTCGATGATGTGATGCTTCAGCGCACCCGCCACATGCGCGACGATCGACAGGGTCAGCACCATGGCAAAGATGAAATGCAGCCCCGTAAACAGTTCCGCCACGGCCTCATTCTTGGGAACAAAAGGCAGATCTTGCCCAAACGGCCACCAGATCGACGCATAGCCCACAGTCGCGGCGTGATGAACCCAGCCGGTCAGCGGCACCAGCACCAAAGAGCCATAAAGCAGCCAATGGACCGTTTCGGCGGCGGTGGATTCGAGCTTCTTTTCGGCATTCAGCAGGCCCGGCTTGGGCTGGCTGATCGCCCACAGGATGCGCAGCAGCGCCACAAAGAAGGTAAAGATGCCCAGCGTCTTGTGGATCGAAAACAGCAGCACGGTCTGCGCGGCAAAGGCTTCGATCTGGTCGGGCGGAACGCTGCCCGACAGGATGCGGTC
>JABSSB010000255.1 GCA_013214715.1 Paracoccaceae bacterium | reverse complement strand
CTTGCTCGCAGGCAATTGCGCTAAGCTTGAATGCCGTCGGATAAAGGTCTAGGAGCGAGGCCATGACTTTCGTGTTGCTGCCCTGCGCCAAGAATCAGGACCGCGCCCGCCTGCGCGAGCGGTTCTATGGTGCTGCGCGCACGGTTCTGGCCCGCCTATCGGCCTGACCTATATCCACACCCTAACAACACTTTGATCACGCCAAGCAACGGGAGAGGACCGATGTCCCCCAAAACGCTCTATGACAAAATCTGGGATGCCCATGTGGCCCATGAGGCCGAAGATGGTACCTGCCTGCTTTATATCGACCGCCATCTTGTGCACGAGGTGACAAGCCCACAGGCCTTTGAAGGTCTGCGCATGACCGGACGCAAGGTGCGCGCACCAGAAAAAACCATCGCCGTGCCCGATCACAACGTGCCCACCACCGCAGGGCGCGACACGCATATCGACAATGAAGAAAGCCGTATTCAGGTCGAGGCACTGGACAAGAACGCCAAGGATTTTGGCGTGCATTACTACCCGGTCTCCGACATCCGCCAAGGCATCGTGCATATCGTCGGCCCCGAACAGGGTTGGACCCTGCCCGGCATGACTGTTGTGTGCGGCGACAGCCATACTGCGACGCATGGTGCATTCGGATCGCTGGCGCATGGCATCGGCACGTCCGAGGTGGAGCATGTTCTGGCCACGCAGACACTGATCCAAAAGAAATCCAAGAACATGAAGGTCGAGATTACCGGCACGCTTGCGCCGGGTGTGACCGCCAAGGACATCACCCTTGCCGTGATCGGTGAAACCGGCACCGCCGGCGGCACCGGCTATGTCATCGAATATTGCGGCGAAGCGATCCGCGGCCTGTCCATGGAAGGCCGTATGACCGTCTGCAATATGGCCATCGAAGGCGGCGCGCGCGCGGGCCTGATCGCGCCGGATGAAACCACATTCGAATATGTTAAAGGCCGTCCACATGCCCCGAAAGGCGCGCAGTGGGAAGCGGCACTGAACTGGTGGAAAACGCTCTATTCCGATGACGACGCGCAGTGGGACAAGGTCATCACCATACGCGGCGAAGATATCGCCCCGGTCGTGACATGGGGCACGTCGCCAGAAGACGTTTTGCCGATCTCGGGCGTGGTGCCTGCGCCCGAGGATTTCGAAGGCGGCAAGGTCGACGCGGCGCGTCGTGCGTTGGATTACATGGATCTGAAGCCGGGCATGCCGCTGAGTGAGATCGAGATTGACACGGTCTTCATCGGCTCCTGCACCAATGGTCGTATAGAGGACCTGCGCGCGGCAGCCGCGATCCTTAAGGGCAAGAAGATCAAGGACGGGATGCGGGCCATGGTCGTGCCGGGCTCAGGCCTTGTGCGCGCGCAGGCCGAAGAGGAAGGCATTGCCGATATCTTCAAGGATGCCGGCTTTGAATGGCGTCTGGCAGGCTGTTCCATGTGTCTGGCGATGAACCCCGACCAGCTGCAACCCGGTGAACGTTGCGCGGCCACGTCGAACAGGAATTTCGAAGGCCGTCAGGGCCGCGGCGGACGCACACATCTGCTGTCGCCTGCCATGGCCGCCGCTGCCGCGGTGACCGGCAAGCTCACTGATGTGCGCGAATTGATGTAAGGAGCGGGACAAATGGACAAGTTCGAAACCTTCACCGGGATCGCGGCCCCCATGCCGCTGGTCAATATCGACACCGACATGATCATCCCCAAACAGTTCCTGAAGACCATCAAGCGGTCCGGGCTGGGCGTGCATGCCTTTGACGAAATGCGCTATGACGCCGAGGGGAACGAAAACCCCGATTTCGTGCTGAACAAGCCGCAATACCGCGAAAGCCAGATCATCGTGGCCGGCGACAATTTTGGCTGCGGTTCGTCGCGTGAACATGCGCCCTGGGCATTGGCAGATTTTGGCATCAAGGTCGTGGTATCGACCTCTTTCGCCGACATCTTCTTCAACAACTGTTTCAAGAACGGGATGCTCCCGATCATCCTGCCGCAGGATCAGGTTGATCTGCTGATGGCAGAGGCGGAAAAGGGTGAAAACGCGCGGTTGTCGGTTGATCTGGAAAATCAGCAGATCACCACAAGCGACGGCACCGTCATCAGCTTTGACGTGGATGCGTTCAAAAAACACTGCCTGCTGAATGGCTTGGATGATATCGGCCTGACGATGGAAAAAGAAGCGTCGATCAGCGCCTATGAGGCTCAGGCCGCCCAGTCGCGTCCTTGGGTTTAATTCCGCATCTGCCCGACTGCCGGGCTGAACTATAAATTCAAACCGCGTCCTCTGACACAGAGGGTGCGGTTTTTTCGTGCAAAATCAGATCAAACCTGCAAATCTCGTCCACACAAAGATCAAGGAGGATTATCTGGTGAAAGGTTGGGGTTGGATTCTGGGCCTGGGGGTTTTGACGATCGCCTTGGGTGTATTTGCTCTGGGTAATGCGGTTGCGGCCTCGATTGCGGTCACAGTCTTTACGGGCATCTGTTTTCTACTGGGCGGTGGCCTCCAATTGGTCATGGGGTTTTCGATAGAAAGCGTTGGTGGCAAGATCCTGTCGATCCTTTTGGGATTGCTGATGATCGCGTTGGGTTGGTCCTTCCTGGCACATCCTCTACAAGGTGTCCTGTCGCTCACTTTCCTGATTGTAATCCTTCTTGCCAGCGGCGGCGTGCTGCGTCTGATTTATGCGTGGCGTATGCGAGACAGCGGCTTTTTCTGGAGCATGCTTATATCTGGTGCTGTATCGATCTTGTTGGCCATGTTCATCCTGTCGACTTTCAACCTGTCGGGCGTTGAAGCGGGTGACGAAGGACTGACAGCCGAAGCCTTCAAGCCGGTTCTATCGGTGCTGGGGCTGATTTTGGGTATCGAGTTGATCTTTAATGGCATTGGCATGGTTGTGATCTCTCTCTTCCTGCGCAGTGTCGAGACCACCGAAGACAAAGAGTAAAATATTGGATGGACTGTTTAGGAACTCATCTAGATACACTCAAGGTTGAGTATTTGATATAAAACTCTGGCCAGCGTGACAAAATAGTTGGGACATCTGTTCAGAAGCAGAACTCAATCCTATTTGTTTCAAAGCTTTGTGCGCAAATCACGTTTTGAGTGATGCCGATTTGCATCAGGTTCAGGCAGGACCGCATCGGTTAAGGTGACAGTGCAACTGTTCTCCTTGAAAGCGAGTCTTGCATTGACGAAAGTGACTGGACAAAGGCGACCATTGAAAAAGGTCGCCTGAGAAACACTGCGGACGTCGGAGGCAAGGGCGAGGTGTTGGCGCGACTAACTGGCGCATTGATTCGCGGGGCCAGCGTGGGCTTGACCCTGATGGCGCCCTATTTCTTCGTGCCCAGCGACAATCAACATCCCGTCGAAATGGTGGCGCTTTTGGCGTTTCTGGCTGCCATTTTGGTTTTGACCGAATATTTTTCGAGCAACCCCAGCCTCATCGAATTTCGCGACGCCCCACCTTTGAACCGGATACGCTTCTGCACGTTTTTCCTGATCATCTCCTTGATCAGTATCGCGACGCTGAACCTGTTTGCACCGACCAACCTGACGCTACTTATCGCCTCCATCGCAGCCATTCTTGGACAGTTGACCAGTGTTGATTTCACCCCGGTTCACCTGGTGTCAAAGCTTGTATCAGATAGTGCTCCCGAGGCAGTGCACCAATTGGTGAGAGGATGCGCCGCTGTAGCTTATATTTTGTCTTTGATGGCAATCGCGCTTTTTGTGGCGGTCATTCGGCTCAGCAACTGGCCAGCGCGCAGCGGACCTTTCAACGTTTGGGTCAACCTTCCTTTCTTTGATCCAGCCTTGGGTGCCGACGTTGTCACGCGCCTGCAGCGAGACGCGGGTGTGAATATTGCATTGGGGTTCGTGCTGCCCTTTGTGCTGCCGCTTTTGGTCTATCTTCTATCCCCGTTCATCCAGTTCGATTTCGTCCGCCACCCGCAAAGCATGATTTGGTGCATCACGCTTTGGGCCTTTATTCCTGCCAATCTCGCCATGCGCGGCGTTGCCATGATGCGTGTGGCCGAACTGATCCACCGCAAGCGGCGCCATCAATCAGAACAAGCCGTCGCACAGGTCGATCAAGATCCTAGGGAGCTATGGCAGGTCGTCTGATAGCCGTTTTGACTATGA
>JABSSB010000254.1 GCA_013214715.1 Paracoccaceae bacterium | reverse complement strand
TTGTGGCAGCCAATTATCTCCACCGAAAGAGGCGTAAAAAACGTCTCCGTGACGCACCGATGGGAGATACAGCCAATCCAAACATCCCCCGGTCGGGGGATCACATTTCCAGCCTGACACCTCGCGTTACCATGATCATCATGCGCAAACCCCGGCTAGGGGCAGGTGTCAGCCTGGCGTGCCGGGCACTCGAATTGCGCGGAAGAAAAGCCAATTGGGCAGACGCAATGGTTGGTGGGATCATCGCCTGCTGCGCTTGAGGCCCTTTGCCCCCACCAAAGTTAACAAAACCGCAGCAATTTAGAACTTGGGGAGAGCTACACCAGATAAGCCCCGCAATGCCGCGTCCGCTTTTGCATACACGACATCGTCCCGTGGTCTCACAGCCACAGCGGGGTTTGGCGGTTGCACTCAGACCTTGATTTCCGCGGCGACAAGCCGAGTCAAATCGGGAGATATGCGCACAAGATCGCAGTTGCGCGCAAATCGATAGTCATGCCCGATAAGACCCGCTGGCACTGCGGTACACGCTTGCAGAGCCTCCAAAAGCTCGACCCCGACCTCTTCAACCATGACCCGCATGGCGGTCAGAAGATCCAGATCTGCCCCGGCCAGCGTGCCATCGGCGAGCGTGAGAACACCGTCTTTTCGTTTGATCAGGCGTCCGCCCAGATGAAATTCGGTCGCGTCAGACCCGGCAACGGCCATCGCGTCGCTTACCAGAAAAATGCGCCCCGGCCCTCTCTTGGCTGTCCAGGCGGCGCGGATCGTTTCGGGGTGGACATGGACCGTGTCGGCGATCAGACCGGCGGATGTGTCGCCGCTGGCAAGGGCTGCACCAACAAGGCCCGGTTCGCGATTGCCCAATTGGCTCATCGCGTTGAACAAATGTGTGACACATCGGGCGCCTGCAGCGATGTAACGCCGGCAGGTGTCGTAATCCGCATCGCTATGGCCCAGTGACACCAGAACGCCAGCCTCTGTCAACGCGGCCACCTGACCTTCGGTCGTGTTTTCCGGAGCGATGGTCACCTTGAGAAAAGGCAGAGATCCGGCAGCCTGCAGGAGCGTTTCGAGATCGGCAGGTTCCATCGGGCGGATCAGCGCTGGATCATGTGCGCCCTTGCGAGGGATTGACAGGTGCGGGCCTTCCAGATGCAAACCGACAATACCCGGAACGCCAGCGCGCATGGCGTCTTCCACCGCAGCGATGGCTGCTTGCGATTTGTCCACCGTGTCGGTGATCAGCGTCGGCAGAAAGGCCGTAACACCCAAACCGCGATGCGCGCTGGCCATCTGGCTTAGCGTGTGCACGGAAGGATCATCGTTGAACAGGATACCGCCGCCGCCATTCACCTGCAGATCAACAAAGCCGGGACACAAGATATCTCCGGCAAGGTCTATGATTTGGTCACTCGCAGGCGCTTCGTCCTCTGGGCCCATATAGGCCAAAGTGCCATTTTCAAATCCAAGAGCATGATCGCGCAGCAGCGCGTGACCGTCAAAGATCAGACCGTTTAGATATGTGACACTACGGGTCATACGGTTTCAGTGACCTTGTTCAGATGGCGGGGTTGATCGGGGTTGATGCCGCGGGCCAAAGCAACAGCCTCCACCATCGCATAGAAGGAAACGATGGTCGGGATCGGATCGCAGAGCCAATGATCCGTCCGCACATGTGGAAGCGGCGTGGCTTTGGTGGCCTTGTCGCTTGTCACAAAGGCCTGCGCACCCTTTTCGGCCAGTGAATCGGCGGTTTCGACCACGCTGGCTTCTGCCAGGTCTTGGGACGCAAAGGCAATGACCGGAAAGCCCGCGCCCACAATCGATACCGGGCCATGCAGCACTTCGGCAGAGGAATAGCTTTCGGCGTGGATCAGGCAGGTTTCCTTGAACTTCAGCGCCGCTTCGTTGGAAATGGCCCAGGATGGCCCGCGCCCGATGGTAAACAGAGAGCGGCCATCGATGGCCTCGGCCGCCGCAGACCAGTCGCATCGCGTGGCCTTGTCGAGCGCGTCAGGAAGCGCGCGGATCGCCGCCAAAAGCCCATCCTCCTGCTGTAATTCGGCCAGAAACCAAAGCCCAGCCACCAGCGATGTGACAAAGGTTTTTGTTGCCGCCACGCTCAGTTCCGGACCGGCATGAATCGGCAAGGTTGCGTTGGATGCAGCCGCCAGTGGGGAGGTCGGATCATTGGTGATCGCGACCGTCAGCGCACCGCTGTCGCACAGCGATTGTGTCAGGCGAACGATGTCCGGGCTTTTGCCGGATTGGGACACTGAAATGCCAACCGCGTCTCTTGCGTCAAGCTCCACGCCATAGATGGACTTCACCGACGGCCCGACAGAGGCCATGGGCCGTTTCAGCACAAGCTCACTGGCATATTTCAGGAAGGTGGCGGCGTGATCCGATGACCCCCGCGCGACCGAGATGAAATACCGCGGATCAACCTTCCTGGCCGCGGTGGCTGCGGATATGATGGCGCTGCCCCCCGCGGTCAGAAGCCGGTCAACAGCGGCTGGGATTTCAAGCACTTCCTGACGCATCAGGGTCGGTTCGGACGACATGGGACAGCCTTTTCGGTCAGAGGCGCAGTTCAGCCACGAAATCGTAGGCATCGCCGCGATACAGGGATCGGGTGAGCTCTACGACCCTCCCGCTGGAAAGAAATGAGGTGCGTTCGATCGACAGCCCCGCCGCGCCTTCAGCGACACCAAGAAGCTTGGCTTCCGGCGGCTCAAGATTGATCGCCGAGATTTTCTGGATCGCGCGTACAGGACGATGCCCAAGCCGATCCAGCACATCATAGAGCGAGGTTGTGACTTCGAGAGGGTTGGGAAGGATATCAAGCGGCAGCGCCGCCCGCTCCAACGCCATCGGGCGACCGCCCGCTTCACGCAGACGGTAAATCCGGGCGACTTCTGCGCCTTCCGGCAGATCAAGCGCCGAGATTTCCTGTGCCGATGGCAGGAACACGCCGCGCTCAAGCCAAGATGATTTTGTGTCCATACCACGATGGGCCATGTCTTCGGTGAAAGACGTCAGATGCGACAGCGACTGCTCCATACGGCTGACCCGCTCACGGATGAAAGAGCCTGAACCCTGACGCTGTTCAATCAGGCCTTCGCTGACGAGCTCCTGAATGGCTTTGCGAACTGTAACACGAGACAGTCCTGTGATTTCAGCGATTTCTCGTTCTGGCGGTAGAGAGGAATTGGGCGGCAGCACCCCAGCCTCGATCCCGGCTTCAAGACGCTGTCGCAACTGGACATAGCGGGGACCGCCATTGACACCCAGCCAGCCTTCGGGTCGCAAGAATTCAACGGCACTCATGCGCGGGTCTCCTTCTGCAACGCGCGGGCCAGCGATAGTGCGCCCATAAGCGGCTCGCCTTTGGGCAGGACCACATCCGCTTGCATGGCCGCGGGAAGGTAGGGTTCAAATTGCGGGCCGATACCGCCAGTCAGGCAGATGCAACGCCCCGCAGCCCAGCCAAGATGTGACAGGCTTCTGACAATTTCAGCGGCACCAAGCGACATGATATGAGCTGCAAGATCGTCGCCTTTGGCGGCACGCTCCGTCACCATCGGGGCGATGGCCCCGAATTGCGGTGCACGCGCGCGCCCGCCAAAATGGACGATGCCGGCGGGTCCATCATAATGTTCCAGCAAAGCCGCCGCCAAACCTGTGCATGCGCGCCGACCATCAGCGGCCTCCAACGTGAGCATCAACGCGGTCCTGCCCACCCATTGGGCAGAAGCCTCATCCCCCAGCACCGGACCCCACCCGCCCGAAAAAACCATTTTGCTGCCTGACTGCCCGGCGAAGAACGAGCCTGTTCCACAATGCGCGATCAGACCATCGCGCGCACCAAGCGCCCCCCGCACGGCCGCCGGGCGATCGTCTTCAATCCGTAGCCGGGTCAAAGGCAGTTTTATCCGCAAACGTTCGGCAATCGTTGGGCCGGTGACGCCCGCGAGACCCACAAAGGCCGGCAACCGCACCAAGTCATCCATGTCCATGTCAGCCCTTGACGACAACGCAGCCAACCCACCCAGAATCTCGGCGACCGTGCCATCGAAATCCGATGAAAGGTTCGCAGATCCGGTTTCAACCGCAATGACCTCACCCTCGCGCTGAATGGCGACACGGCAGCGCGTACCACCACCATCAACAGCCAGGACTGGTATTTGCCTCGATTCGATCATAAAATACCTTTACAATAC
>JABSSB010000253.1 GCA_013214715.1 Paracoccaceae bacterium | reverse complement strand
GGCGGGTGGCAGAGGCATGGTGTAGGTCGAGAGACACCGGGATCATTCTCCCCCGCCGGGACAGTGCGCAGGAAAGCCACGATGGCCTGCACGTCGCGATCCGACAAGCCGCGATACATTGCATAGGGCATCGGTGGGCCAATCAGAGACCCATCGGGACGCAGTCCCTCGCGGATGGCGCGGCCAAGCTCCTCATCGCTCCACCCTGCGATGCGGCTGGCGGGTGTGATATTGGGGGCGATGGCTGTGAACATCTCATTCTGTTCAACCAGCCGCCCGGCCAAGCGCTGATCCGGCACAGGACCCTCTGGCCCCAAGGGCGTATGGCAATTGCCGCAGGCGCCCGGCCCCATGACAAGGTATGCCCCGCGCTCTTCCAATGTTTCAGCCGCGGCCAGTGTCGCCGTCATGATTGAGGCAAGAAGCGCATAAAGCAAATGTGGCATGACCCCTCCCAAGGATACAACAAGCGCCAGCGTGCCCTCTGGGCCGCTGCGCGTCTGTGTCATATTTCACTTGCGCCAGTTTGACCCGCCTGCGAGCGTCCGCCCGAACGGGCAAGGGAGGCGCGACAATGGCCTTGATGATCGAGATCGGACATGACGGCTGGATGACCGAGGCGGAGCTGCGCGCGGCCCTGCACAAATATGATCCCGCACTCGACATCCGCACGCGGGCCGAGCCCGGAGATCTGGCGGATGTGACCATGCTCGCGGTGTCGCGTCTCGCGCCGGATCTGCCTGCGATGCTGCCCAATCTGACGCTGGTTCAGAAGCTTGGCGCCGGGGTGGAGACGATTGTGGCCCACCCAGCCCTGGCCGATGACGTGCGGGTGACGCGGTTGAAATCTGACGCCCCGGCCCGCGAGATTGCCGAATGGGTGCTGGGATACATCCTGCGCGAACAGCGCCAGATGCGGCAATACGAGGCCGCACAGCAGGCGGCACGATGGGACCCGGTGGCCCCGCGCGAAACGCCTGAAACGCGGGTGGGCGTGCTGGGTCTTGGCTTCATCGGGGGGCGGACGGCACGTTTGCTGCGTGATCTGGGCTTTCAGACCCATGGCTGGAGCCGGTCGCCAAAAGAGATCGACGGCATCACCTGTCATCATGAGTCCAAGGGGCTGAGCACATTGTTGGGCCAATGTGATCATGTGGCCGCGATCCTGCCCTCGACACCCGAAACCCGCGGCATGATGGATGCCCTGCGGCTGGCCGGGATGAAACCCGGCGCGACGCTCTTGAACGCCGGGCGCGGCGATCTGATTGATGAGCCCGCTTTGCTGACCGCTTTGGATGCCGGGCGCCCCGGCCATGCCGTTCTGGATGTGACCTCGGTGGAACCTTTGCCGGGCGACAGCCCACTCTGGTCCCATCCTGGCGTCACCATTACGCCCCATGTCTCGGGTTGGCATCTGGGCGAGGCTTTGGCGGATGTGACCGCGAACTACCACCGGCTACGCCAGGGTGAGCCGCTGCTGCATGAGGTAGATCGACAATTGGGCTATTGAGAGGATGCGCCTGCGGCGCGACCGGATCGTGCAGGGATCAACCGTCCTGACAGGCCATGACCCGCGCAAATCCGGTCGCGTCCGGTATGGCATCCGTGTCGTGCAGGATCACGCGATCGGCGCTGAAGCCAATGACCTGCACCTTTCGCCAAGCCTCGTCAGAGACGACCATCTCGATACCCTGACCGCAATCGCGCAGCCCGCCAGAGATGAAGTCTTCGCCGATGCGATGATTGCTGACACCAGAAAGCGTGGCAATTTCACGGAAGCTGTCGCCCTCGACCCGCCAGATGCGCAGGGTCTTGGCCAGATGGGGACGGTCGATATAGGCGATCTCGATATGGCCATCGCCGTCGAAATCGGCCGCGCCGACCGGGGCCAGCCAGCGGTAGCGCGTGCCGATGAAGGGCGTTGCAAAGATCCGGCCCTGCTGGCCCCAAATGACCAACCGCGCGCCTTTGTCCTGATGCGCCTCGACCGTGATCACTTCCGGCTTGCTGTCGCCCGTGACATTCGCAAGACGTGGCGCGATGTCTTCAAAGACAAGCTCCTGCGGCAGCTCGAACCGTGTTTCGGCCCCATCCCGCGCCGTTATGACAAGCGCGCCGTATTCGATGGCATCGCCCAACACCGCATGACCATAGCGGGTGGTCGGCGCCTCGTACCGAGCCGCGACGATATCTGCAAAAGCGGGCGTCGCGCCTGCCACGAAACCCAGCGCCATCAGCCCCACGCGCAGCATCCGCCCCGCGCCGCGTATGGAACATGGGCCCAGGCGCAACGGATCACGCGGCGCCCGCTTGATCATCAGATCTGCTTTTCAGGCATCCGCACAATCAGCCCATCTATCGCATCCGTCACCTTCAACTGGCATGTCAGGCGTGAGGTGGCCGGATCGGGCTGATACGCGAAATCCAGCATATCCTCTTCCATGTCATCTTTGGCGGGCAGCTTTTCAACCCAGGCCGGATCGACATACACATGGCAGGTCGAACAGGCGCAGGCGCCGCCGCAATCGGCTTCGATGCCAGGGATGTTGTTGTCCCGAGCGCCTTCCATCACGGTCAGACCGGGGGAAACCTCGACCACATGTTCGGTCCCGTTATGCTCGATATAGGTGATCTTGGCCATCGCGGCGCTCTCCTTTTCGCGTTCGGCGTCCTTCCTAGCCAAGGCAGATAGGGCGTGCCACCCCCTTTTGCGACCCTTTGTCCCACGATTTGCGAAAGGCTCAAGCGGATGGAGGAAACTGCCGCGTTTTTTCGCTCTTTCTCGGCTCGGCAACGCAGCTCTGGCAGCGCCAGAAATATTGCTTCATTGGGCCTTGAGGGCCAAAGGTCGGTCAGCAAATGCAAGTGATTGCGGATGTCCGATTTCTGGCACTGTTCAAAGCCGGCCTCGCGCATCTCTTGAGGCGGCGGGGCAGAGAGGATGTCGGGCAGATCGCAAATGTCATCATAGAGAATGCCAGTCTCTCCAACATAGTCCTTCAGATCAGGTCGCAGATTGGGCATGCACACACCGCACCCCGCAGCCTGCGCTTCGGCGACGGCCATGGGCCAGCCCACCGTCTTGAGGTGGAAGTCGCCCGTATAGACCATCCATTGGTGCTTTTTGTAGATCGCCGGCATGGCATCGGGATGAATGGTCTGGTGAAAATGAACGGGCGCTTTCATCTCGTCACGCATGTTGCGCAGCTTGTCCGTCAGATGCCCCAACGGGTACAGAGTGAAATCCCCCCAGAGGTCAGTTTGGCCAGCTCCAGAAAGCTATCCATCTTCTTTTTCGGAATGGCTGGCCCCGTGTTCATCACACCGGTCCCGTTGGGAGAGCGGTTGAAGAAAGCCTGCACATTGACCACGGGATAACAGTCCACAAACTTTTCAGAAGGGACACCTTGTGCCTCGGCATAGCGGCGGACAAAGGGAAACCCCAGCACGCCGAGGCAATTGTCTTGAGTTGCAAGCTCAGCAAAGTTTACGGGGCCCGCAACCGGCGCAGGCTTTTTCTGCCCGATCAGGGCGCGCTTGACATGGCGGGCCGCTTTTCTTGACGCACCGGCGCGCAGCTGATCGAAAAATCCAAGCTGAGCTTTCCAACGTTGCGGAAGGGGATGATGTCAAAGGAATGGGAGCGCAGCGTATATGGCACGCCGAGGCGAGCCGAACGCTCGGCCACGAACGGGAACTGGTGCATATAATGCGCATGAATGACGTCCGGGCGAAAAGCTCCCGACTGCTCGATCGCGTCGTCCATGGTGCTGATCGGCACGTATTTCGGCGGATTTTCATAGCTCAGATTGGGTGGATTGCGGGACAGCAAGAGCAATTCGCAACTGTCTTCCAATGCCTGAATTTCGGTACGGATATAAGTCTGAGAGATTTGCAGAAATGTAGACAGCACCATGAGCACACAGCGTTTGTTTGTGTCCTCTTTCATCGGCTTTGCCCTTGTCTTGCGCACGCGACCATATCGTCCCGAACCGCAACCAGCCCATGGGCTTGGTGATCTCAGTCAACGTGCATTGCGCGAAGCACAGGACGTATTCGCGTTCTTCGCACATCGCTTGGAGCTTTGCGGGCCATTTACGCCAAACTGGACGCGCGACCGCTTATGTTCTATATTTGTTCCATGCCTTATGTACCTCCTCTCTCCTCTTCCCCAAGCCATATTGGACCATTGGGAGCCCCCCAAGGCTGGCCGTGCCCGCCCTCCTGCCTGCAGGCCGCGCAAATCACGCTGCCG
>JABSSB010000252.1 GCA_013214715.1 Paracoccaceae bacterium | reverse complement strand
CAACAGCGGTTGCTTATGCAAGTGAGTTGGGAATCTATGCAGAGCTGCATGTTGAACCACGTGGAGAGCTCAGAAAGTATCCATCTGAGAGAGAAAATGGGCGTGTATGTTGGTATCGAGCACATGGAGTACAATGGTTTGATGAAAGAGCACAAGATACCTTTGAGTCCTTTGATGGCAACAGGCAGCGCATTCAGTGTTGCTGCTGGTCGCTTGTCTTACAAATATGGCTTGCAAGGTCCATGTGTGAGTATTGACACTGCTTGCTCATCTTCTCTTGTAGGTCTCTTCATGGCTTGGCAATCTGCAATGACGCTGACAGCTCCAATCAGTATGGCTTGTGGTGTCAATTTGATGCTTGCCAGTCCTTCTCTGGTGGTAGTGAGTATTGCTGGTATGCTTTCTGCAGATGGCAGATGCAAGACACTTGATCAAAGTGCTGACGGATATGTTCGCGCAGAAGCTTGTCAAAGTGTTGTTGTTGATGGCACTTCTGATGCTATGACAGATGCCAGCTGTGTGTCTATGGTTGGCAGTGCAGTGAATCAGGATGGTCGATCAAGCTCTTTGACAGCTCCAAATGGTCCATCTCAGCAAATGGTACTGCAAAGGGCCCTTCAGAGCGCACAACTGTCTGCAGAAGACATTCTTGGTGTGCAAATGCACGGCACTGGTACCTCTCTTGGCGATCCTGTTGAAGTAGGCGCTTTGAGTGCTGTGCTGCTGGGAGAAACCAAGGTGGAGACTCCTCTTGCACTTTCTGCAGTGAAGTCCTGTGTTGGCCATTCAGAGGCAGCAGCAGGACTTTCTGGTATACTCCAGCTGTTTGGTCCTCTCACCATGGGCACGCACAGTCCATTCTTGCATTTACGAGATGTGAATCCTCTTGTGGCCAATGTTTTGGACGCACAAGCACACAGGGGAGGCAAGTCAGTGCAGCTTCCACGTTATTCCTCTCCTCAAAGTGCAGATGCTTCAGCTGGTATTCAGTGCGTCTATGGAGCGAGCGGTTTTGCTTTCCAGGGAACCAACGCGCATGCCTTGCTCACTCCATCCAGTGGATCTTTGGTGGCCATGAACCACAAAGATCGCAAGCCTGTTTGCACGTGGAAAGGTGAGCGTTGCTGGATTGTATCTCACAAGAGATCCTTGCTGGTTGAAAGCTTTGCTATCCCTCCAGGGTCTGCCAATACAGTGACGGTGGAGACTTGGTTGGGTGGCCACCCTCTGTTGGCTTCATTGCACGACTACATTGTTTGTGGCCAACACGTGATTTGCACATCTGTTTTCGTATCAATGGCTACAAGGACAATGGAGATGTTGCGTGGGGATGGCAGCAGTCCTTGGCTTGCACATGTTCTCTTTCCATCTACAGTTGTGTTGCCTGTTGCTCAAGGTGCCAAAGCATCATCATCTGGTGTGATTCAATGTCAAGTGGCTTTGTCATTTGGTGATGTTCTCATCAAGTCCACAGGGCACTCAGGCGCAGGTGCATTGATGTCTTGCAACGCACATGCTGTCCGAGAGGATGTTATGAATGCAACAAGCACCACTTCAGAATATCAAAGAGATGCAAAGATGCTGGGCAGCCTTGTCAGCTACGTGACTCAGCCTTGTGAATCAGGCCAAGGTGTGCTTGTGCCATCTCGGTCCCACTTTGAAGATGAATCTTGTTTGCAAGGTGTTGGAGCACCAGAGTCGGCATTGCACCTGATGGACAGTGTCCGATCCTCTTCACTTGAGATGGAAGCTCGTGTGCCAGAGTCCCTTGAGGCATGCGCTCTTCATGACTCAGGACTTGGTGTGCAACTGCACGCCACTGGCAGCACAAGTGATGTGGGCTCTATTACCCAATCTTCCAAGTCGGACAAGACAACTTGCATTATCCATGATTTGAGCTTCCGTACCGTGAAAAGTGAGAGGGACATCCTTCTTCCCACAAGTGGGTATTTGTCATCTTCTCGCGAGGTCTTGGATGCTTGCAAGCTGTATGATATCTGCTGGTACGCTCAAAGACCCATTGCATCCTCAGATCTTTTGGCCTTGTCAGAATCTGTTGGAGGAAGTGTGAATGTGGATGAGAGCACCATTTGTCCTCATCACATTCTTGCAACTATGCAAGACTTTATTGCACACGGCACTGATGCTCTTTGGGTGCAGAGTTGCAGCTCATTGGATACATCTACGGCAAGCCCAGCTGGGGTCCACAAGTACGAGGGTGCTTGCGGCTACATGTCTTGGGCCATGTTGCGTAGTGTTGCTCTTGAGTGTGCCACTGTTGACTGTGGTGGTCTTGACACTAGTTCCTTCCATCCCCGTGGTGGCGCGTCTGGTTTGACCTTTGGCACACAAAGCTGTACCATGGATGTTGACATTGACGCGTTTGGGTGCAGCATGGACGATGGCAGTCTATTTTTGCCTCAATTGCATCTCCGCACGGACACGAGTCAAACACATGCTGGTATGAGCAATGCCCACCATCTTGGTAAAGGAAAGCGTCATGTGGTAACTGGCGGTTTGAGTGGCATTGGTCAGCTGATTGGCAAGTGGTGTGTGAGATCCTCTCTTGGTTCCTCTCTTGGTCTTCTGGGACGTACTGGAAAGTCAAGGACTCTCTCAGAAGACCTCCATAATGGAGATCTGAGTGTGTGCATGGCACGATGCGACGTCTCGGTACAAGAAGAGGCCTCCTGGTGGATGATGGAGAGATCCAACCACACATATCCTTTGGGTATGCTTGTTCACGCTGCTGGTGTGCTTCTTGATGCTGTCCTAGGCAATCAGTCTCCGTCTTACTTGCGAGGATCCTTGGCTCCCAAGGTGAGAGGAGCTCACTGGATTCAAGCAGGATGCATGTCAGATGCAGTGGGAGTGACAGTATACTTCTCATCTATTTCTGCTTTGAGTGGTAGTCCTGGTCAGATCAATTATGCATGTTCAAATGCTGGCTTGGAGATGATGAGCAAGAAGCAAAAGATGTCTGGCATGGACTTTCTGTCTATTCAGTGGGGCATCTGGAAGGCAGTTGGCATGGCATCAAACACTGTTGTGTCTAAAAGATTTGAGGCCATGGGACTCGCAGCAATTAGTCCTGAATCTGGTCTCTCAATTCTATCTGCCTGCCTATGCATGAATGAGGAAGGCACCTTGTGCGCAAACCAACCTGCTTTCTGGAGCAATGTGCTTGCATCAAGTGCAAAGTGTCCATTCTTTTTCCGCCAAGTATACCCATCAAGTCCTCAAGACAAGAAGACAGCAAAAACATCAAAGAAAAGGTCTTTGCTTCAAACTCAACAAAATGTGCAACCTATCATTGAGCAAGTATCTCAATCTGTGGCAAGACTTCTCCAACAAGATGTTGACATCAATACACCACTGATGGAAGCAGGTCTAGACTCTCTTGGCGTGGTTGAGCTGCGGAACACAATCTCCTCTTCTGTTGGAGTGCAGCTTCCAAGCACAGTGATTCTTGACTACCCCAGTATCAATGCTTTGACTGCTTTCATTTGTGATGAGCTGGGTCTGCAAGAGAGTGCGAGTACTCAGAAGGATTTGCATGCCGTACTTCCAAGTACAGAGATGAGTCTGACAAGATGTGTTGCTCTGAACAGCTTCAGTGCGATGATTCCTGTTGGAGATGATCGGAGCGCCTCGAAAATGACTTCTCATGCTGGTATAGCGGATGCCATTAGATGTGTTCCATTTAGACGCTGGGATCTCGAGCTGAGTGAGGCCATGATGCCAAGTGGTCAGTTGACAGCACGCTTTGCGGGTCTACTGGACGATGTGTCTACTTTTGATACTGCTTGTTTTGGCATGTCTTTGACAGAAGCCTCAATGTGCGATCCCCAACAGCGGTTGCTTATGCAAGTGAGTTGGGAATCTATGCAGAGCTGCATGTTGAACCATGTGGAGAGCTCAGAAAGTGTCCATCTGAGAGAGAAAATGGGCGTGTATGTTGGTATCGAGCACATGGAGTACAATGGTTTGATGAAAGAGCACAAGATACCTTTGAGTCCTTTGATGGCAACAGGCAGCGCATTCAGTGTTGCTGCTGGTCGCTTGTCTTACAAATATGGCTTGCAAGGTCCATGTGTGAGTATTGACACTGCTTGCTCATCTTCTCTTGTAGGTCTCTTCATGGCTTGGCAATCTGCAATGACGCTGACAGCTCCAATCAGTATGGCTTGTGGTGTCAATTTGATGCTTGCCAGTCCTTCTCTGGTGGTAGTGAGTATTGCTGGTATGCTTTCTCCAGATGGCAGATGCAAGACACTTGATCAAAGTGCTGACGGATATGTTCG
>JABSSB010000251.1 GCA_013214715.1 Paracoccaceae bacterium | reverse complement strand
TCTGTATTTGTTGTATATGAAGGAACATCCCAAGTATTATCTTTACTTAAGAATTTTGTAGATGTATCAGAAGTTCCGTCTACAGCTGTTAAATCAACATCGCCAATTGTTACAGCGCCAGTAGCATTAGTGTTTACTGTTCCGTAAGCAACATAAGTTCCACCGTTTGAGTTTGTGAAACTTACAACACCTTCATCAGATTGAACTATTGACCAGTCAGTAACTAAAGACTGATTAGCTGCGCGAGCAGTTACACCTATAATTGAATCTCCAATGTCCAGTGTATCACCAGTACAGTAGAAAGATCCGCCAGTATTTGCAACTACATAGTAATCTCCAACCGCTACAGCAACTCTTGTTCCTGCACCACCTGGACAGTTATATATATAAGAACCATTATTTGTACCTGATAATATTAAACCACTATCAGCTCTAAACGTTCCTTTAAATGTTAACCCACCAGAAACTAAACCATCAACATATCCTTTTGATGCAGCGTCTGTAGAAGCACTTGGAGTTAATGGTATTGTTACTTGATCACCAAAACTACCAGTACTTGTTACTGACAAAGTATTGGATACCGATAAATCATTACCTACTGTTAAGTTGTTATCAATTTCTACATCGTCTTGAAGAGTAAATGTATATTTATCTGCTACACTATTATCTACTTTAACTGTATTAGCTTCTCCTTCAAATGTTATAGTATCTTGCGCTGTGCCATCTGCTTTTAAAATTAAATCATCGCTATTGGCAGCTTTTGATAAATCATACGTTGTATTTACATTTGTTGTATAAGCTGGAACAATCCACTCATTATCTTTACTTAAAAATCTTAATGAAGTAGATGCAGAACCAGAACCATCTTGTGCAGAAAGATCTATAGTTCCTACACTTACATCACCATCTGCTTGATTATTTTCTGTACTTGCGGATATATATGTACCATTGCTATTTGTAAAAGTTTCTACTATATTACTAGGTACTGTTGGTATGCTAGGAAATGTTGTTAAATTACCTGCACCATCTATATATTGACTTGATGTACCTTGAAACTCAAAATCTATATCACCGCTAGTAGTTACTGGTGAACCTGATATTGATATAGAATCACCATCGATAGTTGCACCTACACTTGTTACTGAACCAGAGCCAACTTCTTGCCAAGATCCGTTACCACCACTATCTACTACATATACTTTTACAGTATCCTCTGACGCCGTAGATAGCAATACCAACCTACCTTCTACCAAGTCTGTCGTAGGATCTGTACCTACAACTTGAAGTCTAAAGTTTAACGCCTGGTTATTGTTAAACTGTAGAGTATTTAAAAAATTTATTGCCATTGTTTGTTAGTTTAAATATGCTTTCCCTGAAAATGTAGCAGTGAAAGTTAATGTTAATTGATTTTCGTTATTATATGTTATTCCACCTTCAACGGTAGAGTTGGCACTGTCTACCACAGTAACCGAGGGAAATTTTTTTAAATCATGGTTTATAATCCATGTCGATGCTGGTAAAGCTTGTTCAAATATAAATGTCTTATCTGAACCACTTACAAAATCTACATCTATTGCGTATAACGCTTTATTGTGTATTCTACCTACACTTGAGCTACTTGGTGTTAAATCTAATCTATATATATCACCTTGTACCTGTGTTATGCTATTAAATGTAAATATGCCGAAAGAACCTAAATTGTGTCTATCAGCAAATTTTATTTCATCACCTATTAAATATTCTAAATATGGTAACGCATCTGTAGCGTTAGGCATTTTAACGCTTAAATCTATTGTTATTATATCAGAAAAATTAGTTCCACCGCCACCATATCCGTTAAAAAATATTTTACCATCTAAAACAAGAGGATCTGGTTCGTCTACTATAAACTCCCAGCTTATTTGTTTTAAGTAAGAATCAACACTGTATGTTGTTAAAGCGTCAATACTAAAATTTCTAGTCTGGCCTGTTTGAACATCAGTACCGATCAATATGTCCGACCCATCTGGTTTGGCCGTAGGGTACGATGATATTTTCGCCATTTTATTTTACTGTTTTATCATTACGATGCCAGCAACATTTAAAGGTGCGGCACCATTTCCATTTGTTTGGTATAAATCTCCTGATTGAAGTCCATCATTTCCAGCAGCTACGTCATCATCATAACTATCAAGATTAGGTAAAGTAACTGTACCATCTAATACAGCAGGTCCACGAGCAGTAAATATAGTAGAACCAGCAGTATTACCTACACTTACATTACCATTACCTGTTCTATTAAATTCTATGTTACCGTTATTTTCTAATTCTATTTCTGCACCACCAGTGTTTCCTCTTGATATTACAAATCTAGAACCACCACCTGTTCCTTGATAATGAAAGTTTACAACACCAGTTGCAACTCCAGATAAATCTGATTGGTATATACCTAATCCTCTTGTTGCATCACTAGCATAAAGTAGTTTTACTCTACCAGCACCACCATCTAATTGTATTGGTCCTGCTGAAATAGCTGGAGGTGGATTAGTAGATGTTAAATTTTTAAGTAATCCTATACTTATATTACCTGCATATAATCTACTGTTAGGTAAACTATATCTTTCTTGTATAGAATCAGAGTCACCATTGTTTATTGTTGTAAAACCACCAGTTATTATATCACCATTACCTTTAACACCAAACATACCTCTATAAGCACCACCACCAGTACTAAAAGCACCTTGTGATCTTTGATTTACTCTACCTAAGAAAGCTACAAAACCAGTACTTGATGTACTCCAGTTTGTATTGAATAAAGCTAACGATGTTGTTGCTGGTCCTGAACTAGCACCTGTTTGTATTCTTGAGTCATTTACTAAAGCAACTACACCTGGCGATTGTCCAGCGTATTCATTGTTACCAATAAAATAACTTTGTTTTTCTTGCAATAAGTTTACCGAGCCTCTATAATTATTAGCGTATGTATTTAAATTTGTACCTCCAGCAAAAGATTGGTATAAATCACCAACACCACCTACTACATTACGTTGTTTAGTAAAAGGATTCCAACCACCTGCATTTAGCGAGGCTGCATCTTCTGTCCAGCTAGTAGGGTTGTCTATATCTCCACCACCTAAAGAAAGTGCTACATTAGTAGCTCCTATAGTGGATTCAAATCCACTTGCTTGTATGAAACCTACACCGGTTGCTGGATCATTACAAACTATTTGTGAGGACCCTGCATCATACCTTAATATGCTGTCTTCTAGTTTACCTGCTTCTTGAACTGGAATATAACCATTGGTTAAGTTACCGATTATTAAATTATTGAAATATGACCCGAGTTCGCTTATTTTTACAGAACATGTCTTGTTATCATCGGACACATCCGTGATAATCATAAGATCATTGCTAGCGATTTGGCTGATATTTGGGTATGAATAAAGTATTGCCATGTTTTAATATCTTTGTTAGTTTATACTATATTATATATACTTACAGGTTTTCGCTTTTATTTACACTCTATAGTGACAATTGCCTACTACTTATATACTATATATAGCTACTGTCATAAAATATTACGTATAGCTAGTGTTTGTGTTGCCCCTCTCTTTTTTCCGTACCGCGTCTGTATTAAAATCGTTTTGATTGACCGGGTTGGCCCTTGTTTTCCATGTTCGATCGTCATATATACGCGTTTCACCCAGATAGGCTAGAATATTTGACGTTTACCCGCTACTATACTAATTGACACATTGACATGACATATTGACATACACATTTTGTTATATACTTACAAACTATTTACAGTATATCATCGATAGTAATAATGTAAATAACTAATACACTATGAGTCAATGCGGTATAACTATTAAACTAATTTTTACAAGTAAACAAAATAACACTTGTCACAAACAAATTACAATACCAATTCGATAATAGTATAAAGATTAATTAAATATAAATATAAATTCTAAATCATGAGTAAATTAAATTCTAAAAGATTCGTCGTAAGACAATCACTAATCGGTAAAAACCAAGTAATCAATGTTGAATTCAAAAATGGTAAAACATTCACTTACAATCACGATAAAGTGTATGAAATCATGAAAGATAACTTAACTAAGTTAAATTGCTGGGACAAGTATAAGTCTTACACTTCTAGCACTTCAATTCCTAGAGTATTACAAGGTGATGTAGAAGTACTTTAATTAGTACTTTTACAAACCACTCGGCGTTAAGTTGTTCTCTCGAGTATAAATACAGTTGAATCACTAAACGGGTAACTACATGGACAGTAGCGTATGTGCACCGGAGTATTTGTG
>JABSSB010000250.1 GCA_013214715.1 Paracoccaceae bacterium | reverse complement strand
TTTCCACGATGCGGCTGTCGCTGTTGATGCTCACGGGCCCCGAGATCTCGGGCGTGGCGTTGATGTCGATGGTAAAGGCCACCGATGTTGCGTTGCCTTCGGATGAGCTGGCCTGAACCTCCCCGATCAGATCGTCGCCAAAGCTGGCGGGCAGGGTGATGGTCAAGGCTGCGACCAACAGCAGGAAATCCGCAGGGCTCATGGCGCCACGAGTGACGGTCAGAGCGTTGCCGGAGACGGTCCCGGCGGAGGCTGTTGTGCCGGCGGGCAATTGGTCAAAAATAACCCTAACCTCGTCCAGGCTTTCGCCGATAGTGGTGTCGATCACGGCATCAATGCCAAGCGCGATGGTCAGAGGCGTCGTGGTTTGTGTGGCCGGGTTTGGTTGCGGGTCGACAGTGGCAATGGTCAGATCCACATCGGCTGAGATGTCGATGGACACCGGAGCGCTTGCTCCGGTGGCATCTTCAGTCGAAGTGACAAGGATCGTGCCGGTGATTGGCCCGTCTGGTGCACCATCATAGCGGATATCGGTGTTGAAATCGGCGGGGAAGCCCAGCGTCAGGGCGGCATAGTCTGCTTCGGATCCAGTGAAGGTAAAATCGCCGCCGGTCACAGGATCATAGGTTACGGTGCCCGCAGGTGCGCCGGCAATGATGACACCGGCAGGCATATTGCTCAGGCTCAGCGTAACAGTGTCGACGATTTCGACCGGTGCATTGCCATCGCTGTCGGTAATGGTGAATTGCCAATCGGCACTGGGGGAAATGGTCACGACAGCGTCGGTTTCCATGTCCATGATCGGCGTCACGGTCAGATCAATGTCACCGGATGGATCAATGGTCACCGTGACCTGAGCGGCCGCAGTTTCGGTGTCGGTGAAGAGCACGCCGCTATCTGTTGTAATGGCGGTGACCGGCACGTTTACGGTGCCTGAAAAATCCTGCAATGGCCGCAAGGCGATAGTGCCTGCCGGGACAAACCCACTGCCTGACGCCACGCCTGGCACGGTCACGAAACCGCCAACTGGGCTTTGCACGACCCCATCGACCAGAATCTCCAGCCCTGTTGTCTGGGCGATACGGAAGGCCAAGGTCTCATGTGGGTCAGGCGTGCTGGCCTCCAATTGCAGCGTATAGACCTGCCCGTCATCTTCGACGCCCTGATCCGGCGTCACGTCGGCTGTCAGCACCGGAACATCGGCATCCGGGCGGATCTGGAGATCAAATACGGTCGAGTTCGCGGCCTGATCCGAATTCGCCAATTCCAGCGTCGTGACAGAAATTGTCAGCGGGATCTTGTCTGGTATCGTGGGGTTGAGCGCATCTGGCGTGCGCTCATGCTCGTTTTTCAACCGCACGCTCACTTGTGGCCATGCGCTGATGGCAATCGTATAGCTGCCATCGCCGTTGTTCACAAAACCGCTGCCTGCGGGCCCATCGACCAAAAGGTAATCAGGCACGTTTGACAGAATGATTGTGCGCGCTTCTGATCCATCCTGATCCGGGCTGTCGGCCTCAAGCACCGTCGACAGGTTGAATGCCTGATCTTCGATGGCGGTGATGGTCGGGCGGGGCGTCAGGCTGACATAGGGTTGTCCTGTTTCGGGATCGATGACACTGGTGTCAAAGTCGAATTGCGGCACGTCTGCGACCGGGATCACGTAGATATCGGCGCTGACGCTGTTGCTGGCGGTGTCGCCGTTGATGTCTTCGGTCGTGGCCGTCACGGTCACGGAAATATCGCCCGAAAAATGCGTGCCCGCCCCCAATTGCAGACCCGCGATATCACCGGCGGCCACGGTATAGGTGGTGACGCCGCCTGCGCTGCTGCCCGACAAGGGATTGCCGTTGGCATCGAACAGGGTGCCGCCATTGGTGTTGTCGACCTCGATTGTGACATTTCCCACCAAACGCTCGCCGCCATCAATACCTTCGACGGTCAGACCCAGATCGCCCAGAGTGTCTTCATCAAAGCTTGTGGCGCCGATGGTGATTGCAGGACCATCGGCGACGGGGATGATCTCGAACTCAAATTTTTCCGTGCCAGATGTGACAGTACCACAACTTGCATTTTCGAGTATTAATTTAGCTTCGAGGCTGTTGAGCCCGTCATATGGATCATCCGGGCCTAGTGTTTGGCCGTCGAGGAAGGGATTGACAGGCGAGCTTTCATGCTCGGGTGGGAAAAACACAAGCTTACCAATAGTTTGGGTTTTGTCATTCGGGTCTATGCCGAGCGCATTAAGGTCGACAACATAGACACCATTGACCACATCAAAGAGCACGGCGCCAGGTGGTTCAGAGGAGATTGACGATCCGGGGGGAATCTCGATGCCAAAACCAAAACTCCCACTAATACCTGGCAGAGAGAGCAGATCTTCTAAATCTTGATAAGGACCTGAGGGGGTCAGGTGCAGCGTCAGCTTGACACCATCTGGAGAATCCTCAAGAGCGGTCCCAGTGGTATACAGATCAGGCAGGGGCAGTTTTTGTTCTGGTGTACCCCCCCCCCCACCGCCCGTATCGGGTAGGGCAACAACCGCGAAATCAAGTGATTCAACGGCGTACCCTTTGGTTGCGTCCAGAAGTGCCAGCTTATCTTCAATACTACCGTTCAACGGAATGGCATTGGCGGCATTGACGTTTACTATACCCGCCAAAATCTGGTTCATTTGGCTTGTTAATCCGGTCAACGAAATCGGGGCAGCGTCGTCTTCAACCACGATCGCGTGCAATTTCATAGGATAGTATTCGACCTGGCTGGTAGACTGCACATCAACTTGCAGATTTGCGAGCTGCATATTCGTGACCAGATAAGTGTCTGCGGTCGGTGTAGTAGGCTGAGCGTTAAGAAAAACGACATTGGGGTCTACCCCGGTTATGAGATAGTACAGTGTTTCGGACCCATCGAAATCATCAGGACCACTGAAGGTGATTTCCTGCATTTCTGCTGACAGCGATTTGGCTGCGGTCAATGTTTCTGGAGCACCACTTGTAAATCCAAACTGCAAAGCCGCGTTGGACAGCCTTTGGTCCAATTCGAAAGGAGTGCCCGACTTACCAGCATAGCCATAGACAAGGTCAACATTATCTAACCCACCGGTGGTTTGAGTGGGTCTAAAAGTTGCATTAACATTGCTGTCCGCTATCCCGTTGGGTGCATTCGAGGGATCGGGATCCTGCCCATCAATGGTGGGGCGGTCTGCCACGCCGGTGACATTGACACTTATCGTTTGTGTTACCGTTGTCTGCTGCGAATTATCCAGTGTTTCGCGATAGGACATTGTCACATCGAATGTGGGGTTTTCATTGCTGTCCCGCCCCTGCTGGACATACAGGCGTAATGCCTGATTTGTTGTCAGCGTCAGCGAGCCGCCAGTCAGAAAAAGCTCGGTGAACGGACCACCGGAGCCATCAGCCTCTCCCAAAAAGAAGCGTGGTATACGCAATTTGCTGTCAGAGGAGACATTGTCGATGACAACATTCCCGAATACCTCTTCCGGGCTTTCCGGTGAATTTTTCGTGTTGTCGATGATGTTGCCATCGAGGGGCAGAAAGACCTTGGTGTCTTCATCCGTAATCGCGCTTCCACCCGGATTGCCGCCATCAATCACCGGATCGATGTAAACGGCATTCGAAATCGAGGTTGTGCCGGTTCCGCCGCCATCTGCCTCGGTCGTGATAATGGTCAACGTCACGGGGAAGGGGCCTGCGTAATGTTTGGGTATGCCGCGCAACTCGACTGTGTTCCACTGGTTCTGGTCCAACGCCCAGACATTGAAACCCGCAGGGGTGTCGGCAGACGCCAAAAGCGCAGGTATCTTTGGACCCGTCGGGTTGTTGAGATCCTCGACATAGGGTACCACGCCTGATGGTACGTCTCCCAGCAAGACGCCCGTTATAGTTTCGGACCCGTCGGTATCGGCAATGATCGGGGTAAAGCTGAAATCCCAGACACCGCCGGCAGCGTCGATCACACCTTCATTGCCGCGCGGCGCCACAACAATAACCGCGCTATTGTTGACTGGGTCAACATCAACATCAAACGATACCGCGCCGGAGAAGGTGTCATCTGTTATTGTGTTAGTGTCGCTGACCTCGAGAGATATACGCAGATCATCTCCGAAGAACATGCCGGTTTCATTGAACGGATCGGCATTGTCGTGATCCACATCATAGTCTTCGTACAGCGTGGGCTGCAATTCCAGCGCGGCCGAGAAACTGGTGACATCATCAACAAAGCTCAGCGTGACCGTTCCCGTCGTCTCATTATATTTTGCGCTTTGCAGCTTGTTGAACTCGGCCAGAGACAGCCGCG
>JABSSB010000025.1 GCA_013214715.1 Paracoccaceae bacterium | reverse complement strand
CCTTTCCGAGGTTGATCGGGTGAGTCAGGATCTTCACCACCTCCCCGTGGCAAGCAGCAATCTCTTTCAACTGTTCGCTCGTGCCATCCGTGGAGCCGTCATCGATAACCATAACGACATCCATAAAAGTCAAAGCGTTTTCAATGCTGTGCCTGATAATGTCGGCTTCGTCTTTCACCAAAAACATCGCACAGGCATGGGTTTGATGTATTGGCTTGCCGCGGATCCTGCGCGCAAGATGTCTTAGCTTTTGGCGAAGTGCCTCGCTCCCCCAATAATAATTGCGGCGAAAGCGTTTCGCGATCCGGTAACTGAGGGACCTATTAGGCACTAATGTCTCCGACGGGCTTGGACAATCCTGCGATCAGATGCCGCAAAAGCTGCGGCATCAAGTCTTAAAGGCCTTCGGTCAGACGAAGAACTGCGCCCCATTGGCCGAGATGGTCGAGCCATTGATGAAGCCCGCATCATCTGAGGCCAGGAATGCCACGCAGCGTGCGATCTCTTCCGGTTCGCCCAGACGCCCAGCAGGGATCTGCGGGATGATCTTGGAGTTCAGAACCTCTTCGGGGATCGCGCGGACCATTTCGGTCCCGATATAGCCCGGGCAGACGGCGTTGGCCGTGATGCCTTTGGCGGCGCCTTCCTGGGCCAGCGATTTCACAATGCCCAGATCGCCTGCCTTGGTCGCGGCATAGTTCACCTGACCCGCCTGGCCCTTCTGGCCGTTGATCGACGAGATCACGATCACACGGCCAAAGCCACGTTCACGCATACCCGGCCAGACCGGACGCACAGTGTTGAACACGCCAGTCAGGTTGGTGTCGACGACCTTCTGCCACTGTTCCGGCTTCATCTTGTGGAAGAACCCGTCCCAGGTGATGCCGGCATTGGCCACGACAATGTCGATCGGGCCAAGATCCGCTTCGACCTGGGCGATGCCCGCTTCGGAGCTTTCATAGCTGGCGACATCCCATTTATAGGTTTTGATGCCGGTTTCTTNGGTGAATTTGGCGGCAGCCTCATCATTGCCAGCATAGGTGGCAGCAACGGTGCAGCCTTCGGCTTTCAGGGCTTTGGAAATGGCGGCGCCGATCCCGCGGGATCCACCAGTGACAAGAGCGATACGGGACATTTTTCCCTCCTCAGACTTCAATTCGTAACATTCATACGTTCAGGTTTTTATTTGCGCAACTTTGTTACGCAGGCAATTTTTCAGGCCCGGCTTATCGCAGCGTCATAGCGCGAGACGGCGCCGTCGCGTTTGATTCATCTCAGAAGCCAAGCCGGGTCATCGATGCGGCCAGAACCTGTTGGCTTAAGGCTTCGGCGTAGATTTCAAAGGCCGCGTTGAAGGCGTCGCCCTCAAGCCCTGCAACATCCTGCCCGCAATGCGACACCGCCAAGCTGGCAGAGGCGTCGCCCAACTTATAGAGCGGGTCCAGTGATGCATCCTGAGATTGCCCGGTCAGGGCCGCCACCAGAAAATCGGTCATCAGGGCGGCCTCTGCCTCGCTGCTGTGACTCAGGATGCACTCGGCCAGATCCGTTGCGGATTGGGCTTGGCTCTTGGCGGGCGCTATGGTCGCCACGCCAAGCGCGACGACCAGGGCGAACCTGCAGGTCATGGGCGTTCGACGCAGAGCGCCACGCCCATGCCGCCACCGATGCACAGCGTTGCGAGGCCTTTTTTGGCGTCGCGGCGCTTCATCTCGAAAAGCAGCGTGTTGAGAACCCGCGCTCCCGAGGCACCGATCGGGTGACCAATGGCAATTGCGCCACCGTTCACGTTCACGATCTCGGGATCCCAGCCCATGTCCTTGTTTACGGCGCAGGCCTGCGCGGCGAAGGCTTCATTGGCTTCGACAAGATCCAGATCCTGCGGCGTCCAACCGGCTTTTTCCAGTGCCTTGCGCGAAGCATAGATCGGGCCCACGCCCATGATTTTCGGGTCCAGACCGACGGTGGCATAGGACACGATGCGGGCCAGCGGCTCGAGTCCTTTGGCTTCGGCGGTGGCGTCGCTCATCAGCAGGACACCAGCGGCGCCGTCATTCAGGCCCGAGGCATTGGCCGCGGTCACGGTTCCGTCCTTGGTGAAGGCGGGGCGCAGTTTCTGCATCGCAGCCATCGTGGCGCCATGGCGAATATATTCGTCGCTGTCGACCACGATATCGCCCTTGCGGGTTTTCACCGTAAACGGCGTGATTTCGTCGGCGAATTTGCCAGCCTTTTGCGCGGCCTCTGCCTTGTTTTGCGAAGCGACAGCGAATTCATCCTGCATCTCGCGGGTGATCTGCCATTGCTCGGCCACGTTTTCAGCGGTCTGGCCCATGTGATAGCCGTTGAAGGCGTCCCACAGACCGTCGCGGATCATCGTGTCGATATATTTCATGTCGCCCATCTTGTGACCGGCACGCAGGGCGGCGGCATGGGGGCTGAGCGTCATATTTTCCTGACCACCTGCCACGACAATCTCGGCATCGCCCAGCTGGATATGCTGCGCGCCCAAGGCGACTGCCCGCAGGCCGGAGCCGCAGACCTGATTGATGCCCCAAGCGGCGGAACCTTCGGGCAGGCCAGCATTTATATGGGCCTGTCGCGCAGGGTTCTGGCCCTGTGCGGCAGTCAGCACCTGACCCAGAATGGTTTCTGATACTTCCGATTTGTCGATGCCGGCACGCTCTACAACCGCTTCAAGCACGGTGGCGCCAAGATCATGGGCGGGGGTGTTGGCGAACGAGCCGCCGAAGCTGCCCACGGCGGTCCGTGCGGCGGATGCGATTACGACATTTGTCATGACTACTGTCCCTTAGCCAGCTTGTGGTCATAGGGCGGTTATGAACTCCGCGGACACGCAACCGGCGATTATGGCCCGCAGGCTCCTGTCCGCCTGTGGGCGTGGTGATACAGCACCAATGCGCATGCAGCAAGCGCATCAGAGCAACGCCGCCATGACGTTTGCGCAAAACTCACAAATGTAATCACATAATTTTTTGCCGTGATCACATCGCCTTGAGGTGTGATCACGAAAATCCGGGTGTGCCGCGATCTTCGGGATGGGCGCGTAGGTGATCTGCCTTGATCTCTTCCGATGTTCTGCGCGACCCGTCATGGCTGTAACCCGGTGGCAATACGGCATATTTCACCCGTTGAGACAGCGTCAGGCCCGGCTGCATCATGTCGCGCAGCATGCCGACCCATTCATGGAAGGCCACGCGCAGCGGGTTGAATGTGCCCAAATTATGCACAAGCCCGTAATCGACCTTGTCGCCATCGGTTTCGGGCACGAAAGTGCCGAATAGTCGGTCCCAGATGATGAAGACCCCGGCATAGTTGCAATCCAGATACCGCGGGTTGCGCCCGTGATGCGCGCGGTGGTGACTGGGTGTGTTCATCACCGCCTCGACCCAGCGGGGCAGTTTGCCGATGGCTTCGGTGTGAATCCAGAACTGGTAGATCAGGTTCAGCCCCCCGGCAAACAGCACCATCGCCGGGTGGAAGCCCAGAAGGATCAGCGGCGCGCGCATCACCATCATGAAGGTAAACGTGCCGGTCCATGTCTGGCGCAGCGCTGTGGTCAGGTTGTAATGCTGGCTGGAATGGTGGTTCACATGGCTGGCCCAGACCCAGCGGATGCGGTGGCCAAAGCGGTGCACCCAATAATAGCGCAGGTCATCCAGCACAAAGCAAAGGAGCACGACCCAGACCGACGTGCCCAGGTCGAGCGGCGTGATCTCCCACAGCACCATGAAAAAGCCCCAGGCGATAAAGCCCAGCAGGATGCCCGACGCAACCGAGCCCGCGCCCATGACGAGCGAGGTGACCGCGTCGCGCGTTTCATAGCGCCCACCGCGCCCTTTGACCAAAATCCATGTGATTTCGATCAGGATCGCCGCGACAAAGAAAGGCACGGCCATGTTCACCACATCGGGATAGCTGAGTTTGTCGGTCATAACGGCCCCATCGCCTTGATCCATCTGTCTTGCTGAAGGGAGGGCATCGGAATGCTGATCACCGGCGTGCCAATATCGCTATAGCGGAAGTGCAGACCCTTATGGTCTGGCTGCAACTCTGCCCCGCGCAGGAATTTTGCGGCACTATCGGCGCCCATGGCAAAAACAACGCCGGGCCCATCGCTGGACAGGATCAACGCTGCGTGCCCGTCAGGGGCCACAAATACATCCTGAATGGCGGCATCCGGAAAATGCCTCAGCCAAGCCTGCCGCGCGCTGCCCGCGTCAAAACGCAGGCGTTGCGACAGCCCCAAAAGATGCAGCAGAACGGCAATGGCAAGCACGCCGATCACCACCATCGGTCCAAGAATGTGCAGTGGCACAATGTCTCCTCCTGCTCAATAGTTCAGCAGCTAGGAAGGTTTGAGGCAAGGGGGGGTGACGGAACGTCAGCCGGGGCTGTGGCCTCTTGGCGCAGCGGCGCGCACCAGTCGGTCGTTGATCGCGCGGCCCAGCCCGGTTTGAGGGATCGGCGCGACGGCGATGGGCTGACCCATGCGGTCCAGCTGATGCAGACAGTCAAAAAGCCGTGCGGCGGCCTCAGTCAGATTGCCCGAGGGGGACAGGGACAGATCGCCCGCCACTGGGCCAAAGCCCAGAAGAACTTCCCCCGGCGCGGCCTCGGTGGCGTTCAGGCGCACGGCTGCGCCCGGCGCGTAGTGAGAGGTCAACATACCAGGGGCGGAAATGTCTCCTGCTTCGGGCCGGGTTAGCTCGCGGCCGAGCATGGCCTCAATCTCTTCGCTGGCCAGCCCGCCGGGGCGCAGCAGGACTGGATCACTGGCCAGACCCACGATGGTGCTTTCCACGCCAACCCCGCAGGGGCCATCATCCAGCACGGCGGCGATCTTGCCGTCGAGCCCGGCCAGCACATGCTCGGCCCGTGTCGGGCTGATCTTGCCCGACGGGTTGGCCGATGGAGCGGCCAGCGGGCCATCAAACTGGCGCAGCAACGCGCGCGCCGCCGGATGCGCGGGCACCCGTACGGCCAGCGTTGGCAATCCGGCTGTCACAAGCGAACTGAGCCCGTGACCGTCGCGCAAGGGCAGAACCAGCGTCAGCGGACCGGGCCAGAAAGCTGCGGCCAAAGCCTCGGCCTTGGGCGACCAGGTCACATATCGCTCTGTCGCGGCCTGATCGGCCAGATGCACAATCAGCGGGTTGAAACTGGGCCGACCTTTGGTGGCATAGATCGATGCCACGGCTTCTCCCTGCCTGGCATCAGCACCAAGACCATAGACCGTTTCGGTCGGAAAAGAGACAAGCTGTCCGGTCCTGAGCAGGTCTGAGGCCTGTTCAAATCCGGCCTGCGAGGGCTTAAGGCGAAGTGTTTGACTTAGGGTCATCTCGTGACGCGGCGTTTCGGTTGCGCATGGGGGGGCTGGGCTTGGATTATGCGGTCAAATTTCAGGCACCCTCTGTCGCATGTCCCTTGGCTGATCTCAAGCTTTGGGTGCAAGAGGGCGGCACAGCCGGACATGAGGATTATTATGCCGTATCGCAGCACTGTTGGAGAATTCAAGTTTCTGTTCGATCACGTTGTCGGGTTTGACACCGTCGCAGGAACAGATCGGTTTTCCGAAGCGACACCAGATCTGGTGGCAGCCATTCTGACCGAAGCGGGCAAGATGTGCGAAGATGCGCTGGGTCCGGTGCAGCGCAATGGCGATCTGCACCCGGCGGTTCTTGAGAACGGGGTGGTGCGCACCTCGCCCGGATTTGCCGACGCGTTCAAGCAGGTGGCCGAGGGCGGCTGGGTCGGCATCGCCGGCGATCCCGAATATGGCGGCATGGGCCTGCCTTTTTCGGTGACCACGGCCGTCAATGAAATGATGAGCGCGGCCTGCGTGTCGCTGCAATTGCTGCCGCTGATGTCGCAAGGCCAGATCGAGGCGCTTGAGCATCATGCTTCGGACGAGATCAAGGAACTCTATCTGCCGAAACTGATCAGCGGGGAATGGGCGGGCACGATGAACCTGACCGAACCGCAGGCCGGATCGGATGTCGGGTCGCTGACCACCAAGGCCGAGCCCAATGGCGATGGCACCTATGCGATCACCGGGCAGAAGATTTACATCTCCTGGGGCGACAATGATTTTCTCGACAATGTCTGTCACCTTGTTCTGGCCCGCCTGCCCGACAGCGTGCCGGGTACCAAGGGGATTTCGCTGTTCATCGTGCCCAAGCGTCTGCCCGATGCCGAAGGCAATGCCGGTGTTGCCAACAGCCTGAAAGTGGTCAGCCTTGAACATAAGATGGGACTGCATGGCTCGCCCACCTGTGTGATGCAGTATGATGGTGCGACCGGCTGGCTTGTGGGAGAGCCCGACAAGGGCATGGCCGCGATGTTCACCATGATGAACAATGCACGTGTCGGCGTGGCGGGGCAGGGTATTGGCACGGCCGAGGGGGCGTATCAGCACGCGCTGGCCTATGCGCTGGAGCGCAAACAGGGCACGTCACTGCATGGCTATTCGATCGCCGCCCATGCCGATGTGCGGCGGATGTTGATTTCGATGAAGGCCGATATTTTTGCCGCCCGTGCGATCGCGCTGTCCTGTGCGGTGGCGATTGACATGCAGAACGCGACCGAAGATGACGATTGGCGCGCCCGCGCGGCGTTTCTGACGCCGATTGCCAAAGCCTTTGGGACGGATACCGGGATCGATGTGGCCAATATCGGCATTCAGGTCCATGGCGGCATGGGCTTTGTCGAAGAAACCGGCGCGGCGCAGTTTGCCCGTGATGTGCGTGTGACCGCGATCTATGAGGGCACCAATGGCATTCAGGCGATGGACCTCGTGGCGCGCAAGATGATGGATGGCGGCGAGGCCGCCACCAAACTGATCGACGAGATCGAAGCCCATGCCGAAGCCGCCCGTCAGGTTCTGCCCGATCTGGCCGAGCCCGTCTGGCAGGCCACCGAAACCCTGCGCGAGGCTACAGAATGGCTGGTGGCGCAGGGCGATATGGATGACCGGTTTGCCGGGGCGGTGCCGTATCTGCGCGCCTTTGCCCGCGTGCTTGGCGGGCATTTCCACCTGATGGCGGCGATGGCTGACCCGGAAGGCCCGCGCACGGCTGTGGCGCAGTTCTATATCACCCGCCTTTTGCCGGAACATGCGGCGCTGCTGGCCCATGCGCAAAGCGGCTCTGGCGGGCTTTATGCGCTGAGCCTCGACGATCTGGCTGCGGCCTGATCGAATGGCAGATGGCGGCCCGCGCGGCGGTTTGAGCTATCCTTGGCCCGAGCCTCCGGGCCCGGGCGAGCATATCGAGGTGGCCGAGGGCGTGTTGTGGATTCGCCTGCCTCTGCCGATGGCGCTGGATCATGTGAATGTCTATGCGCTGGATGATGGGGCGGATGGCTGGACGATTGTCGACACCGGGATGCATTCGCGCAAATCCGTTGCGATTTGGGAAGCGCTGCTGGCAGGCGTGCTGGGCGGTCGTCCGGTGCATCGGGTTGTGGTGACGCATCATCACCCTGATCACGTCGGCAATGCCGGGTGGTTCCAGTCCACGCAGGGCGCCGCGCTGGTGACCTCACGCACGTCATGGCTTTTTGCGCGGATGCTCTTGCTGGATGAGCAAGCCGAGATGGTGCCCGAAAGCGTGGCGTTCTTCCAAACTGCGGGCATGGATCCAGAGATTTTGGCCAAACGCCGCGCGGACCGACCCTTCAACTATGCCGATATCGTCGCGCCGATGCCCTTGGGCTTTGCCCGCGTGGCGCAGGGCGATGAGATCACGATGGGTGGGCGGCGCTGGGCGGTTCACATGGGCAATGGCCATGCGCCTGAACACGCGACCTTTTGGTCACTGGATGATCACCTTGTGCTGTCTGGCGATCAGATCCTGTCGTCGATTTCCCCCAATCTTGGCGTCTATGCCACCGAGCCAGAGGCCGATCCCGTCAGCGCCTGGCTGGAGGCCTGCGAACGGCTGGCAGGTCTGGCAGAAGAACGGCATCTGGTGCTGGGCGGGCATAAGCTGCCCTTTACCGGGCTGCCGCTACGGATGCGGCAGTTGATCGATAATCACCACGGGGCGCTTGGGCGTCTTCTGACCCATCTGAAAACGCCGCAAACCGCCGCTGATTGTTTTGCGCCGCTCTTCAAACGGCGCATCGGGGCGGGGGAATACGGGTTGGCGCTGGTTGAGGCCGTGGCCCATTGCAACCATCTGCACCAAACCGGACAGGTCACGCGCGAGAAGCGCGCGGATGGGGCATGGCTTTATCGTAGCCTCTGAGGGCCTGAGGGCCTGAGGGCCGGTCAGAACCGGTCCAGCAGACGGCGCAGGTAATCCAATTCTGCATCCGGGCGTTCGCCTTCGCCCGAGCGGCGACGAATTTCATCCAGTAATTCCCGCGCACGGCGGTAGACATCGTCGCCCTGCAACAGGCTTTCATCAGTGCCCAATGAGCCATTCGAGCCCGGATTACGGCCCAGCGGATCGCGCGACGCGCCCTGCATTTCTCCGGGTTGGTTGCCCTGTCCGGGCTGGCCTTGTTGCTGTTGCGCCATCTGTTCGCCGAGCTCCTGCATACCATCACGCAGGGCCTCCATCGCGCGGGATTGGTCGTCGATGGCCCCGGCGAAATCATCCTGCCGCAGCGCGTCTTCAGCATCGTCCATCGCGCGACCCGCGCGGTCGAGCGCATCGCGCGCCGCGTCCCCGCCTGGTGTGCCAGCGCCCGGCAGGCCCTGCTGCTGACGCTGCAATTCCTGACGCAGCGCCTGCTGACGATCTGCCAGACCTTGCTGCATCCCCTGTCCGGGCTGCTGCTGTCCGTCCTGCCCCTGACCGTTCTGGGCCTGACCCGTCTGACCATCGCCCTGACCCTGCTGGCCAGGCTGGCCCTGACCGTCATGGCTTTGCCCGCGGCCTTGCCCACCATTGCGGCCTTCATTCTGCTGGCTTTCGCCGGTCTGGGCATTGGGGTTGAACTGTTCCTGCAATTCGCGGAACGCCTCATCCGACAGGCCCTGCTGTTCGCGCAGGGTTTCGGCAAGCCCTTCCATCGCCTGCTGGCCGGGGCTTTGACCGCCCTGTCCGCCCTGCTGCTGGGTGATGCGCAGGTTTTCCATCATCTGCTGGAATTCTTCCAAAGCCTGCTGCGCTTCTGCAAAGCGGCCCTGTTCCATCAGCTCTTGGATGCGATCCATCATCTGCTGCAGATCATTTTGCGTCATCTGCATCTGATTCTGATTTTGCTGGGCGTTGGGGTCGCCGGGATTTTGCTGCTGTTGCTGCTGCGCTTGGCGCGACAACTGGCGCAGGTAGTCATTCGTGGCCTGCTGCAACTCCTGCATCAGCCGCGCGATTTCCTGATCGGAGGCGCCGTTTTTCATCGCCTCGCTCAGCCGTTCCTGCGCGGCACGCATCCGCTCCAGCGCGTCGCCGATATCACCCTCTTCCAGAATGATCGCCAGATCCCAAAGAGCTTGGGCGAGCTCGTCCCGCTGCGGTTCGGTCAGGCCGTGTTTTGCCAGCGTCTCAAGCCGCCGCAGGATCACGCGCAGCCGCAGATAGGCGGTTTCCGACCGGAAAAGGCCATCGGGTTGATAGGAAATCGCGCGCAGCACTTGCGCGATGCGCGGCGCGTTCTCGCGGCTCCACAGGAGATCGCGGCGCTGTTCGATCACCGCCGCTGCGATCGGGTCAAAGAACCGCCGCCCAGGCAGGCTGGCGGCCAAAGGCTCTGACACCCCTTCCTGCCCCAGCGCGTCCTGCGCGCTGAAAGTGAAGGTCACGGGCAGATGCACCCAAGGATGCTCTGAGAAGTCTTCGCGAAACGCTTCGACAAAGTCAGAGCGGTCGCCCGAGATCGGCAGTGGCAGATCTGCGATGATCTCGGCCCGTGGTTCTGGATCAATGCTCAGCCCATGGCGACGGTCAATTGCGTCCAGATCCAGCGCGATTTGCACCCGGCCATTGGCGATGCCGTAATCATCCTGGGCCGTGAAACTCAGGCTCATGGGGCCGGCAGGTTCGGCTTCGGGCTGGCCGGTGGGCAGAATTTCGGGCATCTGATCTGGGATCACAACCACGGTCCAAACCTTGCCGCCGGGGCCGTCGATGCGCAGCTCTCCGCCTTGGGTCACGGGGAAGCTTTGCGCAGGGTCCGAGGCTGAGGGCAATTCGCCAACCCGGCCCGACACGGTTTCAGCCAGCGTCAGGTCACCCGGCTGGCCATAAAAGCGCAGGGTAATCTGAGCGCCCTGCGGCACCTCAAGGCTGTCGCCGTCAATATCGTTCAGATAGAGCGTCGGCAGTCCGGTATAGCGCGGCGGTTCGATCCAGCCTTCCCAACTGGGTCCCATCGCGGCTTGTGCGCTGCCCGGTGCCATATCGGCCACCGAGCTGATCCGCCAGACCGAGCCAAAAATCAGAGCCATGGCAAAAAAAAGCGCCGCCGCATACCGCAGCGCATATGGGTCGCGGCTGCTGAGGCTGAGATCGGGCTGCACGCGCTGGGCCTTGTCGGCCTTGGCAGCCATCCGCGCCTGATGTGCGGCCCAAACGGCATCGGTGGCTGCATCGCCACCGCCAAGCGCCTGTTCATCCAGAAGCGCACGGATCGGACGGCCTGGCAGCGTGGCATCCAGCCGGGCAATCGCATCCTCGCGGCTGGGCCATGTCAGGCGCAGCGCTCCGGCCACCCCCGACACGATCAGCATCAGCGCCCCCAGCATGGACAGCGCCCAGACCACTTCGACCGCGGTCACATCCTGAAGCCCCAGCATCAGCGAAGACAGCAGAACCATGCAGACCGCCACTAAGGGCCAAAAAGCGCGCCACAGCGCTTCGGCCATCATGCCCAGATGTGTCAGCCGCAGCGCCCGCGACAAGGCGGGACGCGAGAGCGGAGAGGTATCGTCGGCGCGTGACCGGAACAGAGCCATTCAGCATTCCTTGCTCAGGTCGCGGCGGAATATCCTTCGACCCACTCTGGAATGGTATCGCGATTGATCATTTCGTCAAAGGTCGGGCGAGGACGAATAACTGCAAATTGATCCCCTTTCACCAGAACTTCGGGGATCAATGGGCGGGAATTGTATTCGCTGGACATCACCGCCCCATAGGCGCCTGCGCCGCGAAAGGCGATTAGATCCCCGGCCGCAACCGGCGGCATCATGCGCTGTTTGGCAAAGGTATCGCCGCTTTCGCAGACCGGGCCGACGATATCATAGGGCGCCTGCTCGGCTCCGGCATCCGGTTCGCGCACCGGGATAATGTCGTGATACGCCTCATACATGGCGGGGCGGATCAGGTCGTTCATCGCGCCATCGAGGATCATGAAATCGCGGCCTTCGCCTTCTTTCAAATAGATCACCTTGCTGACCATGATCCCGGCATTTCCGGCAATCAGTCGGCCTGGCTCAATCTCGACCTCGCAGCCCAGATCCCCGACCGTGCGGCGGATCAACGCACCATAGTCTGACGGCAACGGAAGTGCCTCATTTGACCGCGTATAGGGGATGCCGAGGCCACCGCCGAGATCAAGGCGGCGGATATCATGCCCATCGGCGCGCAGGGTTTCGGTCAGCTCGGCTACTTTTTGATAGGCGAGCTCAAACGGGCCGAGATCGGTCAACTGAGAACCGATATGAACGTCAATCCCGATTACATCCAACCCCGGCAGGGCGGCGGCCTGAGCGTAGACCTCCCGCGCGCGGGCAATGGGGATGCCGAATTTGTTTTCGCTTTTGCCAGTGGCGATCTTGGCATGGGTCTTGGCATCGACATCCGGGTTCACGCGCACGGTGATCGGCGCGGTCATGCCCAGGCCAGAGGCGACACGGCTGATCATCTCCATCTCGGGCTCGCTTTCGACATTGAATTGCCGGATGCCGCCGGTGAGCGCGAGGTGGATTTCCTCTTTGGTTTTGCCGACGCCGGAAAAAACGATCCGATCACCGGGCACGCCAGCGGCCTTGGCGCGGCGGTATTCGCCGCCCGACACCACGTCCATTCCCGCGCCCGCCCCGGCCAGCGTGGCCAGAATCGCCTGATTGGAGGCTGCTTTCATCGCATAGCAGACCAGATGCTCCATCCCGTCGAGCGCGTCGTCAAACAAGGTGAAATGGCGCAGCAGGGTCGCGGTGGAATACAGGTAAAACGGCGTGCCGACCGCGGCGGCAATCTCGGCCACGGGGACGTCTTCGGCGTAAAGGGCGCCGTCGCGATAGAGAAAATGATCCATGAGCGCGGTTTAGGCCGGAAGATCGGTCATCGCAACGCCTGAAATGCGCAGCGTTGACAGGGCCAGCTGATGTGGTCTTGGCTGATCCTATTGAGAGGCAAGGGTGGTTTTCATGCGATGGATATTGGCTCTGCTATGCGGCGGGGCGCTAGTGGCTTGCAACCCGGTGGCGGATGCGGCGAAGGAGTTGAACGCCAGCGGCGCCCCGACCGGAGAGTTTTCCGGCGAATTGCTTGTCTTGTGGCTGGATGATGGCGACCAAAATACTGGTAGCGGTCGGTTTGCCTTTGTCCCGGCTCCAAAGGCCCGGTTGTCTTTCACGCGCCCGGTCTCAACCGGTTATGAAACGGCGATCCGCCCCGAAAGGTTCTACACGGATGGAGGCTCAGTTCCCCGGCTGGCACAGGTTTTTCGCGGGTTCAACCCGTGGGCTTATGGGCCCGCCTATGCGGTGCATGACTGGATTTTTGTAGCCAATAGCTGCCGCAAAGACGGAAAAGCCACGCCCGAAGAAGCCAAACATGCCGAGATGGATTTTGACGACAGCCAGCAGATCATGCTGGAAACGATTGCGACCTTGATGGAGAATGGCGCAGTCACCGAGAACAACTTTTCTCGCAGCATCATCACCTTGGCCGTCGGATCCCCGATTTCGCGCAGTTTGTGGGAGGCGGAGGACACCTGTGATCAGCGTCGCCTCAGCTTTGCACATAACTGCCGCGTCGATCGGGTTTTGGACCTGCCATTGGACCCTGATTGTCCTTCCATCCCAAAACGCATTGAAGACCAGGACCGGATCGTAACGCGCGTGTCTTTCTAATCGTGGCTCGGTTTGCGCATCCGCAGCGCCAGATAAAGCGGCAACCCGCAGCTGACGCCGATGCAATAGGTGGCCGGGATCGCGACCAGCCCGATCCAGTTGCGCTGTCGGATGCTCTCCCACAGGATGAACACGGTCAGCGTGATCGCCGCGATGATCAGATCCCATGTCAGGCCCGTGGTGCTGTCATTGACATACCACGCGTCGATCAATGCGGTCAGGGACCAGCCATTCGCCGCCATGTAGGACATGAAGTAATACATCGGGTGGATTGCGCCCCAGATCGCCAGCGCGAAAAACACATAGCGCATCAGAACCCGACCCCGACCGAGATATTACCATTGCGGCCCAGCCCGCCAATGCCAATGCCGCCGCTGCCATAGCTGCCACCTGACCCAATCCCGATATAGCCGCCCACACCCACGCGCGTCTGCGGCTCTGGCGTGGCTTCGGGTGGTGTCGGCTCCCCGTCCAGACCGCAGGCGGCCAGGGTGAGCAGGGACAAAACGGCGGCAAGGCGGGTCATAGCATCTGGGTCCATCGGGCAATCTGGGCGCGCACCTGATCGGGCGCGGTGCCCCCGTAAGATGTACGCGATTGCACCGAATTTTCCACCCCAAGCACGTCATAGACACCGGTCGTGATGTCAGAGTGGACGGCCTGCATCTCCTCCAGCGACAGATCGGGCAGGTCGCAGCCTTTGGCTTCGGCCTTGGCGACCAGCGCCCCGGTCACGTGATGCGCATCGCGGAAGGGCAGGCCCAGCACCCGCACCAGCCAATCGGCCAGATCGGTCGCGGTGGAAAAGCCTGCACCTGCCGCAGCGGCGAGGCTGTCGCGATTGCCGCTCATATCCTTGACCATGCCTTCCATTGCGGCGAGCGCCAGCATCAGGCTGTCGGCGGCGTCAAAAACCTGCTCTTTGTCTTCCTGCATATCCTTGGAATAGGTCAGCGGCAGACCCTTCATCACGATCATCAGCCCGGTTTGCGCGCCAAAGATGCGGCCCACCTTCGCGCGGATCAGTTCCGCTGCGTCTGGGTTTTTCTTTTGTGGCATGATCGAGGAGCCGGTCGAAAACCGGTCTGACAGCGTGACAAAGCGGAACTGGGCCGAGGACCAGATCACCAGCTCTTCGGCAAAGCGGCTCAGATGCATGGCGCAGATCGAGGCACAGGACAGGAACTCCAGCGCGAAATCGCGATCCGACACGGCGTCGAGCGAATTGGCCGCCGGGCGGTCAAAGCCCAGGGCCTTGGCGGTCATCTCCCGGTCAATGGGAAAGGACGTGCCCGCCAGCGCGGCCGCCCCCAAGGGCGATTCATTCATCCGGGCGCGCGCATCGCGCACACGGCTGAGGTCACGGCCAAACATTTCGACATAGGCCATCATGTGATGCCCCCATGTCACCGGCTGTGCGGTTTGCAGATGGGTAAAGCCCGGCATCACCCAGTCTGCGCCCTGTTCGGCCTGCGTCAGCAGCGCCTTGATCAGCGCCAGCAGCCCCGCCTCCGCCGCGTCAAACTGATCGCGGACCCAGAGTTTGAAATCGGTCGCCACCTGATCATTGCGCGACCGGCCCGTGTGCAACCGGCCTGCGGGTTCGCCGATGATCTCTTTCAACCGTGCCTCGACATTCATGTGAATGTCTTCAAGTGCTGTGGAAAATTCGAAACTTCCGGCCTCGATCTCTGACAAGACCGTGAGCAACCCTTCCCGGATCGCCTTGGCATCACTATCCGTTATCACGCCTGTGGCGGCCAACATGGCGGCATGGGCGCGCGACCCGGCGATGTCCTGGGCTGCAAGGCGCTGGTCGAACCCGATCGAGGCATTGATCGCCTCCATGATCGCGTCCGGTCCGGCGGCAAAGCGGCCGCCCCACATCTGGTTCGAGGTCGTGTCAGTCATTATCGGATAACCCTTCGGAGGGAACATGCTTCGTCTGCTCGCCACTCTCTATATGGCCCTGCTTGTGGGTGCAAATGCCCAGGCTGACACGACAGCGTTGGCCGCGCTGCGCGATGGCGACATGAAAAAGCTGGTCTTCCACGAGGCGCCGCAACCGGCGTCGATGAAGGACTGGCATCTGGCGGGCGGCGCGGGCATGGGGAGCCTGGCCGATCATGCGGGGCAATATGTGCTGCTGAATTTCTGGGCCACATGGTGCGCGCCCTGCCGCCATGAAATGCCGACGCTTTCCGCGCTGCAGGCCGAGTTTGGCGGGGACGATTTTCAGGTGGTGACGCTGGCCACGGGGCGGAATTCACCCAATGGGATTGCGAAGTTTTTTGCCGAGACAGAGATCGACAATCTGACCAGCCATCAGGACCCCAAACAGGCCATCGCCCGCGAGATGGCCGTGCTGGGCCTGCCCATCACCGTTTTGATTGACCCCGACGGCAATGAGATTGCCC
>JABSSB010000249.1 GCA_013214715.1 Paracoccaceae bacterium | reverse complement strand
GCAGACGCCTGCACTTTCGTATTCGGGTGTCGGGATCGCCTGCCCGTTTGACCCCAGCATCGGCGCGAGGCTTTCGGTCAATGCATGCGCGCCCTGCATGCGTGTCGGTTGCAAGCGGGCTTCGACCTGCTCAAAGGCGGGCTCCACATCCGTCCAGCCCCAGCCCGGCACCTGCCAGCCATCGAAATCCGACCGCCGCCCGCGGAACCAGACCATAGAATTGATCGAGCCTGACCCACCCAGCATCCGCCCGCGCGGGATCGCGATATCACGCCCGGCCACGCCCGCCATCGGGGCCGATCGATAGGCCCAATCGCGCGGCCCGTCCATCAGCCACACGAGGCCAAAGGGCATCGACACCAGCGGGTGACGATTGCTTGGCCCGGCCTCTACCAGTGTCACGCGTCCCGCGCCGCGCCGGTTCAGTTCTGCCGCCAGCACACAACCCGCTGACCCACCACCAATGACAATGAAATCGCGCATCAGGCGGCCTCCCCGATCTGCTGGGCCATGCGAGCAAAGACATCGACGCCAAGCTGTGCATACAGATCGAGCATATCGACCATCACCCAGCATTCACGGATCAACCCGTTTTCAACGCGCCAGACATCAAGGCTCGCGCGGGTGACGCGGCGGCCTGTGGGGGCAAGCCCCAGACAGCCATCGCCCGAATGCACTGCCGTGCCCGATGGCCAGCCGGTGAAGGCGACCAGATCACCCTCGCCAAAGAACACGCCTTCGGTCAGATGGCGGGTGTTCTCAGACAGGCCTTCGCGGAACTGGCGGCAGATATCCTGCGCGATGCCGCGATGACCCCGCGCCGTGCCAAGCCCCGTCGGCCTATACCAGACAGCGTTTTCATGCCCGAACCCGCCCAAGCCGCCTTGGCGCGTGGTGGCCGTGCCCTGTTGCAGTTCATGCAGCATGTCCCAGACGATCTGCACCGACGCCTCCGACACTGCCGCATCGCGCGGGCCGGTCTTGATCCCCTGCCCGGACGCCGGGCCGGGGCACATCCAGTCCACCCCACGCTGTGGCGCCATCGGCCAGACACCGGCCTGATGCATGAGCTGCGGAACGTCCCACAGCGCCTGCATCTCGACCACGCGGCCCTCTACAACGCGCAGATATTCGTGATAGCGCATATGCACAGGCCGTCCCGTTGCCGCAATGCCCATGAAGGGCGCGCAAAACGTGCCGACGAAATTGCCGCCCAGACCGATCCAATCGCCGCCGCCCTGCGCGCCCCAACGTGGCCCGGCCATTTCGATCAAGCTGAGCCGTTCCAGATCCGGCATCGCCGCCAGCAGCGGCGCGTAGGCACGCTCCCACAAGGCGTCCGGCCCGTGCAACACGCCGATCAGCGCGCCCAGCCGAATGCGCGCATCCGGCGCAAATAGCTCTGTCAGCGCAAGGCGGACCGCCCCGCTGTCGCCGCCCGAAAGGGCAGCCTGCAGCGGGGCGATCAGAGCCTTGTGGGACTCAGCTGTGCTCATACCTACCCCTTGACCGCGCCTGCGGTCAGGCCGCTTACGATCTGGCGCTGGAAGAACATGATCAGGATGATCAGCGGCACCGTGGCCGAGACCACCGCCGCCACCGCGAACATCACATTGCCTTCCACCTGCGTGGAGCCCAGGAAGCTCTGGATTTTCGGGATCATCGTCTCGTTCTCCTGGCTCAGCAGCATCCGCGTGACGGTGAAGTCGTTATAGGCCAGCAGAAAGGAGAACAGCCCCGTGGTGATCACGCCCGGCCACATCACCGGGATGATCACATGGCGGAAAGCCTGAAAGCGGGTGCAACCGTCCACCATGGCGCTTTCATCCAGATCTTTCGGGATGTTGAGGAAGAAAGAATGCAGCATCCACAACGTGAAGGGCTGGTTGATCGCCACCAGCACGATGATCGTCGTCGGCAGGATGCCCCAGATGTTCCATTCAAAGAAGGGCAGCAAATAGCCAGAGACCAACGTGATATGCGGCATCGCCCGGAAAACCAGCGCCGCCATCAGGATCCAGAACGCGTATTTGTAGCCCGAGCGCGCCAGCGCATAGCCGCCCAGCGTCCCGAAGGTGAGCGAGATCGTGACCGTGAAGACGACCACGATCCCCGTGTTCAGAACCGCGCGCCAGAACTCTTCCTGGATCCACGCACCTTCATAGCCGTTCATCGTGAAGGTGCCGCCGGTTTCCACCATCGTGCGCACACCGAAGATCGCGTTGGTCCAATCCGCCTTCGAGAAGAAGTCACCCTGCACCTTGAACGAGCCCCAGGCCGTCCACAGGAAGGGGAAGGAGGCAATGATCACCCACAGGATCACGAAGGTGACCGAAAAGATCGACAGCGGCGTGATGCGAGATTCTGCTTTGGTCGCCATGGTAGCCCCCTCAGGTGGATTTGCGGTTGAAGTCGCGCCAGGTACGGATCAGCACCGGCATCAGCAGGAAGGCCACGCCCAGGATCGTCAGGATCGATGTCGCCCCTGCCGAGCCGTAAAGCGGATTCCCTGCCGCGATCAGGTCATTGTAGATGATCCAGCTCAGCGAACGCGCATGCGCTTCGGCCTGGAAGGAGATGATCGGCTCAAAGACCCGGAAATTGTCCATCAGCTGGATCAGCGAGATAAAGACCACCAGCGGCATCAGATGCGGCACAACGACGTGGATCATGCGCTGCCATTTGGTGGCGCCATCGATCTGCGCGGCCTCCATCGTGTCCGACGGCACGGTTTGCAGCCCGGCGTAGAATACGATGAAGCTAAAGGGCAGCGAGGACCAGATGCCATAGACGATCAGCATCACCCATACGAGGCTTGTATTGGCCTTCAGGCTGAGCGAGGGGTCATTGAAGATATTCTGCAATGTCGCGCCGATCACGCCGTCGCCATCGACCATCCAGAAGAGGATCAACGCGCCCACCAGCGGCGTCACGATCATCGGCAGGAGCGAGACAAAGATGGTCGGGCCTTTGAAGATGCGCGGCAGGTTGTTCACGCCCACGGCAATCGCGAGACCCAGTACCAGAACAAAGGGGGTCACAACGAATGTGTAGGTCAGCGTAAAGGCCAGCGCCCAGTAGAAGGGAAGGTTCAGCAGGCGGGAAAAGAAATCGCTCATGCTCTCGCTGGCGCTCCACGCGGCTCCGACTTCGGCAAAGGCCAGATGCGCGCGGTTGGTATAGGTGCCCAGCCCGTTGAACCGGCCCAAAGGCTGCTCTTCCTGCAGCGCGGCGCTGGCTTCGGTGTCGACGGTTGTGGTCTCGTTACAGCCAAAGGGGCCGCAGCTTTCGGTGACCACAAGCACCTGCTCATGTTCGATATACAAGGACTGGATCGCGACCGAAACAATGGGCAGCGCGATGAAGAGGATCATGGCCGACAGCGTCGGCAGGATGAACCAGAAAAATGAACGATGCTTCATGGCTTGTCCCTCGGCTCGGGGTCGCAAGGATCAGAGGCCCGCGTCACGCGCGGGCCTCCGAAGTTAGGATCAGTTGAGGAAGCCCGCTTCCTTGGCCGCGGTCACATAGGCCGCTTCGATATCCGCCAGCGTCTGCTCGGCGCTTTCATCACCCTTCAGATAATCGGCCAGTTCTGCGCTTGCCGCGTTATGCATCAGGTTGATGTAGGGGATCATCGGATAGGGCTTGGCGCCTGCAGCCGCCGTGGCCGCAACACCTGCTGCCGCCGGGCCGGGCTGATAGCCATCCAGCAGCCAGATCGCGTCATCATTATGCTCAGCGACCATCTCTGGGTTCATGGCGCTGACCAGCGCGGCAAAGGTCGCCTCAGCCTCTTCGTCCGAGATGTTGGCCGCAATGGTCACACCATCCCACCACAGCGTCGCGGCAGGCACCGACCCGCCACCAGCGGTTGGCGCTGCGGTCAGAACAGTGTTGGAGGTGACCTCAGCGGTCGAGCCTTCATCGTCGAGGATCGCACCACCACGGGAGCCCCACATGATGCCGATAGCGGCCTGACCGGCTTCCCACAGACCCTGCGTTTCGTTCGAGGCATGGCTCAGGTAGTCGGGATGGGCATATTCAGCCAGGGCGGCGATGGATTCCAGAGCGGCCACACCATTAGCATTATTGATGTTGGCTTCGGCTGTGCCGGGCTTGAAGAGTTCGCCACCGGTGGCAAAGAAGAACAGGTTGAACAGTTCACCCGAGTTCCAGCCGGTCGCGTTCATGACCAGCGGATGCTCCATGATGCCGGCTGCGCGGATGGCTTCAGCGGCGGCCACGATCTCTTCCACGCTTGAAGGCGTGCCGTCGACACCAGCCTGCTCAAGGATGTCCGTGCGCACATACAAATGCTGCGAATTCGCCATGAACGCCACGGCCATGATGTTGCCATTGATGGTGA
>JABSSB010000248.1 GCA_013214715.1 Paracoccaceae bacterium | reverse complement strand
CGGGCGCGATAGGCTGATTGGCTCTGCCGGCAGCGATCTGATGATCGACAGCCAGGGCAACGATATCTATCGCGGCGGCGCGGGTGCAGACATGTTCGACTTCACCTCGGGCGCGGGGCGCAATGTGATCCGGGATTTTGGCGGGGCGGATATGCTGTATCTCTCGGCAGAAGAGTTCGCGGATGCCGATGCCGTTCTGGCCGCGTCCAGCCAGGTCGGCACATCGACCATCATTGACGGCGACGGCTATCAGATCGTGCTGAACAGAGTCTCAGACCTGACCAGCGACGATATTTTGCTGTTCTGATCCGCCGCACTGGGCCGGAACTGAGCCAGAATTGGGCCGGGTGCAGCGCGATCTGCGCCCGGCACGCGCCTGCCAGCAGCGACATCGTTTCAAATGGCGTGATCTCATGCGCCGCTCCGCGCAGGCTATGCACGGAACAAGCGGCCACCAAGGCGCAAGAGCATCAGGGGTGTCCCCCCAAAATTCAGGTCATCATCCACAAAGGGTTGCCGAAATGCGCGGACCAAGTTGCTGGCGTCTCTCGCCGATCATGACGTCGCGCATCGGGCGCGTGGGCTGCTGTATACAAAGCGCTGGCGCAGCAAGACCGGGCTGTGACACATCAACCAAAAAAGGTTCTTTCGCGACAGTGACGGCAGTATTTCGGCCTTTATCGACACGTTTCAGCGCCGTTACGGCTTTGCCTGGTATGCCTATTATCAAGTGATCCAAAGCAGCCTTGGCAACGCCCGCTTTGGCACGCTGCGGGTCTGGGATCTGGTCGATACCGCCCGGATGACCGCCGGGGTCTGCACCCTGCTGGGGCTGTCGGACACGCCCTTTTCCCAAAGCCGCAACAAACGGCTGCCTTTGGCCGAGTTCAATATGTGTAGCGATTTTCAACGCGATCACGGCGTGCCGGTCTTTGAAGCGAACAAACGCCCACTGCTGCGCAAACTGAGCCTGCAAGACAGCCTTTATGACCCCGACCGCCGTTTTGAAGATGGGCTGGATCTGCGTGATGACGAGATCGACGCGCGCTTTCCCGACCGGATGCAGGGGCTGAACGCGGCGCTGTCCATGGATGGCATGGCACGGCTGTGACCGCGCCGATGGCGCGCCAGATGCTTAATCCGGGGCCAGCATATATCCCGCGCCGCGCACCGTCTGAAGATAGCGCGGCTGTTTTGGGTTCGGTTCGATCTTGCGGCGCAGGCGGGTGACCTGCACATCCACGGCGCGCTCCTGGGCCTGCCCATCATCGCGGCCCAGATCTTCGACCAGACGGTTGCGCGAGACCGGTTCATTCGGGCAGGAGGAAAAAATCCGCATCAGCTGGCTTTCAGTGGCGGTCAGGCGCACACGGTCTTCGCCCTGCCACATCTCGCCCCGGTCCACGTCATAACGGATATCGCCCAGATGCAGCACCTTGGGCACGGACTCGCTGACCTGTGCTTCGGGCACGCGGCGCAGGATCGCGTTGATCCGCAGCAGCAATTCCTTGGGCTCGAACGGTTTGGCCAGATAATCATCGGCCCCGGCTTCCAGCCCGTCGATCCGGTTTTCCGTCTCGCCCCGCGCGGTCAGCATCAGGATCGGCGTGGTGCGGGTTTCGCGCAAGGATCGGGTCAGGCTGACGCCGTCTTCGCCCGGCATCATCACGTCCAGCACGATCAGATCGAAATCCAGCCCCGACAGCACCCGCCGCGCATGTTCGGCATCGCGCGCCGCCGTGACCAGAAAACCATTGCGCATCAGGAATTTCTTGAGCAGATCGCGAATGCGTTCATCGTCATCGACGATCAGCAGATGAGCGTCTGGGGCCATCATCCCTTCTCCCGCAATTTGCCATAGGCACGGCGCATATCGGCATCCATCATCGCCTCAAGCACCTGTTTGAACCCCGCCACCGCCTCTGGCCCTGCATCGCGATAGGCCGCGCGCATCCGCGCACGTTGCGCATCCGACAGACGGGCTTCCAACGCGCGGCCGGCATCGGTGAGATGCAGATGCCGTTCGCGCCGGTCTTCGGTGCCCACGCGGCTTTCAACCAGACCGTCTTCGATCAACGTGCGCAGCACGCGGTTGAGCGATTGTTTCGTCACGCCCAGAATCGCGAGCAGATTGTTGACCGTCGTGCCCGGCGCGCGATTGATGAAATGCACCGCACGATGATGCGCCCGCCCATAGGACAGATCAGACAGAATCCGGTCGGGATCGGCAGTAAAGCCCCGATAGGCAAAGAACATTGCCTCAATCCCCTGTCGGAGTTGTTCATCGGTGAGAAAGAGCAGGCTCTCTCCGCCCAGTCCTTCGCGCATCATCTGTCCCAATCACGTTTTTCGTGTCTGCAAGACATAATACGTCAGCCTTGTTGACACTCCAAGGCCGAATCGTTACCCATGCTCAGATTTTGCGCAACATTATGACCGGATCGGCCATTTATTACGCAACATATGAAAAGTAAGCAGCGCAATGGAGGCGTGTTATGGCAGGATATGACGATCGCGACGGCGTCATCTGGATGGATGGTGAGCTGGTTGACTGGCGTGAGGCCAAGGTCCACGTCCTGACCCATGCGATGCATTACGGGTCCTCGGTCTTTGAAGGCGAGCGTGCCTATAATGGCAAGATTTTCAAATCGCGCGAGCATTCGCAGCGCCTGATCGACAGCGCCACCGCGCTGGACATTCCGATGCGCTGGTCGGTGGATGACATCGAAGCCGCCAAGGAAGAGGCGCTGAAAGCCTCGGGTTTGACCGATGCCTATGTGCGGCCGGTTGTCTGGCGCGGTTCGGGTGAAGATATGGGTGTCGCCTCTGCGAAGAACCCTGTCCATATGGCCATCGCTGTCTGGGGCTGGGGCGCCTATTATGGCGATGCCAAGATGCAGGGCGCCAAGCTCGACATCGCGAAATGGAAGCGGCCTTCGCCGGAAACGATCCCGGTTCATGCCAAGGCGGCGGGTCTTTACATGATCTGCACCACCTCGAAACATGCTGCCGAAGCCAAGGGCTGTTCGGACGCTTTGTTCATGGATTACCGCGGCTATGTGGCCGAGGCGACGGGGGCGAATATCTTTTTCGTCAAGGATGGCGAAGTGCATACGCCGCTGCCGGATTGCTTCCTGAACGGGATCACCCGCCAGACCGTGATCGACATGCTGAAAGACCGCGGGATCACCGTGCATGAACGCCACATCATGCCCGAAGAGATGGCTGCTTTCGAACAATGCTGGCTGACCGGCACGGCAGCCGAAGTCACCCCGGTCGGTCAGATTGGCGACTACACCTTTGAAGTGGGCGACCTGACCCGCGAGATCGCGGAAGCCTATGAGAAACTGGTCCGCGCCTAAGCGCGGATCGACCGGGGGTTGGCCGTGGACAGGCAGGCGCTGACAGATCAGTTTCGCGTATTGCATGTGCCGGGCACGCCTTTGGTCATGCCTAACCCGTGGGATATCGGCTCGGCCAAGGTGATGGCGGGGCTGGGGGCCAAGGCGCTGGCCACGACCTCAGCGGGCTATGGGTTTACCCGGGGGCTGCCGGATGGCGCGCAGCTAAGCCGCGATCAGGCGCTGGCTCACGCGGCCGAGATCTGCACAGCGGTTGACCTGCCGGTGAATGGCGATTTCGAAAACGGCTTTGGCGATGATCCCGACACCGTGGCCGACACCGTGCGACTGGCGGCCCAAGCCGGGCTGGCGGGTGTGTCGATTGAAGACACCGTCGTTCCGGGCACGGGCGCTTATCCCTTTGACCTGGCCTTGGCGCGGATCAAAGCCGCAATCGCCGCCGCAAAAGAGGTCGGGATCGTGCTGACCGCCCGCGCCGATGGTTGGTTGATGGGCGGCTATGATCAGGCCGAAGCGCTGCGCCGCTGCCAGGCCTTTGCCACGGCCGGGGCCGATGTGATCTATGCGCCCGGTGTTGATGTCGACACGACGCGCGCCCTGATCGCCACCGGCACGCCGGTCAACCTGCTGGCCACGGGGGACATGCGCGATTTGAGCGTGGCAGAGATGGCGTCATTGGGCGTGGCGCGTATCTCCATCGGTGGTGGGCTTGCCCGCGTGGCGCAGCGCGCGCTGATCGACGGTACGCGCGCGATGCTGGAGCAGGGTGATTTCACGATCCTGAACGGCGCTGCGGCCTCCGCGGTTGTGGATGATCTGATGCGCGGCCCGCAGACCTGACCCACGAGATCGCGGAAGCCTGTCGGAAACTGGTGCGCTCCTGATGACTTTTTGCGATGAGGCGAACGCAATGAAAGCCCGCCCAATATCCATGCGACGCATTCAGGTTCTCGGGTCATACACCACACACCTACCGCGGAGTTTTCGCGGTAGGTTTCTGTTTTATGTGAC
>JABSSB010000247.1 GCA_013214715.1 Paracoccaceae bacterium | reverse complement strand
AAAGCCGCATTGGCCTGATCTGACCCGAAGACCAGCGCCATCACATTGTGACCTTGCAGTTCAAGCTGCGATAGCGCGCCGCTGAGGGCAGAAAAGCCTTTGCGCGGATCACTGTCCCCGCCCATCGCGCCAAAGGCGATGATCGCACCTTTGGCCGGCAACCCCAACGCGGCGCGGGCCTGTGATTTCGGCATCGGGCACCATTGATCGGTGTTTATAGCGTTTGGGATACAGTCTATAGGCCAGTCCCGCATCAGCGCGCTGTTGCGGGCGCATTCTGCCAGCCAGCGGCTTGGAGCCACGATCTGCATGGGGGTTTGCCAGGTCGCGGATTTGCGGCGCCAAATATGCTGATCGAGATCACCGATTTCACGGTTGGCATAGCCCGTTTTCCAGTCATTATTTTCGCTGTAGTGACAGGCGCCAGAAAATGGCCACATGTCGTGCAGGGTCCAGACAACGGGGGCACGAACGGCAGAAACGTCCCGAATCGACAACATATCGTTGTTGATCCAATGCAGATGCAGCACCGCAGCGGCTTTGCTGTTTAACGCTTCAAAGCGGCCGGTATCCACCAGTCCCAAAGACAAAAGTTCGGTCCTTGGATCGCGTCGCCGCAGGCTGCGAGACCATTCCTTCTGCACCAATCTCGCTAGGCCGCGTTTGTTCGGCAGGTCTGCGTCCAGAACAAGCCTGGCCTCGATCCCGTTTGAACGCTGCGCCTGACACAGTCTTTGCGCGGCAATCCCCGCGCCACCAGACAGGCTGTGGGTGACGTGCAAGACCGACACGGGGCAGGTCAGCGGGTTTGAAATTGCAGCAGGAACTGGTCGATTTCAGGTCTGCGTGTGTAGCGATACGTGAACACCTTTCCAGGTATTACATCGGACAAATCCGGAGAGATCAACGGCAATGCGTCATGGCGGGCAATTTCTGTTGCGCGGTTGTCAATTGGAATCAGAAAGGCCGGTTTTTTCGCCTTAAGGCTTCGGATCGAAGCATGAAGCCGCGTCCCAAGAAAACAACGACCCTCGGCCAAAGCCTCGTCCAAAGCCTGCACGGAAGGCGTCAGAACGCGGATTTCGGGCAGGTCGCCGGACTTCTCCAATTTTCGAAGATAGTCGCGGTCCAACTCTCCTTGCGGCCAATAGACCACATCGTCAAATCGGTCATGTACCGCCCTTAGGAACGACAGGTCGCGATCGGGCTGCTGGTTGTAATCAGTCAGGGTAATTACGGCCGAGGTGGGGATCACGGTTTCGAATACTTGCAGCGACCACATGGTTGGGCAGCCGGTGTTGATGACATTGGTGACTCCCAGCCTGGCCAGCATCTGTTGAGTATGGGCGTCCCGCACCGAATGCATCACATCATCGCGCAACAGGTCTGCGTAGAAACGCTTGGCCAGCCGACCAAAGCGATCCTGATATTGCCACCAACCCACGCCCAGCAAAACAATGTCTCGCATGCGAAAAGCGGCAAACCTATCCGTCAAAATCTGCCGGTATCCAAAGACCGGGTCAGCGCTAAGGGCATTTGTGCCACCAAGAAATGCAAACTCGCAATCGCGTGCAAGCTCTTGGGCGTTGCGTCCGTAATCTCGCGACGAGGTCGTGAAAATGCGCGTGTCCGGAAACAGCCCGCGCAGTTCGGAGCGAACCGCCTGTGAAATCACATCATCGCCCAGGTTCCGGCTCCCGATTGCGGGGTCGATATGCAAAATTTGACGCGGCGCTGTCATATGTTGCTCCGAAATGCTGGCGGGACACACAAATCATGTGTCCTGTGCGTGGTTAACTTAGGGTTGCGCGGTGTGCAATGCTGCGGCAATCACATGCGCTTCTTGCAATAGAGTTGAAATCGCTCTTGGACAGCTGAGGTCTGAGTGATAGCTCTTGGACCGGTTGCGACGGAGTGGGTGCAGCCAACCCGCCGTCCTGGAGACAAAAAGAGCTGCCTGTATGACCTCTGTCCCGCGTCTGTCCATCATCACCGTGACACGCAATCTGATCGATGGCGGGCGACAGGAATCGTTTTTGTCAGCGATGGATTGCGTGCAGATGCAAACCACTCGCGAGATTGAGCATGTGGTGCTGGACGGCGCGTCTGATGATGGGACGCAAGGGCTGATTGAAAGCGTGATCTCTGCTTTGGGCGATCCCGCCAGCGGCGTGCCGGTGACCTATCGGTCGGAACAGGATAGCGGCCTTTACGATGCGATGAACAAGGCGGTCGGGCTGGCGCAGGGCGATTTTGTGCTCTTTCTCAACTCGGATGATGGGCTGGCCTCGAACCATGTGGCCACCCAACTGGTGGACGCCATGGGGCGCGGAAGGCCGGATTTCATTTACGGTGCGACCATGCAGCTTTTGCCAGATGGCAGCACAAAGACCCATGCCCGCACCAATCTGCGTGCCTTTTTGCAAAGAATGCCCTTCAGCCATAACTCGGTCGCGCTCCGGCGCGACATGTTTCTCGCACTTGGTGGCCATGATCTGAAATATCGCGTGGCCTCAGATTACGACCTGATGGTGCGCATGTTGATGGCGGGGCATCTGGGCTCCAAGCTGAATGAGCCGATTTCCCTTTACGCCAGCCGGGGTGTGTCGGGCGACAGCATGGCCGTCGCGCAGGATTATGCGCGTATTTGGTGCGACCATTACGCAAAGGTTCTGGGCCGCCCGATTTCAGAAGATGAGGCGCTGGATTGGTATCGGCGCGGGCAATTGCCGGCGCGCCTGTGTCTGACGCTGATGCAGTCCCCAGAGCAGTCTGCGCTGGTGCGCAGCGCAGCGCGGCACAGTCTTGGCATAACACTGCGTCGCCGTCTGCAACCTTGGCGCAGCTGGGACAATATCGGTCAATGACGCATCCGCCAGTGCATGTGATCTCTCTTGATGACGCGGCTCACCGCTGGGAGGTCGTGGAACGGCAGATGGCGGCGCAGAGTCTCACGGCGCAGCGGTTTTCGGCTTTCGATGGTCGGGTGGGCGGGTTCATCGCGCATGGCTATGCGCCACATGGGCAGGTGGCTGACGCCAGCCGATGGGAGATCAAACCGTCAGAGCAGGCCGTGTTTGCCAGTCATCAGGCGCTTTGGCGCAAACTGGCTGAGGGGCCGGACGCGGCGGGTGTCATCTGTGAAGATGACATTCTGATTTCGCGGGGTTTTGCTGCCTGTCTGTCGAAAATTGACCCGCAAGCGGCTGGCGTCATCAAGCTGGACGGGTTCGATCAGGCGCGCAATTATGGGCCACTCTTGGATCAGGATGGCTGGGCGCGGCGACAAATCTTGCTACCGGTGCCGTCGGCAGCATGCTATATGCTGACCCGTGCGGCGGCGCAGCAGCTTTGCAAAGACAGCGCAGCCTTCTGCGACACGCTGGATGATTTCCTGTTTCGCGCAAGGCCGGGCATCACGCCCATGCAGCTTTGGCCTGCCATCGCCGTGCAAGAGGTCTGCGTGCAGTCCGGTCCCGCGGACAGCCTGCGCGAAGCCACTGATGCGCAGCATGCGATCAAAGCCGCCCGTGGCCCGCTCTGGTTTCGTTTGCGCAAGGAACTGCGCCGTGCTGCACGCAGACGCGCACTTCGGCAGGCAGGCCCGGTGGTAGCGCCGCCGCTTATGAGAGATCTTCCGCCATATCGAAAGTATGGCGGGGTTACCAATAGCAACCGCCCTCAACTTTCCTGAAACCGTCGGGTCGGTCTTGGTCAGATGGCCGAACCCAGTGTTCGTTCTTCCATTTCACTATGTCGTGATTATTTTCCCACCGTGCCCCCATGATGCCGAACAACAGTTGCGTTATACCCGCGAGTTGGATTGCCGTTTTGCCCATTCGTTTCGCATGAGCGGCGAGCGGAAACCCATACGCGCCGCATCCAATAATGGCGACGTCAAAGTCTTTTTGTTGCATCTCAGATTTCATATGATCCAGCGCAGCAAACCAATCTGAAAACGACGTTTTGTTTCCCGCAATTGATTGAACCGCAGCAATTGTTTGAAGTTCAAACTCAGGCAGGATGTTACTGTTCTTGAAAAGGTCTGCCCGATGCTTGGTGAACTGATCAGTTATGGTTTGTGCAAATGGATGGACCACAAGGACGTGTTTCCCGCGCAGCGCTGCGGTCCAGGGCTCTTCAACGGCAAAAGGCGAGATACCGGAAAGTGATGTAACCGCGGCGTCTTTTAGCACATCACTGAACAGGGTTTCTCCTTGTATCCATGATGCCAATAGATCAACGTCTCGCATGTCCTTGACCATCAGATCACCGAAGGCTTCGATTGCCGATGCGCTCGGTGGGAAAAAACCCGACCATTCTTGCATTTGTCGACGTACTTTCCGCGATGCGATCGGTAAGCGACCTTCTGTAAGGTAGGCTCTGACGCGTTGACGGGCA
>JABSSB010000246.1 GCA_013214715.1 Paracoccaceae bacterium | reverse complement strand
CACCGGTCGTGGCGTAGCGGCCGTCAAACACCATGGTCGGCACGCCGGACACCCCGCGCGAGGTCCAGCACTGTCGAGGTCACCACCAAAAATGTTGGCGATGCCCCTATGCTGCCCGAGTTGCTGAACCAAGTTCCACCCGATCAGACCATCGGTTCGCTCACAGCCGAGGGAGCCTATGATACCCGCAAATGCCACGACGCGATTGCCGCTCATGGCGCTCATGCGTTCGCCATTGTGCTTGAACCCATGGCGCACAAAGCTCGCTCCCACCCTGCAAAAAATGCCAAGCCGTGGAAGCCCCGGCGCGCCGGGGCCATCGCCAGAACCAAAGCAGTCAACGCATCGCGATACCTGGGTCGCGCCCTTTGGCGACGATGGAGCGGATACCACCGCAGAAGCCGTGTCGAAACGACGATGCATTGCGTGACACGAATGGACCAACGCCTCGTGGCGAGGGACTTCGACCGGCAGGTCGCGGAAATCCAACTCCGCATCGCCGTGCTCAACCGTTACACCGCGCTCGGCATTCCCGTCACGGAGGCCGTAGGCTAAGCCCGTCGAGAGAAAGGGCAACTCCGACCATCAAAGGATTTGTGCAACAAAGCCACGCAGGCATTCTGACACGGCAAATCCCTGGCTAGACCTCCGTTGGCTACGTCCGATAAACCGGCCTGCAATTGCGGCTTCCATGCAAAGCGCATCAAATCCGAAACGATCCAGCCAAGCCGCGGATCGCCCGAGGCCGCACTCACATCCAAAGCCTCATTCTGCGCCGCCCCCATGCCCCGGGCTGCATAGTGTCAATAAAGGCGATCTGAACCGCATCCCTGAGATCATGCGGCAAGGCCCCATCGGGTATGAGAGGCGGCGCGCCGAATTCAGCCAGAACATAATTGGGCAAGGCGTTCTTTGCCTGCGCGACCACAGCCCAGAGGCACAGCATCAGCTTAGAACCCACCCAACGCATGTATCAAACCATCTTGGCGCCTTCCCCCACCACTGCGACAGGCTTTCACCCTGCGCGCAGCACCTGTTCAGCGCCCATCACATCACTTCAGCATCGGGTGAGCATGCGGGATGGCGGGCGGGGCGATGCGGCCCCCGCCGCGAGCGTCGCTCCCATCACGGCGCCGCCGCCCGCGCTTCGGCACCGCCCAGCGATCTCTGCTCCAACAAGGTCTTGCGCAAGACCGGTTCTGATGCGCCTCTGCCCCATCCAAACGCCGTGGCATATTGGGTTCCGCCAACATTGCCAGACCGATACACCGTTCCGGACATAGAAGCGGATTCGTCACCACGACGATCCATGCTGACCGTCACGCCCTCGCAGGTCATGCTGCCCGTACCGTCTGGCGACATTGCGCCAAGGCATTTTTCCCCATCCTCGGACGTCAGCTCAATATCTGCTGCACCGGACATGCGCCCGATCATGTCACCAGAAAAAGACCTTTCCGGTTGCCCATACAGACTGATCAGAAGTTGGGCTGGAAAGGTGATCGCCGTTGCTCAGGACAACTCCGCGTCGTTATTGGAAGCCGCAATCATCACTGGCGCTTCACAGCCGCTCAAAACACTCAAAAACGGCAAAACCGCCGTCATAAACCAAACACGGGGCACAGCACTTTCCTTCAGACCGCATGGCACTCTGTTTCAATTTGGCAAACCTATCAAACCGGCGGGCGTCAAAGTGGCGCTATATCGCCCTGTGCGCGCTCGGCATGAAACGCAGCCTGCCATGCCTCAAACGTCCCTGCCGCTATCGCCTCGCGCATGCCCTGCATGATTTCCTGAAAATAATGCAGATTATGCCATGTCAGCAGCATGGACGAGATGATCTCCTGACTGCGGAACACGTGATGCAGATAGGCCCGGCTATAATTGCGGCAGGCCGGGCAGGTGCAGTCTTCGTCCAAGGGACGCGGATCATCGGCATGGCGCGCATTCTTGATGTTCACCACCCCCCGGCGGGTAAAAGCCTGCCCCGTCCGGCCCGACCGCGACGGCAGCACGCAATCCATCATGTCAATTCCGCGCGCCACCGCGCCTACGATGTCATCGGGCTTACCCACACCCATCAAATAGCGTGGCTTGTCCACCGGCAGCATATCGGGCGCGTAATCCAGCACGCCGAACATCGCCTCCTGCCCTTCGCCCACGGCCAAACCGCCCACAGCATAGCCGTCAAACTCGATCGCGCGCAGCGCCTCGGCGCTTTCGCCGCGCAGATGCTCCGTCACGCCGCCCTGCTGAATGCCAAACAGCGCATGACCAGGCCGGTCGCCAAAGGCATCGCGCGAGCGTTGCGCCCACCGCATCGACAGGCGCATCGACTCCGCCACCCGTTCATCGCTCGCAGGCAGCGCTGGGCATTCGTCGAAACACATCACGATATCCGATCCCAGCAGCTTCTGGATCTCCATGCTGCGTTCCGGCGTCAATTCATGGCGCGAGCCGTCGATATGGCTTTTGAACGTCACGCCCTTTTCGGTCAGCTTGCGCAGCTCGGCCAGACTCATGACCTGAAACCCACCGGAATCGGTCAGAATGGGCCGGTCCCAATTCATGAATTTGTGCAACCCGCCCAGCCGGTCGATCCGTTCGGCACCGGGGCGCAACATGAGATGATAGGTGTTGCCCAGCAAAATGTCGGCCCCGGTCTGGCGCACGCTGTCGGGCATCATCGCCTTGACCGTGGCGGCCGTGCCCACAGGCATGAAAGCAGGCGTACGTATCTCGCCGCGCGGGGTCGAAATCACACCCGTGCGCGCCTTGCCATCTGTGGCGTTCAGCTGAAAGGAAAACCGGTCCATGGGCACCCCAATTGCGTTGATCTGCGCGGCTCTACCCCAATCCGTGCCCAAATGCCAAGGCGCGACCATTTCGCAACGCTGCGTTCGTCATGAAACCGCCATCAACTTGAACCACAGAGCCCCCGACCCCACAGTGGTATCAAAGCCCCGAGTTCAATTGCGAGAGTGACATACATGGAAGACCTGCTGATCAGCCTGCTGACGGAAAACATCGTCCTGATATTGGCCGCCGTGGTCATCATCGCCACGATCTTCCAGGGCGTACGCATCGTGCCGCAATCGGAAAAATACGTGGTCGAACGCTTTGGTCGGCTGCATTCGGTTCTGGGGCCGGGCCTGAACTTTGTCGTGCCTTTCCTCGACGTGGTGCGCCACCGCATTTCGATCCTCGAACGCCAGCTGCCGAATGCCAGCCAGGACGCGATCACCCGCGACAACGTTCTGCTGCAGGTCGAAACCTCGGTCTTCTATCGCATCACCGAGCCGGAAAAGACCGTCTACCGCATCCGCGACGCCGACGGCGCCATCGCCACCACGGTGGCCGGGATCGTCCGGGCCGAGATCGGCAAGATGGACCTCGATGAAGTGCAATCCAACCGCGCGCAGCTGATCAACAAGATCAAGGAACTGGTCGAAGACGCCGTGGATGACTGGGGCATCGAAGTCACCCGTGCCGAAATCCTCGACGTGAACCTCGATGCTGCCACGCGTGAGGCGATGCTGCAGCAGCTCAACGCCGAGCGCGCCCGCCGCGCGCAGGTGACCGAAGCCGAAGGCCAGAAACGCGCCGTCGAACTTGCCGCCGATGCTGAGCTTTACGCCGCCCGCCAATCGGCCGAGGCCCGCCGGATCGAAGCCGATGCCGAAGCCTATGCCACGCAGGTCGTCGCCAAGGCGATCGCCGATCACGGGCTGGAGGCCGCGCAATATCAGGTCGCGCTGAAACAGGTCGAAGCGTTGAACGCGATGGGCCAATCCAACGGCTCACAAACCATCGTGGTGCCCGCCAATGCGCTTGAAGCCTTTGGGGACGCATTCAAGATGCTCAAGGGGCGCGGCTGATGGATCTCTGGACGCTCTGGTGGGTCTGGATCGCCTTTGCGCTGGTGCTGGGGCTGGTGGAACTGATGCTACCCGGCTTCATCGCCCTGGGCTTCGCCCTTGGCGCTGCGGCGGTCGGTGTTTTGGTGGGCTTGGGGCTCAGCATGTCCCTGCCCCTTTCGCTCATGGTCTTTGCCGCCCTGTCGCTGGGCGCTTGGCTTGGCCTGCGGGCGACGTTCAAGTTGAAGTCCGGTCAGGTGAAAAGCTTTGACCGGGATATCAACGACTGACGTCGGGAACTCCTTCTGATAAAGCATCCGCCGATCGTCGAAATGTATTTTGCGAACCAATCGGAATTGGACACAATTAAACCCAAAATAAACTTAGGTTTCGTCAAAGGAATTTTTGCGTGTATTTTCAAAGTCGATATATCAGAGTCGACGTCTTAATCACAAAACCCCTCAGATCATGCCCTAGAACCACTGGTATTAAGGCTTAATCAAGACGCGTAGCGCAGACGCAAACACCTCACTACGCAAGCTAATGCCAACCAAAA
>JABSSB010000245.1 GCA_013214715.1 Paracoccaceae bacterium | reverse complement strand
ATAGAGAGCTTTCAGTACTGTTGATTACCCTATGTGCTGCTATGGCCAATGCAGAGGAGTTCTGCGCTGTACCCGTTGCGGGAAGCGAGCCACAGCTACCAGTGGAATTTGAACAGCCATACAGGATTGCAACATCGCCACGCACCGTTCCGGGTTTTGATGGGATGATCGTGAAGGCAGCTAATCGCCATGAACTCTATGAGTTCAATGGCTCAAGCCTGACTTTAGTGAAGGAAGATTTTCCGCATGTCTGGGGGTTTGCGTTCGAGCACGGCATCCACGTCGGGCCGGATGGAGAGTCCTTCGGGTTTGGGTTTCGCCCTCGAGTGATTTTCCACTTTGGTTCTAATGGTTTGAGTTGGGAACCTATTGAAGCCACTCGAGGCTATAAGCGCGCTTTTTTTGACCAAGGTGTCGGCGATGCTTACTGGCAAGCAACGTCGTCTGGCCCACTGAAGCGGATCAAAGCAAGTGGTGCTATTGAGGAAGTCGATCTGCCGGTGTTTAACGGTAACCAGACGGTCTCCATCCGAACCATCACTGAGATCAACGGTGCTTTGGCCTTGACGGGACCACACAGCTCAACAATGCAAGCAAGCAGCTCACTGTGGTTCCGATCGCTTGGCGGGGAGTGGATCAGAACGTCAGTAGACTTGCCTGATGGGCATCGTCTACTTCCCACCTTTCAGGATGCCAAAGTTGAGGTCAGCAACGGTATTGTTAGGATTTTCCCCTCCAACACTGCCTTTGAACCGCTGATCTTCCGGTTCTTCGAAGACGAATTGGAGTTTGCTACAAGTCTTCCCGCTGGGACTTGGGAGTTTCATACGGGAAGTCAAAATTGGATCGGTAGGATTGGACCGTGGTCTCAATCAACAAAGGCGGGCTTAGGCTTGTGGCAGGAAACACCTGAAACGCCCCAGCCACACTTCATAATGCTAGGCCCAGACGCAACGGAGCCCCACCTCATTCCAGGCCTCACTTCACAAAGTGACTTGGCTGGCGAAAAAGTCTTTTTTCATCCTAGCCCGATAACCATTTCCGGCGATAATCCAGTGTTCGTGCATGCAGATGAGGGCATTGTGGTTCTCGATAGCGTCTCGTTGTCTCAAATACAGATGCTGCCTTATAAGGCGATTGGTGACCATCCTGAGATTGAATCGATGGGAAGCTTAACCTTAATCCAGTCAGAGCTTGGAATATTTGTCCTGAATGACAACCTCACGCTTCATAGGGTAGCGGACTTCCCGGCGGAAGCTCCTTGGCCACATGAAGTCAGAATTGACTATATCGAACCTTGGCAAACCTATTTCGTCATCGACAAACGATCAGGTGAGATCCACGTTTCAAAGGATATGGAACGCTTTACAAAACTCGAGTCTGAGAAGCAGGTCACCGGTGTTGTAGGGTTGTTACCTGAACCGACTTCGCTCTTGGTCATCGGGGAGGATCAACTCTATGCGGTTAAGCAAGACTGTGACCCCTAATGGTCTACTTTCACGGTTTTGCATCGAGAGCTGTTCAGCAAACTTAGAAGCAGTCATTGGCGCAAATGCAGCGAAAGCTCACTTGGTCCTGCATTGCCGAGCTTAATGACGACCGCAGCGAAAGTCTGCTCTCCCGCCCTTTGAACCATTTTTGCGACAAGACTTTCCGAGGCCAGTTTCTACAGTGTTTTGTGAGCCATGAGGGCAACTAACTCGAAAAGCTTCTAGTCGCAATTAGCATATTTTGTGTCTAGTCTGGTATTTAACCGAGATTGTGCCCCCAAGATCGACCTGGAGGCGCACTTTAAGTGAACGGGTGGGCCCCATGAGGCGCCGTTTTTCTTGGGTATTTTTAAAGCAAAGAAGCTTGTCAGTCGCTGGTTTCAACGACCAGCAATTCCCGCTCGGAAGCGCCGCGCGCATGGTTGAGTGCGGCCTGGTAATCATCTGAGTGATAACATTCGACCGCCACTTCGACCGAAGGGAAGCGCGCGACCACGTTGCGCGGGCGTTCCTTGCCCTCGAGCTGCACAAAGCGCCCACCGCGGGCGATGAACGTGCCGCCATGTTTGGCAATCGCCGGCCCGGCCAGTTCGGCGTATTTGCCATATGCCTCGGCATCCGTGACCGTGACGTGAGCGATCCAAAGCGCACCCATGATTAACCCTCCAATAGTTTTTCGACAGCGGCGATGGCGGCATCGGCATTATCTGCCGAGGCACCGCCACCCTGTGCCATATCCGGACGGCCGCCGCCGCCTTTGCCACCCAGTTCCGGTACGGCAGCCTTGACCAGATCAACGGCGGACACCTTACCCGTCATGTCTGATGTCACGCCCGCCGCGACCGCCGCCTTGCCGCCTGTATCAGCGATCAGCAAAACCGCGCCCGAGCCCAGCTTTTCTTTGTGCGCATCGATCAAGGGCGGCAAATCCTTGCCCGTCACGCCGGTCACCACCTGAGCGATCAGTTTGATGCCGTTGATCTCTTTGGCGGCTGGACCGTCTGTGGCGCCGCCGCCCATGGCAAGATCGCGCCGCAGTTGAGCGACTTCATTGCTGAGGCTGCGGGTCTTGGCCTGTTCAGCGCGAATGCGGTCGACGAGTTCGTCGGCGGTGCATTTGAACTCGGCCAGCGCGGCCGCCAATACGTCCTGCGCATGGCGATTATGTTGGCCTGCGGCCTCACCTGTCAGCGCTTCGATCCGGCGGACACCGGCCGACGATGCGCTGTCCCCCAGCAGGACAAATTCGCCGATGTCGCCCGTGCGCGCGACATGGGTGCCACCGCAAAGCTCCAGCGAATATGTCTGGCCATCGCTGCCCTTGCCCGAACCGTCTTGCGTGCCCATCGACACGACGCGCACCTCATCCCCGTATTTCTCGCCAAACAGCGCCTGCGCACCAAGCTCACGCGCATCATCGGGCGTCATAATCCGGGTTTCGACCGGCACATTCTGGCGGATATAAGCGTTCACCTCATCTTCGACGCGGGCCAATTCAGCCGGCTCCAGGGCCTTGGAATGGCTGAAATCAAAGCGCAAACGATCCGGCGCATTCAACGACCCGCGCTGTGCGACATGATCGCCAAGTGCTGCGCGCAGGGCTTCATGCAGCAGGTGAGTGGCCGAGTGATTGGCGCGGATTGCGCTGCGACGGGCATGATCAACGGTCAACGTGGCAGCATCGCCTTTGGCCACGCTGCCTTCAGTGATCTCGCCCATATGGATGAAGACATCGGCTGCCTTTTTGGTGTCGGTGACGCGGATCGTGGCACCGGATGTGCGGATCTCGCCCGTGTCGCCGACCTGACCGCCACTTTCCGCATAAAACGGCGTCTGGTTCAAGGCGATCTGAACCTTGTCCCCAGCATCGGCCAAATCGACCTGTGCGCCGTCCTTGATGATGGCCACGATCTGGCCTTCGGCGGTTTCAGTGTCATAGCCAAGAAAATCCGTGGCGCCAGCCTGATCGGCCACATCGAACCAGATGGTCGCATCCGCTGCCTCACCCGACCCGGCCCAGGCCGCGCGGGCCTTGGCCTTTTGATCGGCCATCGCAGTATCAAAACCGTCCACATCCACGATGCGGCCCTTTTCACGCAGCGCGTCTTGCGTCAGGTCGAGCGGGAAGCCGTAAGTGTCATACAGCTTGAAGGCGGTTTCTCCGGGCAGCGCGGCGTCCTCAGCCAAGCCGTCGAGTTCTTCATCCAGCAGCTTCAAGCCACGATCCAGCGTCGTGCGGAAGCGGGTTTCTTCTTGCAACAGCGTTTCTTCTATGAGGCTTTGCGCCTGTCCCAGTTCGGGATAGGCAGCGCCCATTTTCTGAACAAGCGTCGGCACCAGACGATACATCACCGGGTCCTTGGCGCCCAGAAGGCTGGCATGGCGCATCGCACGGCGCATGATCCGGCGCAGCACATAGCCGCGCCCATCCTTCGATGGCAGAACGCCATCCGCCACCAGGAAAGAGGACGACCGAAGATGGTCCGCGATCACGCGGTGATGCACGTTCTGCGCGCCATAGGGATCAACACCCGTGGCTTCGGCGGAGGCTTCGATCAGGGCGCGGAACAGATCCGTGTCATAATTGTCATGGCTGCCCTGCAAGAGCGCACCAATGCGTTCGAGCCCCATGCCGGTGTCGATCGACTGCATGTCCAACTCGACCATGGAGCCGTCTTCGAACTGTTCGTTCTGCATGAAGACAACGTTCCAGATCTCGATAAAACGATCCCCATCCTCCTCCGGAGAACCCGGAGGGCCACCCCAGATATGCTCGCCATGGTCATAGAAAATTTCGGTGCAGGGGCCGCAAGGTCCGGTCGGGCCCATCTGCCAGAAATTGTCCGAGGTCGCGATGCGGATGATCCGGTCTTCTGGGACGCCGAGTTTCTTCCAGATCTCAAAGGCTTCATCATCAGTGTGATAAACCGTGGTCAGTAGACGTGAGGCATCGATGTCAAATTCCTTGGTCACCAACTCCCAAGCGAACGGAATCGCCTCTTT
>JABSSB010000244.1 GCA_013214715.1 Paracoccaceae bacterium | reverse complement strand
CCGTTCGAACTGGTGAACCGTCTGCTGCGCAAGAAAGAAGTGCAGCAGGTCATCGACACCGTCTATCGTTATTGCGGTCAGAAAGAGTCGGTCATTTTCTGTGACCAGATCATGACCATGGGCTTCCGCGAAGCGTTCAAGGCGGGCATCTCGTTCGGCAAGGACGATATGGTGATCCCCGATGACAAATGGGGCATCGTGGAAGAGACGCGCGATCAGGTGAAAGACTTTGAACAGCAGTATATGGACGGCCTGATCACCCAGGGCGAAAAATACAACAAGGTCGTGGATGCCTGGTCGAAATGTAACGACCGCGTCACCGATGCCATGATGTCGACCATCTCGTCGACGGCCAAAACCGATACCGGTGCCGATCAGGAGCCGAACTCGGTCTATATGATGGCGCATTCCGGGGCGCGTGGTTCGGTCACGCAGATGAAGCAGCTGGGCGGGATGCGCGGCCTGATGGCGAAGCCGAATGGCGACATCATCGAAACGCCGATCATCTCGAACTTTAAAGAAGGTCTGACCGTGTTGGAGTATTTCAACTCCACCCACGGTGCCCGTAAGGGTCTGTCGGATACCGCTTTGAAGACGGCGAACTCGGGCTATCTGACGCGTCGTCTGGTGGACGTGGCGCAGGACTGCATCGTGCGCGAGCATGATTGCGGCACTGAAAACGCGATCACGGTCGAAGCTGCTGTCAATGATGGTGAGGTGGTGGCTTCGCTGTCCGAACGCCTGCTGGGCCGTGTCGCCGCCGAGGACATCCTGAAGCCGGGCACGGATGAGGTTCTGACCCGCAAGGGTGAGCTAATCGACGAGCGTATGGCCGATGCGATTGACGAGGCGGGCGTGCAGACTGCGCGCACCCGGTCGCCGCTGACCTGTGAATCGGAAGATGGCGTTTGCGCCATGTGCTATGGTCGTGACCTGGCGCGCGGCACGATGGTGAACACCGGCGAAGCCGTGGGTATCATCGCGGCGCAGTCCATCGGTGAACCTGGCACACAGCTGACGATGCGGACCTTCCACATTGGCGGTGTTGCGCAGGGTGGCCAGCAATCCTTCCAGGAGGCCGGTATTGACGGTGTCATCGATTTCGAGATGCCGAACCTGCTGACCAACGAAGCGGGCGAAATGCTGGTGATGGGCCGCAACATGAAGCTGATCATCCGCGACGATCAGGGCGAAGAGCGGGCGAACTTCAAGCTCGGCTATGGCTCCAAGCTGTTCGTCAAGGACGGTCAGAAGATTGCGCGCGGTGACAAGCTGTTCGAATGGGACCCCTACACTCTGCCGATCCTGGCCGAGAAGGACGGTAAGGCGAAATATGTTGACCTCGTGTCCGGCGTGGCCGTGCGCGATGAAACAGACGACGCCACCGGCATGACCCAGAAGATCGTGATTGACTGGCGTGCGGCGCCGAAAGGCAACGAGCTGAAGCCGGAAATCATCCTGCAGGATGAAAACGGTGAGCCGGTGCGCAACGATGCAGGCAACCCGGTGACTTATCCCATGTCGGTGGACGCCATTCTGTCGATCGAAGATGGTCAGGACATCAAGGCGGGTGACGTGGTTGCGCGTATCCCGCGTGAAGGCGCCAAGACGAAGGACATCACCGGTGGTCTGCCGCGTGTGGCCGAACTCTTTGAAGCGCGTCGTCCCAAGGATCACGCCATCATCGCTGAGGCTGACGGCTATGTCCGGTTCGGGCGCGACTACAAGAACAAGCGTCGCATCTCGATCGAACCGGCAGATGAAACGGCGGATCCGATCGAATACATGGTGCCCAAGGGCAAGCACATCCCGGTGCAGGAAGGCGACTTCGTGCAGAAGGGTGACTACATCATGGACGGCAACCCGGCGCCGCATGACATCCTGTCGATCATGGGTGTCGAAGCGCTGGCCGATTACATGATCAACGAGGTGCAGGAGGTCTATCGTCTGCAGGGCGTGAAGATCAACGATAAGCACATCGAAGTCATCGTGCGCCAGATGCTCCAGAAATGGGAGATTCAGGAAAGCGGTGACACCACGCTTCTCAAGGGCGAGCATGTCGACAAGATCGAGTTCGATACAGCCAATGAAAAGGCGCTGGCCCGTGGCGGGCGTCCGGCTCAGGGTGAACCGATCCTGCTGGGTATCACCAAGGCGTCGCTGCAGACCCGCAGCTTCATCTCGGCCGCCTCGTTCCAGGAAACCACGCGCGTGCTGACCGAAGCCTCGGTTCAGGGCAAGCGGGACCGCCTGACCGGACTGAAAGAGAACGTCATCGTCGGCCGCCTGATCCCGGCGGGCACCGGTGGCGCCACTCAGCAAGTGCGCCACATCGCGCAGGAGCGGGACAATGTCGTGCTTGAAGCCCGCCGCGAGCAGGCCGAAGCCGCCGCTGCCCTGGCTGCGCCGATGGCTGATGATGTCTTTGGCGACGATGCAGGAGACACATTTGTGGAAACGCCGGAAGGCTGAGTTTCGCCCGTCTTAAGTGCTTTTATGGCGCCCCCGGAGTTATCCGGGGGCGTTTTTCGTGCCGGGGGATCTGTGTGTAGGGCAGGTTTCACCCCCGCTGAGCCCTCTGGCACGCAACATCACTTGCAGCTTTGAGATTTGTTGTGCCGCTATTGGGCAGCTCAAGGTGGAAAATTCCAGATAACGATAAAAGTACGTCTCTTTGGGCGGGGGGCAGGATGCGCGGAAAGACGAATTTTTAGCTGTATGTAGACATGTTTTTTGACGGATGGCTGACATCGGGTCAGTCGCCTGTCGGCGCAAACCCGCTGCGCGAAAAAATGGCGCGCGACACTGAAAAGGACACGATCTTCTGGCTGACCGCCAGCCTTGATACCTACCGGATGGAGATCGGCTATAAAGACACCGTGGCGCTCAGCCCGACCTCCGTCGAACTGGGGCTGGGCACGGACTAGGTAAAAATCGACACGATCCAGAACTTCAATGTCCATGAAGGCCATTCCGGCGGGCCAAGTTTGCCGATCAGCTCGGTATGCAGCCATGTCTGATAGGTCAGCACTGCGATGACCCCGAAGATGATCGCCTCAGGCGCAAAACCCATCACCGCCAGCGGGAAATGGATGATCAGGGACCACACAGCTTCGAAGGGTCCAAAGCGGAACCGGGTGACTATATTCATGTCCCGCGACGAATGATGCACCGCGTGCTGCGTCCACAGAAGACGCACCTCATGGGCGATGCGGTGTTCCCAGTAATAGGCGATATCGGCCAGTAGCACGATCAGAACGAGGCTCCACCACGTCAACCGCCGCATCCAGTTCCTCCAGCGTGATCCGGGCGAGGGTGGTCATCAAATCATCAGGCAAGGCGAAGTGGCGATGCAGCGTGGCGCGGCCAATGCCGGCGCGGGCGGCCACGTCGTTCAGGGACGCACGTGGCTGTTCAGAGAACAGTTGGAACGCGGCTTCGATGATCGCGTCACGGGTTTGAGGCCTGATTGAAGGCATGAGACATAGGCGTCTCGTTTAGGACTTGATTCACCCTCCAAGGCGGATTCTCGCTTTGCAAGTCTTGCGAAGCTGGTGTTTCGTCGCCCGGTGATTTGGGGAGGGTCAGATGCAGGACAACACGCGCGGCGCGCTTTTGATGATCGGCTCGATGGCCTGTTTCGTTGTCAATGACGCCTGCATCAAAGCTGCCGGGCAGGATCTTCCGCTGTTTCAGATTTTGGTGATCCGCAGCATCGCGGCCAGTATCATGATCTGGATGCTGGCACGCGCCATCGGAGCGCTGCGCTGGGATCTGCCCGGTCGGGATTGGGGCTGGATCGCCCTGCGCTCCCTGGCTGAAGCGGCCGCGGCCTATTTCTTTCTGACCGCCCTGATCAACATGCCCATCGCCAATGCCACAGCGATCCTGCAGGTTCTGCCGCTCAGCGTGACGCTCGGCGCGGCCCTGTTTCTGAATGAGCCGATTGGCTGGCGCCGAATGCTGGCCATTGCGGCCGGGTTTGCAGGCATGTTGCTGATCGTGCGACCGGGGCCAGACGGCTTCAGCCTGTATTCGGGCTATGCTTTGGTGGCTGTACTTTGCGTGACGGCACGGGATCTGGCGGTGCGCAAACTGTCGTCAGAGGTGCCGTCCATGACCGTGGCGCTGATCGGCTCGATGGCCGTGCTTGGCTTTTCGACGATCATGTCGCTGACGATCGACTGGCAGCCAGTCAGCTTTGGCTCCGGCGCGCTGATCGCGGGGGCGTCTTTGTTCATCATCGGCGGCTATGTCTTCAGCGTCTGGGTGATGCGCGTGGGCGAAGTGTCTTTTGTCGCCCCCTTTCGCTATACCAGCCTTGTCTGGGCGCTGATTGTTGGGCTGATTGTCTTTGGCGATTGGCCGGATGGGCTGACCTTGCTGGGGGCGGGTATTGTCGTTGCCTCGGGCGTATTTACCCTGATCCGCACGCGGAAATTAGCCGATCGGGGCTGAGCCGGACGATTTTGCCGAGCCGGCCTCTTGCGACCCGGCCCGGCAAGAGG
>JABSSB010000243.1 GCA_013214715.1 Paracoccaceae bacterium | reverse complement strand
CCTGAAATGCCTTGAATGGCGCAGCCCGGCCTCTTGTGTGGCCTGCGCGGCCTGTGTGCCATTCGACTTTGACGACACCTTTGTCGAGATGCACTGCGAGTCCAATCGTCAGACCCTGCAAGCCCGTGCCCTTTCTGCAGTGATGCGACCACGATATTGATATCCGTACAGTTGATCGCGGTGCTAGCATACACGTCCAAAGCTGGCTGGACCTGCTGATAATCACCCATCAATTCAGCAATGCGCCACGGCGTGTTCACCCGCGCACAGGTCACAAGTTCCGGAAAGTCCTGCGCGGCTTGAACCGCAGCGTTCAGATCACGACGCTGAAGCGCGTCTTCCATCACGCTTTCACCCTCGCGGGCGCGCATGACCTCGACCATCTCGGCGGGGGGGTGCCAGCTTGCTTCAATGGATTGCAGGCGCGCGATTTCCAGCCGAGCCTCGTCAAAACGGTCCTGATTGATCAGATCCCAGGCCAAGGTCGTGTCGATGACCTCCCCCGATCGCAGCCGCGCCGTGATCGCGTCAAGATCCGCGTCAGGAAACCGTCGGGCAAGACGCTCCTGCTCGGCGATGATGGCTGGCTCGTCCTCCTTTTCCACAAAATAGCGCAGCGCCGCGAGATCATTTTCGGACGGGGTCGCCACGGTCAAAGGTCTATCAGAGGCGGCCTCCGACTGCGGCAAAAGACCGGCTGACCCGGATTGAGCCAACGTCGCGACAGGCATCATAAACGCCATCATGGCCAAGGCTGACCAAACAGTCATGCGCGGGTGCATTGCAATCCAACCTCCAGATTAGCAGCCATAGCCAGCATGTGTAGCGTGGCGGGATAGTAATTCTGTTCGGCCACAAAGGGTGTTCTCAGATAGTCCGGACCGTCTGGGCCAGCAGGCGCCCCATAGGAGCACAAAGCAATAGCGCGCAGCGCCGAGTATCCTGGATCGGACGAACGCTCAAGAATATCGCTGCCGCTGAGCGAGGCGCGTGTGGGTGTCCCCGTTTCCGCCATGCCGGTGTCGATATCATCTGCATAAAGTATTGCTGCCCGGCGGACGGCCGGGGCCGCGCTGCGTCCAGACCAGGTTTCAAACAGCGGGATACGCATTGCTTCATAGCCGAAGACTGGCCATTTGGCCTTGGTTGGTGCCATGCCCGATGGCCAGACATCCAACCAATCAGGGGGCAGACCAAATTCGCTCATCCGATCCGTGATGGCTCTGTTCGTTGCGCTGGCAAGCGCTAGGCGCGGCAAATCGAATTCCTGCGCCAAATCACGCATGGCACGGTGAAACGCGTAAGACAGGTTCAGCGTTGCACGTTCAGTTCCAGGATCCCAAAACCCCACGGCCCCTGGCAACAGAACGGCCCAATTCGGACGCCCCGGCATCGGCTTAACGCAGATCTGTTGGAGGTCCCGGGCTATGGGCTGAGCAGATAGCAGGTACCCGTCATCATCAAAAACCTGCGCCGCGCGCAACAAACCCCATGCCACAAAAAGGTCTCCGTCACTGGCATTATTCTTATCCGGCGGGACCTCTGGCTGCGCGGGGTCCCATTTCCAGGCCAGCAGCGCATCCCCGTCTCGCACCTGCAGCCGTGCCTGCGTCCAGCTCCAGATCGCGTCAAAGGCCTCGCGATCCTCGAAAGCGGTGGCCAGCACCATCGCATAGCCCTGACCTTCAGAATGGCTGATTCCGTTCTGGACATTGTCTATCACGCGCCCCGACGGGTCGAGATGCGCGGCGCGCCATGCCTGCCACGCCGTGCGGGCCGCATCACTGGCCGAGGCGTCAACAGCCGCAGCAGGCCCGCCCCACCATACCCCGCACCCCAAAGAGGCGGCCGACCAACCCAAAACGCTTCGCCGTGACAGCATCTGTCTGATCACCTCTTATTGCGGCGCGACGCCAGCAAGGACACCGTCGCGCACAGCGCGGTGATGCTCGCGGCGATAATCAACAAAAGCGCGAATTCCCTGGGGCGCGCGCCTGCATAGGTACCGACCACGCGCCCGGCATTGTCGAGACTGAGCGGTTCCATCAACTCTGGCAATCGGGTGCGATCGGCCCAGACCTGCCAACCCGAATTGGGTCGGTAGATAGCAAAATGGCCGTTCATCCGGGCCGGGGTCTGCATGGCGACATGCAAAGCCTCCAATGCGTCGGGCAAGCTCGCATCTTCGCCGATGATGAAATAGGCGCGGCGGTTGTCATCATCGAGCTGGAACAGCATGGCGCCATCCGACGCCTCGCCTTCGAGGCGCAGATTGCGCGCAATCCAACGCCGTAGCTGGGCGGGCGGATGGGGGAAGACCCAATCCTGAACGGTCACCGATCCGTTCCACAAATCATCAATGGACAAAACCGATGCGTTGCTGGGCTGGCCCGGCTGCGCGAGAGCAGGCAAAAGCCGATCATTGTCATCAGGCGCATCAAATGGATCGCGCCGGACAGGGGCGGGGTCAAAGGCCTGATCTTCTCCGATCAACCCCAGCTCAGATCCATCATCCAGCAAACTCGGATCCGCATTCCGCTCGATGCGAAGCGGTGCTTGATCTTCGCCATCGCGCATCAACCGGATCATCCCCTCGCGTGAGCTCGCATAGGCGCCCAGATCGATTGCATCCAACGTGGTCTGGGACAGCACAACCAGACGATCCCCATCCTTGCCGCCACCCCAGGGCAGCGCGGCCGCAATTGTATAGAGATTGGCCAGTTCGTTCTGACGCTCACGGCGGGTGCCCAGAAGCGTGTTGCGATCCACATCCAGCCCTTGCGGCGACAAGCCGGTCAGGATCGAGCCCAGTGTTTCCCGCCGGAACGCCGGGCTGCGCGGCACCACCAGTGTCGAGGCCGTGCCAATCTCAAGCACGGGATCGCGATCCACAACACAATCCACGGCAGTACGCGGCGCTTCCCGCGTAACATCGAGGCGTAATGCGTTCAGACCGCTATCCAGCAAGGCTGCGTCAAATCGCACGGGCAAATCGCGTTCCGTGATCGCCGTCGCCGCATCGATCGGTATGATCCGCACCTGCGTATTGTTGACATAGACCCGAATTGCTGAGCCTGCCGTCAAACCGGCCACATGGGCATAGGTAAGCCGAAGTTCCGCGCGGTCACCGGTCACGGAATGATACCCCGCAGGCAATTCGAAACTCAGACTGCGCGACCAGAAATGATCCCGCACAAGCGCCTGGTCCAATCCAAGCCCGGCCAGTGTCACGGCCCGATCCGGCGTCACCGCAACCGCCCGTGACACCAAGGCCACATCATTCGGCCCTGTCATGGCGCGCCGCAGTTCTGACAGGTCGGCCCGCCCGGTCGAGGTCATGCCAATCGCGATGCCGTCGGGGCGGATTGCGACGCCGGTCAGTTCAGGCGTCAGCGCGATTTGGGTCTCGCTTGCGGCACCGGTATAACGCAGCGGACCGCCAATCAGATCGCCGATCTGGGCCAGAACATCCATACGCGCCGGATGTGCCGATTGTTCGCCCGCGGTGCCCATGATCCGCACACGGATGCTTTCCCCGGCGCCTGCGGCTGCGGCCATACGGGCCATTGTCGTTGCCAAATCATCCCCGGCATAGGTCGCGCCCGGCAATTCGGTGCCTGACCGCCGCAAGTAGACATCCGTCCATAGTTCAAAAGACGCGTTGTAGCCACAGGCAACGCGATGGGTCTGGGCCACGTCGATCTCAACCACATTGCGCACATAAAGCGGCACGGTTGACGGGACAGCAAAGCGGGCGTCACGGCTGCCCGCGATTTCGGTCAGGGGTTGGCGGCCAAGTTCAACGCCGTTGAGCGTGACGCGCATAAGAGAGTCTTCTGACAACACATAGGCCGAGGATTGGACATGAATCACCAACTCCTCTGGCCGCGCGCCCGGCGGCAAGACCCAAAGCACAGACCGAGACGCCCGCTCCCCTGCAAGCCGCACCCGATCCTGATCAAACACCGGATCGCCCTGGCTCAGCCGCAAAGGTGCAAATACCGAAGCCTGAAGGGTCTCCGGCAAGGGGCGCAATGCGCCATCCTCTGACGCTGCCACCGCAATCGGATCCGCTTCGCCGACCTCATCCTGGGCGGCTTGTACAGATATGCCCGCACGGGGCTGCGCCTCTGCTGCCGGGATCATGACGGTGACCTGAGGGATGACCACGCGCCCGGACGGGGCATCATCGGCACCAGCCTCAGACACAAGCGGCGTAGCCAGCGCAACCCTGCGTGCTTCAGGTGTGGCCGTGGGTTGCTCAGGCTCAGACCGTTGGTGGGTCAAAACAATTCCGCTGCCCGCTTCGGGCGAAGTGAAGATAAAGCGCGGGGTCTCTGCCACCTTGGTTCCGGGTCGCAGGCGTGGTACCGGTGATACGCGCGGAAAATCCACTTTGGCACGGATGTCTACCGCTGCAGGGTCAGCAGCACGCGGGGCGCTGGGCCGCGCCTGCGGATCCACCTGGATCAGTGGAATGGGCACTTGTTGAGCCCGCGCATCCGGCGCGCCTCCCAACAGCCCCGCCCGCCT
>JABSSB010000242.1 GCA_013214715.1 Paracoccaceae bacterium | reverse complement strand
CGGCCCTCTGAACCTTCTGATCGACAGCACTGGCATCAAAGCCGAGGGTGAAGGCGAGTGGAACGCCTGCAAGCATGGTGGCCCGAAACGCCGGATTTGGCGCAAGATATACATTGGCATCGACGAGGAAACGCTGGAAGTTCGCACCATCGAAGTCACCACCAGCAATGTCGGTGACGCGCCAATGCTGCCGGAGTTGCTCAGTCAAATCCCAGCCGATCAGACCATCAGGTCCGTGACAGCCGACGGGGCTTATGACACACGCAGATGCCATGACGTGATTGCTGCCCGTGATGCCCATGCTGTCATCCCGCCGCGCAAGAACGCCAAGCCGTGGAAACCTACCAGCGCAGGTGCAATCGCCCGGAACGAGGCGGTCAACGCGTCACGATATCTCGGACGCGCCATCTGGCGACGCTGGAGCGGGTATACCGACGAAGCCGTGTGGAAACCACGATGCATTGTGTGAAGCTGCTGGGGCAGAGCCTCATGGCGCGGGACTTCGACCGGCAGGTCGCAGAAATCCAAATCCGCGTAGCCGCCCTCAATAAGTACACAGCTCTTGGCATACCAGTCACTGAGGTCATAGGCTCATTCCGTCCGGGGAAAGGGGAAGTGCCATCACGCCCTGATTTGTACAACAAAGCCCATTGGAATAAAAAAATTCGGGGTCATAAGTAAATATTATCGTGTCTGCATAACATAGCATTGTCAGGGCGCAAGAAGGCAGCACTAGGATTTAACCCGGCTTTCTTCGCACTCCAACATACCCAGACGCACACTCAACACACCGCTGCACTGCCGGGTCTAGCTCCAGCCGTTTGAACGCAATCTCCTCGCCGCAGTCGTCGCAATATCCGAACTCGCCCTCGTCAAGGCGCAGCAAGGCGGCTTGCAGACGCTGTTTTTCCACAGCACGCCGTCGTGCCTGCGCCTGCGCCATGGCCTGGTTTTGCAGGGCGTCTTGGCGCGACAGTCGACCGATGGCCTGCTGGTCCAGCGTGACAATCTGCTGGCTGTCGGCTCCGGCCTCTTCGGCGGCCTCCAGCGCGGCCAGACGGTCATGGATCAGTGCCCGAAACCTGTCACAAGCTGATGAGTTCATGAAACACCCCTTTCGTGATACGCAGTAAAGAACTACATCAAACCTCTGGGCAAGCAGGAGGCCGGACCCATGGTTGATACATCTGTGCAGATCACCTCGGTTGATCCCGTCTGGGATCGCATCACCGGCGAGGCGCAAGAGGCTGTCGCCACAGAGCCGTTGATGGGTGGTCTGATCCATGCCTGTATCCTGAACCATCGCAGCCTCGACAAGGCGCTGAGCTATCGCATCGCGGCCAAGCTGGCCTCAAACGAGATGTCGATGGTCACCCTGCGTGAGATCGTGGATGAGGCCTATGACCGCGATCCCGATCTTATTGAGGCGTCGCGCGCCGATCTGATGGCGGTTTATGAGCGCGACCCGGCTTCGCATCGCTATCTGCAGCCGATCCTGTATTTCAAAGGCTATATCGCCACCCAGGCCTATCGCGTCGGGCATTGGCTGTGGACCGAAGGGCGGCACGATCTGGCTTATTTCTTCCAGATGCGCACATCCGAGATTTTCGGGATCGACATTCACCCCGCCGCAAAGATCGGGCGGGGGCTGATGATCGATCATGCCCATTCTATCGTGATTGGCGAAACGGCGGTGGTTGGCGACAATGTCTCGATGCTGCATTCGGTGACCTTGGGCGGGACCGGCAAGGTAGAGCAGGACCGCCACCCCAAGATCGGCGATGGCGTGCTGATCGGGGCTGGGGCCAAGGTGCTGGGCAATATAAAGGTGGGCCATTGTTCGCGCATTGCCGCAGGCTCAGTCGTGCTGAGTGAGGTCGCAGCCTGCAAGACGGTGGCGGGCATTCCGGCCAAGGTCGTGGGCGAAGCAGGCTGCGACCAGCCTGCGGTGCGCATGGATCACGTTTTCGACCAGGCCAGCCCCCGCAAAGCGTGAAACCGTGTTAGGCTCCTTTCGGATGGGCGCGCGTCGCGCCGGTATGGGAGAGGGTTCATGGTCTATTCAACAAGCGGTCGCGGCCGGGTTTTCGACAGCGTTCTGACAACGGTGGGCGATACGCCCGCCATTCGTATCAACCGGATCGCGCCGGATCATGTCACCCTGTATGTGAAGGCCGAAGCTTTCAATCCCGGCGGGTCGGTCAAGGATCGGCTGGCGCTGAACATCATTGAAGCCGCCGAAAGGGACGGGCGCCTAAAGCCCGGTCAGACGGTGGTGGAGGCGACCTCGGGCAATACGGGCATCGGGCTGGCAATGGTCTGCGCGGCCAAGGGTTATCCGCTGGTGATCACCATGCATGACGGGTTTTCGGTGGAGCGCCGGCGTTTGATGCGGTTCTTCGGCGCCAAGGTCGTGCTGACCCGGAAGGAAGACAAGGGCTTTGGCATGTATAGCAAGGCCAAGGAACTGGCCGAGGCGAATGGCTGGTTCCTGGCGCATCAGTTCGAGACGCCGGACAATGCCGATATCCATGAACAGACCACCGCGCGCGAAATTCTGAACGATTTCGACGGGCACCGTCTGGATTATCTGGTCATGGGCTATGGCACGGGCGGCACGGTGTCGGGTGTGGGCCGGGTGATCAAAGCCGAGCGGCCGGACATCAAGATCATCCTGAGCGAGCCGGACAATGCCGCGCTGGTCTCTTCGGGCACGCCGCAGGCGCGCACAGAGGATGGGGAGGCCGCAGGCAGCCATCCGTCCTTTACCCCGCATCCGATTCAGGGCTGGACGCCTGATTTCATTCCGCTGGTCCTGCAAGAGGCGCTCGACAAAGGGTATACGGACGGGATGGAACTGGTGTCGGGTGCCGAGAGCATCGCCTGGTCGCGCCGTTTGGCCGCTGAGGAAGGCATTCTGACGGGCATTTCCGGTGGGGCCAGCTTTGCGGCGGCGATCAAGGCTGCGGAGAAAGCGCCTGAAGGGTCGGTGCTGCTGGCGATGTTGGCCGATACCGGGGAGCGATATCTGTCGACGCCGCTATTTGAAGAAATTGCGCCCGATATGAACGAGGCGGAGCGCGCCTTGAGCGAGTCGACGCCGGGATTTGTGTATCCGATGTGAGCGGCTAGCGCGGTTTGAACTCTGGCTCGGAACAGGGCAAGAACCCGACGCTTGTTGGGCCTATGTAAAAGGCAGGATCGCATTCGATGGCGTGAGACAGTTTGATCGCCGCGCCCAGCACCTTTGGGAAGCCTTCGACCTTAAAGGCTGTATTGCGTTGTGGGTCATAGGGGCCATGGGGCCATGTTTTGTAGGCCGCGATAAAGACCCGATGTTTATAGCGGGCCTTGTCGGGAAACCGTTCCGGTTCAGTAAACAGGTTGCACCAGGCGCCGGAGACGTGATCGGACAGGCCATCGCCATAGGCAGAGTTGGGCTTGGCATCAAATGCGGCCACCCAGATTTGTGCGAGCTCTGCCGATTGTTCGGGGGTCACGCCCTCTAGGCCGATCCAGCAGATGCCGACGCCTGAGATAAGCACATGAACAGCCTCATCGGGTGCGGTGATCCGTGTTCGGGTCAAGCTGCGCCACGGCAAAGCTTACCGCATTGGCAGGGGTGGTGCTGATATAGGTGCGGACGACCGGGGGGACGCTGCAACCGGCAAAGGCGAAAAAGAGGGGCAGCGCGCAGAGGCGACAGGCGAACGCACTGTTGGTTCAAAATCAAAAATCAATTGTGAAGGGGTACAAGACAAGTCGCCAAGGGCCAAGTGGCGGGATGTCACGTTTTGCCAAATATATGGTGGCGGCAATAGCCCCGTTTCAGGGCTATTGCCGTGTGTCGTTGGTGCCTCAGGCCAGCATGACCATCGGGTTTTCCAGATTGTCGACGATGGCCTTGAGCAATTCGGCTCCCAAAGCCCCGTCGATCACCCGGTGGTCGACAGAGAGGGTCACCGACATGACTGTGGCAACGGTCAGCTCTCCATCATCGCCGACGATAGGCTTTTTCACGCCCGAGCCGACAGCCAGAATGGCCCCATGTGGGGGGTTGATGACGGCGTCGAAATTGTCGATGCCGAACATGCCGAGGTTGGAGATTGCAAAGCTGCCGCCCTGGTATTCATGCGGGGCCAGTTTGCGATCGCGCGCGCGGGTGGCGAGGTCTTTCATCTCGGCCGACAGGGCCGAGAGGGATTTCATCTCGGCATCCTGAAGAACCGGGGTGAAGAGCCCGCCGTCTATCGCCACCGCGACGGCCACGTCGGAGGGTTTGAGCTGCAGGACCCGGTCACCGGCCCAGACGGCATTGGCCGCTGGCACCGATTGCAGGGCAAGTGCGCAGGCCTTGATGATGAAATCATTGACCGACAGCTTGACCCCGCGCGGGGCCAGCTGGGCATTCAGGTCCGCGCGGAACTTGAGCAAGGCGTCGAGCTTGATATCGCGGCGCAGGTAGAAATGCGGGACAGTCTGTTTGGCCTCGGTAAGGCGCGCGGCAATGGTTTTGCGCATGCCGTCCAGTTTCACCTCGTCAAAGCTGCGGCCCTCATACATTTT
>JABSSB010000241.1 GCA_013214715.1 Paracoccaceae bacterium | reverse complement strand
CAATAAAAATAAGCATTGGGGTATCGCTCGATGAACGCTTGCCATTGCTTCATTCTTTGTTGGCGAATATCGCCCGATACCAATTCATTACCCAATATAATGGCAGCACTTTGACCATGTTGGACGGGCGCGGCGAAGGAGGCGGCGGCGGTGGATATGGCAGCGGCGGTCAATCCGGCGGCGGTTATGGCAACCCCTATGACAGCGGGCCGCAGGGCGACCCCTATGGCGGTGGCGGTGGCGGCGGTGGTGGCGCGCCCAGCGGTGGCCGCGATATGGACGACGACGAAATCCCGTTCTGACTCAAAGGGTCGCGCCGGATTGGCGCGACCCGATCATCCGCGATGTTGCGATAGAGCGTCCTCCAGAACGCCCAGAACCAGGTCGCCTGGCACGTCCGAAGTGACAAAGGCCTCTCCTATGCCACGCGCAAGGATGAAGCGCAGTTTGCCATCGACGACTTTCTTGTCCTGACCCATCAAATCCAGCAGAGCCTTTGCCGATGGCAAGTCTCCTGGGATGTCCGCCAGATCGGTTTTCATCCCCATGTCGCGTAAATGCTGCCGCACACGGCTGGGGGCTTCTTGCGGGCAAAGACCCATGCGCGATGACAGCTCAAAGGCCAAAGCGCAGCCAATCGCTACACCTTCTCCATGCAACAGACGGTCGGAATAGCCTGTTGCCGCCTCCAGCGCGTGGCAGAAGGTATGGCCAAGATTCAGAAGCGCACGGTCGCCCTGCTCGGTCTCGTCGCGGGCCACAATATCCGCTTTCATCTGCACCGATTGGCGCACCGCCTCGACACGGAGCGCCGTGTCACCGGCGGCCATCGCGGGGGCGTTTGTTTCCAGCCAGTCGAAAAACGCAGCCGAGCCAAGCAACCCATATTTTACCACCTCGCCATAGCCTGCGAGAAAATCACGTTCTGTCAGTGTGCCCAGAACATCTGTGTCGGCCAGCACGAGCGAAGGTTGATGAAATGCGCCCACAAGGTTTTTGCCGTGGCGCGTGTTGATCCCGGTCTTGCCGCCGACTGAGCTGTCAACCTGAGCCAGAAGTGAGGTCGGTATCTGCACGAACCGCACACCGCGACGCAGGATCGCGGCGGCAAAGCCGACCAGATCACCGATCACCCCGCCACCAAAGGCCACCACGATGCCATTTCGTTCCACCTTCTGATCCAGCAGCCATTCGACCACCTCTGTCAGATGGTCCCAGCTTTTGGTGCTCTCGCCGCGTGGCAGGACATAGGCACTCATCTCGATCCCGGCGGCAGCCAGGCCTTGTTGCAGCGCCTCGATATGCAGCTTTGCGACATGCACATCGGCCACGACGGAAACCCGTTTCTGCGTCAAAAGCGGTGCGATCTCTTCCCCGGCGCGGGCCAGAAGACCCGGCCCGATCCGCACCTCATAGCTGCGCGCGCCCAAGGGCACGGTCACGGTTTGCTGCATTCTACCTCTTCCAGAACATCTTTGCGCGCGCGCAGCGCGTTGATCACCCGGTCCACCATCTGATCGATCGACACGCCACTGTCGGACAGGACCTGTATCTCGGCCTCGGCGTAGATCGGTACACGCGTGTTGTAGATTTCGGTCAACGTAGCGCGTGGATCCACGGTGCGCAAAAGAGGGCGCGTATCCTTGTGTTTCACGCGCGACCAAAGCGTGTTGAGATCGGCATTTAACCAAACAGCGACGCCGCGCTCGGCAATCACCTGCCGGTTGCGGCCGGCCAGAAACGCGCCGCCGCCGGTCGACAGAATGCCGCGTTCTTCATCCAAAAGGCGGGCGATAACTTGTGCTTCCTTGTCGCGGAAAAACGGCTCCCCATCACGGGTGAAAATCTCGGGGATGCTCATATTTGCGGCGCGTTCAATTTCGGCATCGCTGTCCAGAAAAGGCACCCCAAGGCGCCCAGCCAAGGCGCGCCCGATTGCCGTCTTGCCTGCGCCCATCATGCCAACCATGACAACGGTTTTCTTCAAACGCCACGTCGCGGTCGGTTTTTCATGGTGATCCGTCATGCCCAATTCAATGACGTGTGTTTTGGAAAAAGGCCATATATAAACAGCACCAGAACATAACGCACGAGGCGGTTGCGAGCATATGAAACTCCTGGTCAAACTGATCCTGTTTCTTCTGGGGCTCGGTATAATCGGGCTGATCGGCTATGCCTATCTGGGCCCGTTGCTGGGCGCGGATTTTTCGGCACCGGTGGGCGATGTGAGCGTCCCGGTCACTTTGGATGCGCAGTAAGCTGATCACAGCAGTTTTGGCGGTCTGGCCGTCATTTGGCATCGCGCAGGACGGTGCGCCGATGTCGGTGATCGACTGGCTGTCTCCACGTACCTTGCCCGGCGTGACCGGCCCGGCCCTGATCGAACCTCAGGTCGCGCCAGGTGTTTTTGCACCCGAGGTCGAGGTCACGCCCCTGCCGCCCTCACAGGAGGCCCTTGGACTGGTCCCACCTGAAGTGACGGGACTGTCTGCCGATCTGTGGCAGGGATCGGACGCCAAAGTGCTGGCCAAGCTGATCAGCAAGGCTCCGGTCATCGACAGCCCAACGATGCAACGCCTGCTGTTTTCGCTGCTGATCTCGGACAGTTACCCACCTCTGGGCGATAGTCACGACATACTGCTTCTGGCGCGGTTGGACCGGTTGCTGGACCTCGGCGCGCCGGACCCGGCGTTGGCTTTGGTCGAAATCGCAGGGCCGACGGCATCCGACCAGCGGTTTTCGCGCTGGTTTGATGCCGCGCTCATGCTGGATTCTGAAGACGCGCCCTGCGCTGCCCTTTCGGATGAGCCGCATTTGTCCAGAGACATGCTCGCCACCGTTTATTGCGCGGCGCGGCGCGGGGATTTCAGCCGTGCCTTTCTGATCACTGATGCCGCCGGAGCGCTGGGTGAAATATCACTGGATGACACAGAGCTTCTGCTGCGATTTCTGTCACCCGAATTTGACGACAGCCCGCCATTGCCGCCCTTAGATGGCGTGCCCAGCCCAGTTCAGTTCCGCCTCTATGAAGCAATCGGAGAGCCGATCCCGACCACCACCCTGCCCCGCCTGTTTGCCAATGCCGATCTGCGCGACGTGGCCGGGTGGAAAGCGCAGCTTTATGCGGCTGAACGTCTGGCACGTAGCGGCGCGTTGAACCCCAATCAATTGCTGGGCTTATACAGCGCCCATGATCCGGCGGCATCGGGCGGGGTTTGGGATCGTGTGGCGGCAAATCAGCGCTTGGATGAAGCGCTGGCCCAAGGCAACACGGATGGGATCAAGGCCAGTCTTCCAGAAGCCTGGTCCGATATGGCGCAAGTGTTTCTTGAAGTCCCGTTGGCGGCCATGCATGCGCGTTTCCTGACTGGGATTGAGTGGGACGACCCAGAGCTTGCCGCACTGGCATGGCGCATGCAGTTGCTGGATTCAGGCTATCGCGCGGCGGCCGTGACCGCACCGGATGAAGACATAGAAACCCTGTTCCTTCAGGCTGTGGCATTGGAGCACGCGCCGATGCACATGCCTCGCGATGCGCAAGCGGTGGCGATTTCAGCAGGCCTGATGCCCAGCCCTGCCCCCAGCCCGGAGATTGCCGATCTGTTGCGCAACGGCCAGACCGGAGAGGCCCTGCTGCGTCTGATTGCTCAGTTCGACAGCGGCGCGCGCGGGAACTTGCAAGACCTGTCAGCCGCGCTCGCCGGGTTCCGCGCGGCCGGTCTGGGCGATGTCGCGAACCGCGCGGCGCTGGAACTGCGATTGCTGGATCGGCGCGGTTGAATGCGAGCACCGGGATCGGATCAGGGTTGGATTTCCGGCTTTCTCGACGCGATGGCTGCGGAACAGGGCGCGGCAGAAAACACTTTGGCCAGCTATGGGCGTGATTTGTCGGTCTATCTTGAGTGGACGCGGGATCAGGCGCTGAGTTTTGCCACGGCGCAGCGCAGCGATATCGAAGCTTTCCTGATCGCCTGCGATACGCAGGGCCTGTCTGTCGCGACGCGCGCCCGTCGGCTATCGGCGATCCGGCAACTTTTTCGTTTTGCCTTTGACGAAGGCTGGCGCGATGATGATCCGGCCTCGGCCATTCGCGGGCCAGGACGGGCGCGGAAACTGCCGCAAAGCCTAAGCGAAGAGCAGGTTGATGGCCTTTTGGCCGCAGCGCAGCAGACCGGACGCACGGACAAGGACCGGCTGCGCAACACCTGCGCGATAGAACTGCTTTATGCCAGCGGGATGCGGATCAGTGAATTGGTCAGCCTGCCTGCCGCCGCGCTACGCGGTGATCCGCAGATGATCCTTGTGCGCGGCAAAGGCGGCAAGGAACGCATGGTGCCGTTGTCGGACATGGCGCGCGTGTCCGGCTCCGCCTGGTTGGTGATCCGGGATCATGCAGATGCGGATCTGGTGGCCAAAGGCGCGCGGCCCTCCCCTTTTCTCTTTCCGTCGCGCGGCAAATCCGGCCACATCACTCGCACGGCGATGTATCTGGCGATCAAGGACATGGCCGTGAAAGCCGAGATCGACCCCTCGATGGTGACGCCGCACCGGCTACGCCACGCTTTTGCCACGCATCTTTTATCTGGCGGTGCGGATTTGCGATCCATTC
>JABSSB010000240.1 GCA_013214715.1 Paracoccaceae bacterium | reverse complement strand
CGGCAGACCAGTTCCAGATCCTTGGTAAAGGTCACGTCACATTCCAGAATGCCCGCGCCCATCCGTGCGGCGGCCAGATTCGATTCTACCGTGTGTTCGGGAAACTGCATCGGCGCGCCGCGATGAACAATCGAGAACAGCGACACCGCCGCGTCCGGACCTGTGCAGGACATCAGTTAGTCCTTAAGCGGCCCCTCGGCCATCCGGTCGATCAGGTAAAACGGCCGCGGGCCGAACGCGACGCGGTCCACGGGGTGAGCGATCGCTGACACCGCCATCAGGCTGGCCGCAGCGGTTGCGAAAATTCGTAACATGTCATTGCCCTGCATTGACGTCTTCCGCGTCACTCGCACTGGGACGTCACCGGCGCGTGACGCGCGGGGGGAGGGTTTCGTGACCAAAATCAGACGGGCAAAGCTGACGCCACGCCGATCCCGCCCACCAGCACCAGCGAGAGCGCCCAGACCCGCTCCAGATCCAGCCAGCTTGACCGGATCGCCTGAAGCCCCAGCCATTTCACCGTCGCAAAGGCCAGCGCGCCGCCTGCAACGACCATGGCCAGCGTATGCGCCGCCGCGACCGTCAGGGTCAGCAGCATGTTGGAGGACATCAACGCGCCGGCGGCGCGATGGCCTGTGTCCAGTTCCTCGGGCGCGCAGAGGCCCAGATAGATCGGCACCAGCATCAGCGCCGCGCCATGCACCAGCGCCACCAGAAAGGACCACAGTGCCAGTTTCCTTGGCGGCACCCGCGCCAGGAACCGGGGGTGTTTCCTGGTCATCAGCAGATAAAGCCCCAGCGCAATCACCAGCGTGCCGCCGCCCAGACGCAGGGCGCGTTCGTATTCCAGCAGGCTGACCATCAGCGCAAAGGGCAGCAGGATCACCAGCATCGCCAGGAAATGCCCCACCGCCAGCGCCCCCAGCGCGGGCCAGAGCGCCGCGCGCTGCCCCGCCATCAGCGAGGACGACACCGCCAAAGGCCAGCCCATGCCGGGGTTCAGCCCGTGATAGAGCCCGCTGACAAACACGGCGAGCCAAAGGGCCGCCGTGGTCGTAAGCATTTCCATCTCAGACCGAAGGGTAGCAGAAGCTATCGGTCGAGCAATCGCCCCCCTCAAGCCGGATCTGGTGGCTGCGATAGCCTTCGGGGAACTCGACCCAGAAGTTTTCGTCCAGTGTCAGCCCGCCATTGTCGCCGACATGGGCCACCACCATCGCGGCCCCGCCTTCACCGGGATAGAATTGATCATCCCATGTCGAATAGAGCGAATTGGTCCAATAGACGCGTTTGCCGTCGCGGCTGACCTCGACCATCTGCGGGCCATAGCCAAAGTCTTTGCCATTGGGATGCTTGGTCTTTTTGACGATGCCGCCAATCTCGACCTTGCCTGCCAGAACCGGGTTCATCGGGTCGGAGACATCATATTGATGCATCTCACCCTGACCCCAGCAGGAGACATAGAGGTATTTGTCATCCAGGCTCAGATCGATATCGGTGACCAGCGCAGGCACGGCGCCAAAGCCTTTGAGCAGCTCGGGCAGATCATCGGCATCTGCGGGATGCGGGTCGATGGTGATGGTTTTCTTGGCCTCGAATGTGCCGTCTTCCTTTTGCCACCACGTGAAGATCGCGCCTTGCAGATTGGTGGTGTCCACGACCACGCCGACAAAGCCGTGGTTTTTGGCCGGGTCATGCGCGGGGCGGATTTCCAGCGCCATCTGGTGATTGGCCCCCAGATCGATGGTCTGGACATTCTTGCGCTCGCGCAGGTTCCAGAAATGGATGCGATGGCCGTATTTGTTCGACAGCAGGTCTTCGGGCACGACGCCGTTTTCATATTGCGGTGGCAGGGCCCATTCGGAACTGACCATGTAATCGCGCGGCAGGTTCCACCAGAAATCATAATGCTTGTCTTGCGATCCACGGTCGATCTCATACCGGCCGATGATGTCAAAGCTCTCGCAATCAAGGATGAAGATACCCGGAGGGCCATCGGTCCCGTCCTCGCCACCGCCGCCCAGGGTCGAGACATAGATGCCTTCGGGGCCGCAATGGATCGTGTGCGGGCGGGAATAGCCGGTTTTCTCGAACACCTCTTCGGGTTCGATGATCTTGTGGATCTTGGCCTCAAGCGGTTCCTTGACGTCGATGATGTAGATCCGCGAGGACCGGATGCCCGGGATGATCAGATAGCGGCGTTCCAGAAACGCGTGGCCGGTCAGCGGTGACAGCGCCGATGAGCAGGCATTCCAGCCGAAATGGTGAAACTCATCGCCGGTATTGGGCATCATCACCTTGTGCAGGATCTGGCCATAGGTGTCGGAATTGGGATCGACATCCACCACCGCGAGCCCGTCGGGCTGCGAAAAATCGGGGCTGAGCAGCAGGGTGAAGGCCAGCGTTTCGGCCGGGGCCTCCATTGCGTTTTTGGGTGACGGGTAAAAGGTCGGATCGGGTCTCAAGTTCATGCTTGTCTCCTCCCAGAACGTCGCATCGGCCTTTTGGGGCGCGTAGGTTTGAACACAGGCCGCAAATCGTTGTTGCGGCTCAGGATCAGCCTGTGGCTGATGCAAGGAGCCGTCAACTTTTTATTTACCGTAACGCGTAAGTCCCGGCCCGGGGTCGGCGCCTGTTCGACCTGCAGATCGCTGCGCGATCTGTCCCGCCCCAGCGGCTACGGGGCGCGTCCACGCCGCGCCCCGCTTCACGCCACCGGCGCGCAGGCCAGAGCCTGTCAGGCGCCTTGACGGCCCGCGCCCGCCCGTCGGCCTCTGGCCGGGCCCGCCGCCCGCAGGCGGGCGGCAGCGCCGACCAGTCTTTGGGGCGGGCCCGCGCCGTCAACCCCGAGCCTTTTGGGGGGCGATCCCTGTGAATCTAACTGTGGGTCAGTGTGGGTCGCGCAGCTTGGCCGCATGGCCGCCGCATGCTTGACAGTCATCGCCCAAGGCGCATTTGTCGCCGCAGAGCACAGAGGAGGAGCAGTATCATGAGCTATGAAACACTGGCATGGCGCCACGAGGCTGGCATCGTGGAGATCACCATGACCCGGCCCGACCAGGCCAACGCGTTGAACGCGCGCATGGCCGATGAGCTTTTTGATGCGGCCTGCCGCTGTGAGGCTGAAGGCGCGCGGGCGGTGATCGTGACCGGCGCTGGTAAGATGTTTAATGGCGGGGGCGATCTGGCCGAGTTCGACGCCGCGCCAGACAAGGCCGATCATGTGACCCGCATGGCCACGATCCTGCATGCGTCCCTGGCCCGGTTGACCCATCTGGACGCGCCGATCATTACTGCGGTGAACGGCTCGGCCGGGGGAGGCGGATTTTCCATTGCGATTTCGGGCGATATCGTGCTGGCGTCGGATCGGGCCAAATTCGTGTCGGCCTATACGGCCTCCGGGCTGACGCCGGACGGGTCGTCGACCTATTACCTCGCCAAACATGTCGGCCTGTTGCGGGCCAAGGAGCTTGTGCTGACCAATCGGGTGCTGAGCGCGCAGGAGGCCTGTGACTGGGGTCTGGTGACGCGTGTGGTGCCAGCCGATGACCTGATGAGCGAGGCCCGCGAGATCGCCGCGCGGTTTGCTGCGGGCCCGACCAAGGCCTATGGCGGGGCCAAACGGTTGTTGCAGACGGCCTATTCCGAAAGCTTTGAGGCGCAGCTGGACAAGGAAACCCGGTCGATCGCGGCGATGATGCGCACGCATGACGGGCCGCATGGGATCCGCTCTTTCCTGAACAAGCAGACACCGGCCTTCAAAGGCGCATAAAGCGCCGGCCGACCTTTTCGGAGAAAGGGATGGCCGTGCGCGCTTTTTTTGGGCGGTGGCTTGCCCCGCCGCGTCGGGCCGACCGGGGCTGGCGTTTATTCGGCTGTGTGCTGCGCCGGGGCGCGCGCGTCGACATAGCCGTCGCGGGTTTGCGGTGTCTTGATCCCCAGCAGCTTGCTTGCGATCTGCGTGCGCAAAATCTGCGCTGTGCCGCCGCCGATGGTGAACATGCGCACATCGCGATACATCCGCTCCAGCGGTTCGCGGCGGCTGTAGCCGCGCGCGCCAAACATCTGCAGCGCATCATTGACCACTTTGATTGCCATTTCCGAGGCAAAGAGCTTGGCTCGTGCGGCCTGTGTCATGTCGGGAAATGGACGGCCCGGCTGCCCACCCCCGCGCGCGGCCTCGTGCAGCATCAGACGGGCGGCATGGACCTGGGTGTCCATGTCGGCCAGCATCCATTGCAACCCCTGGAATTCGGCCAGCGGGCGCCCGAATTGTTCACGCTCCTGCAGGTAGCGCCTCGCGTGATCCAGCGCGCCGGCGGCGACGCCCATCGCGATCGTCCCGGCGCCCACACGTTGCGAATTATAGGCGGTCATCAGATCGGCAAAGCCGCGGCGCAGGCCCGAGGGCGGGGTGAGCAGCCATTTTGCGTCGATCTCGACATTGTCGAAGCGCAGCTCGGCCTCGGGCATGCCGCAAAGACCCATCGTGGTTTCGCGCCCGGCAATTGTGAAGCCTTGCGGCATATCTCCGGAGATCGGATCGGCATATAGAATGAACCCGCCGATCCCCTGAAACTGTCCGGCCTCATCGAGAACGCGGGCAAAGACAAGGTGCAGCTTTGACA
>JABSSB010000024.1:8458-17207 GCA_013214715.1 Paracoccaceae bacterium | reverse complement strand
AGCCGAACAAGGCCAGCCACCAGTTGCGCATCACCTTCTTTGGCAGCGACAATCCCTGGGAGGACGGTCAAACCTATCTGGATTTCTATTAGAACCACCTCGACGCCGTACGCGCCTACGCCAAGGGAGAGGCGATCCCTCTATTGGAACTGTGCTGGGAAGACGGAGATGGCTGGCCAGAGCTTTGTGCGTTCTTGGGCCATGATCCTGTGGATGGTCCAATTCCCCACGCGAATTCCGCAGATTTAGGATCGCGCTTGGCGACGCGGGCAAGGCGCAAACTGGGGCGTTTGATCAGATCGGTGACGGGCTAAGTCAGGTTGCGACCAAGACCAACCAAGCCCAGGCCATCGCGACATAGGTCAATTGATGGAGCGCCTGATCGGTGCCGTTGGCCCGCCAGAACCCGGCCTGGTCAGGTGTCTGGTTATGGATTTCGGACCATTTCGCTTTTCCGTAATCTATGTTGAAATGGACAAACCATTCGATCAGCACCACTGGCAGAATAAAGCTGACCGGGGCGCCAAAGATCACAAAAACAATGATCGACCCCAGCGCGTGAACGCCCGCATGCAGCGCCCGGCCCAAATGCAGATAAGTGCCACGCCCGCTGAGCATCATGGGGGTTTGAAGGAAGTAATCCGCAAACAGATGCTTGATCTGCAGCAGGGCGATCAGCCCCAAAAGCGCGGTTTCATGCTCGGCCAAGATGGCCCTCCTTCACGCCGAACGGCGTCTATGTCTTTTGCCGGGACGGCCAGCGGCCATGTGTGCACTGCTCATCGTCTCATTGTGTTAACTATAGCAATGCGTCTATGGTCCCCCTGTCAAGTTGGGTTTATGCCGCTGAAAGACCTAAAGACTGTGAACTAGGTCACACAACGCGGGTAATTACGGATAAGATCATCGAACGGTCCATATTTCATTTCATATGGCAGTATTCTCGCAGGGATCAGCTGGTTCTTCTGGTTGTCACCGTTTCTCTTTTTCCCTTGTTATATCTGACGCTTGAGCTTCCCAAGCGCATCATCAACGACGCGATCGGCGCGGCAAACCCAATTGTGAACATCGGACCTTTCCAGGTTGAGCAAGTGTCCTTCCTGATGATCCTGTGTGTCGGTTTCCTTTTGGCCGTTCTGGCGCATGGTCTGTTGAAGATGCGGATCAACACGATGAAGGGCGTTTTGTCCGAACGGATGCTGCGTCGGTTCCGCTATCAGTTGATTTCGCGCGCGATCTGGTTTCCCCGCCCATATTTTGAGCGCACCAGCCAGGGCGAGCTTGTCTCCATGATCACCGCCGAGACCGAACCGATGGGCGGGTTGATGGGCGATGCGATCAGCCAGCCTGTCTTGCAGGCGGGGCAGATGATGACGATCCTGTTCTTTCTGTTCCTCCAATCGGCATGGTTCGGGCTGGCGGCGATTGCGTTGATCCCGCTGCAAGCCTGGCTGATCCCGCGATTGCAGAAACAGATCAACCTTTTGAACAAGGACCGGATCAAAGAGGTTCGACAGCTTGCCGCCATGATCGGGGAAAACGCTGCCGGGGCTTCAGCGCTGCGTCGGCATGGCGGTTGGCGTTACAGGCTGTCGATGATGACCGAACAATTGGGTGTGCTGTATCAGATCCGGTTCCGGATCTATCAAAAGAAATTCTTTATGAAGTTCATCAACAACTTCATCACCCAACTGACGCCGTTTCTGTTTTATTCGATCGGCGGCCTGCTGGTCTTGCAGGGCTCTGTGTCGCTGGGTGCCCTTGTTGCGGCGCTGGCGGCTTACAAGGATCTCTCCAGCCCGTGGAAAGAACTGCTGACCTACTACAACCAGACGCANGATTTGTCCGTGCGGTGGCAGATTCTGATNGAAAAATTTGCCCCTGCGGATCAGATCGACGAAAAATTGGTGCTGGACCCGCCCGATGAGGTGCCGCACCTCAACGGCGATATCGGGATCGACCATGTGACCGTGCGCGATGCCGATGGGGCGGTGATCCTTGATGACATTTCGGCAATTCTGCCACAGGGCGGTGTGATTGGCATTGCCGCACCCGCCGAAGAAGATCGCATGGCAATCTCCGAATTGCTGTCGCGTGAAATGACCCCCACGACAGGGCGCGTCACGGTGGGAGAGGCCGACATGGCTGATCTGCATCAGGCCGTCATTGCCGCACGGATCGGTGTGGCCACGTCCCGTCCGGTCACTTTCAGGGGCACATTTGGCGATAATGTGCTGATGGCTGTGCGGGCGCGCCCGCAGGATGCCGCTACGGATGCCGCCGCATTGGCCGAAGCCGACCGGGCCGGTAATTCGACGGATCCCTTTGACACGAACTGGGTGGATCTCGGTTTGGCTGGGTTGACCTCTGAAGCCGAACTGCGCGCGTGGTGGTTGCAGTTGATCAAGGGCATGGGATCAAGTTCGACCCTGTTTCAGCGGGGGCTGGACCAGGAATTTGACCCCGAGGCGCATGCAGACCTGGCCGATCGCTTGATCGCGCTGCGCCCGCGCATCCGCGATGCGCTGGTCGAGGCAGGTCTTCGCGATCAGGTGTTCCGCTTCAAGCCTGACATTTTCAACGACACGTTGCCAGTATTTGAGAACCTGTTGTTTGCGACCCCGCGCGCGCCGATTACCGCCGATTTGATGGAAAGCCGAACGGAGTTCTTCACTCTGCTCGCGGAGCTGAATCTGGTGGCCGATCTGGTGCAGCTGTCGCGTGACGTTCTGGAAATGCTGCGTGGCACGTTTGGGCGCGACGGTGTGGATCACCCGCTGTTCCGGCGGCTGGGTCTGGATGCGGGCAGCTATGAGGCGGCGTTGGAACTGATGGATCGGACCCGCGGCGATGAGTTAGAGAAGCTGACGCCGCGCGATCTGGCCCAGTTGGGCATCGTGGCCTTCCGCATCAAGGCGATGGATATCGGCGCGGCCTTCCCCACAGAGGTGAAAGCCCGGATCGTGGACCTGCGCAACACGCATGGCGCGGCATTGCGTGCTGTGTTGGAAGATGTTGTTTCTCCGCTTGACCCGGACACGTTTGCCGTCGGTCAGACGGTGCTGGAGAATGCGCTGTTTGGGCGGATTTATGGCCCTGCCGTTTCCAAGATCGAAGACATTCGTCGTTTGGTGACGGATATACTGGTCGAAGAAGGGGTCGAAGATCTGGTGATCGAGTTGATCTATGACGTGCCCATCGGTTTGGGCGGCACGAACCTGCCCGCCGTTTTTGCAGAGCCTCTCTCGCTCAGCCGCGCCACGATCAAACGGCCGGATATCCTGATCATGGAGCAGAGCCTGAAATCCTATGAGCTGGTCACGAAACGTGCCGTGCACCTGAACCTGCGCGGCCTGATGCCCGAAGCGACGATCATCTATATTGATGACGGTTTCGAGTACCCGGATGTGTTCGACGTGTTTCTTGAGGTCAAGGATGGGCGGCTGGTCAGCGATGAGGTCAGCGAGGGCGCCGAAAGCGACAATGTTGTCTCCGCCGATTTGCAACGCAAACTGCGCGCCTTGCAACAATCAAGCCTGTTTTCAGGTCTCGACCGGCGGCAATTGCGCCTGCTGGCCTTTGGCGCACGCTGGTATGAAGCCGAGGCAGGAGAGACCGTCTTTCTCAAGGGCGATGAACCGACCGATGGCGCCTATATGATGATCAAGGGAGAGGCCGGGCTTTACCTGCCGCAGGAGGGAGAAGAAGACCGCCTGATTGCAACCGTGACCGGCGGGCAGTTGGTCGGGGAACTGGGGCTGATCCGAAAAGTGCCCCGCGCGCTGTCGATGGTGGCCAAAACAGACATCACCTGCTTGCGGATCGGTGAGGAAGAATTCCTCGCCGTGGTCGAAAACGATGCCTCGACCGCGTTCAAGCTTTTGCAGGTGGTGGCGGGCTACGTCTCGAACTGATCTCAGACGTCGGGCGCGCAGAACAGCGAATAGAGCAATCCAATCATCTGCTCGGTCTTGTGGTCGGCCAGCACATAATGGACCTGTTTGCCATTGCGTCGCGCCGTGACCAAGCCGTCATCGCGCAGACGTGCCAGCAACTGACTCACAGAGGCTTGCCGCATGTCCAGAAGAGCCTCAAGTTCGCTGACGGTTTTTTCTCCATCGCCCAGATGGCACAGAATCATCAGCCGGCCTTCATGGCCAAGCGTTTTCAGAAAGCTGGCCGCCTGACCGGCTTTGTCTGCCATGCCACCGCTATCCGGCATGTGGGCGGGACGTTCTGCTGTGGTTGCCTCTTGTGTCATGGCGCCAATATGAGTGTCCGGGGGCAGAATGTCACTCCTTGGCAGGTGCCGGCGCGCCCCCTTCAAAGGCATTGCCATTCACATAGTCACACGGCGCCTCCTGCATCTGCAGATGCAATCCATCGCTGCTATAGGGATGGGTGCGGGCCAGTTCTTCGTCGACCTCGATGCCAAGGCCGGGGGTTTCGGAGAGCGATACAAATCCATCTTCAACCCGGATCGTCCCTTTGATCAGCGCGTCATGGAACGGGGTTTCGATGGTTTCGGCCATCAGCAGATTGGGGATCGCCGTGGCCAGATGCAGGTTGGCGGCCCATTCCACCGGCCCGGCGTAAAGATGCGGGGCAAGCTGGGCATTGTAGACTTCGGCCATCGCAGCGATCTTGCCGGTTTCCCAGATCCCGCCCGACCGCCCAAGGGCGGGCTGCAGGATCGTTGCTGCGCCAGAGCGCAGGACAGGAGCAAATTCGGCTTTGGTGGTCAGTCGTTCTCCGGTGGCGACGGGGATTGGCACGGCTCGGGCGACCTTGGTCATCTCCTCGACCGCGTCGGGGGGAATCGGCTCTTCGAACCACAGAGGCCGATAGGGCGCGATGGCTTGGCCAAGCCGAATGGCCCCGGCGGTTGAAAACTGCCCATGCGTGCCGAACAATAGATCGGCCCTGTCGCCAACTGCCTCCCGGATGGCTTTGCAGAACGCCACCGAGGTTGAGATGTCGGACATGGCGGGCATATGTCCGCCGCGCATCGTGTAAGGCCCGGCGGGGTCGAATTTGACGGCGGTGAAGCCCCGCGTCACCAGATCTGCCGCTGCTTCTGCGGCCATTTGGGGCGACACCCAGAAATCCGGCATCGGGTGATGCGGCATCGGGTAAAGGTAGGAATAGCAGCGGATACGGTCATTCATCCGCCCGCCGATCAGAGCATAGACCGGACGCCCGCGATCCTTGCCGAGGATATCCCAACAGGCGATCTCTAACCCCGAAAAGGCGCCCATCACGGTCAGATCGGGGCGCTGTGTGAAGCCCGAGGAATAGGCGCGGCGAAACATCAGCTCGATATTTTCGGGGTTCTCGCCCTCCATGTGCCGGGCAAAGACATCGCGGATCACATGAGTCATGGCCTCAGGCCCGACCGAGGCGGCATAGACCTCTCCCCAGCCAACAAGGCCGGTATCGGTGGTCAGCTTGACCAATATCCAATAGCGCCCGCCCCAGCCCGGCGCGGGCGGTGCGGTGACGATAATATCAAGATCAGCGAGTTTCATAGGCATGTCCCGTCCCGGCTTGCAGGAGGTCAGTCAAAAATGATCACGTTGCGCTTGGCGCTGCCGGTTTTGGTGTCGGCGATGGCTTCATTGACCTGGTCCAGCCGCCAGCGGGCCGAAATCAGTTCATCCAGCTTCAGCCGACCCTGTTTATACAGGTCTACCATCCAAGGGATATCGCGCTGGATCACCACGTCGCCCATCTTGGATCCGATCATGCCCTGACCGACAGCGGCGAGGATGACAGGCTCAATTTCGGCCTTCGCACCGCCATGGGGCATGCCGATCAGCACCGCTTTGCCGCCCCGTCCCAGATAGCGCAGCGATTGTTCGATGGCGGGAATGGCCCCCACGGTGACCAGAACCACATCCGCGCCGCGCCCCATCGCTTTCATGGCGCCACGCCAGGGCGATTTTTCGGTGGCCAGAACGCCGTCCGTGGCACCGAACTCCTTGGCGATGGCCAGTTTCTCTTCGGTCATGTCCACAGCCACGATGCGCCGCGCTCCGGCGATGCGGGCGCCCTGGATCGCGTTCAGCCCAACGCCGCCTGCGCCGATCACCACCACGTCCTGACCGGCGCGAATACCTGCCGCGTTGACCGCCGCGCCCACGCCCGTGATCACGCCGCAAGAGAGCAAAGCCGCCACATCCCGCGGCATCTCGGCCGGGATTTTCACGATCTGACGGGCATCAACCACGACCTTTTCGGCAAAGGCCCCGCAATCCATCGCCTGATTGACCGCCGCGCCATCTGCATCCGTCAGCGGGTGAGAGACCTGATCAAACCGCGTTTCGCAGATCGTGGGTCGCCCGCTGGCGCAGGTCGGGCATGTCCCGCAGGAGCGGATCAGCGTGACCACCACCGCATCCCCTTCGGCAAAGCCCGTGACCCCGTCGCCCATGCCGGTGATGCGCCCGGCGGCCTCATGCCCGAAGACAGCCGGCAAATGCCCGCCCCAGGCACCTTCGGCATAGGAAATGTCGGAATGGCAGATTGCCACCGCATCCAGTGTGACCTCGACCTGTCCCATGCGGGGCGCGGCCAGCTGCACCTCTTCGATCTCGAGCGGCGCGCCGAATGTCCGGCAGACAGCCGCCTTGATTGTGGTGGTCATGTTCGCTCCCCCATGTCACGCGCTGCCCACGGTTGCGCGGGCAGCGCGGCGGATCAAGTCTTAAAGCGGCATGGGCCGGAGCACGTTACGACATTCCGCGAGAGCCGCGCAGGAAGATCAGCAGCGAGACCCCCATTAGAACCAGTGACAAAAGGAAGGGCGCGCCGGGCAGATAGATGGGTGTGTCGTCGCGAATGAACCACGCAAAGATCGACGTCATCATCAAGGGCGCCACAATCATCGCCAGCGCGTGCAGCGAGGTCAGAACGCCCTGCAACTCTCCCTGTGCGTCATCGGGCACCATGCGTGACATCACGCCTTGTAAGGCGGGTGTGATAACCGCCCCAAGCGCGGCGATGGGCGTCAGGATCAAGCCGAGCGTGCCGCTTTTGATAAAGGCGATCAGCCCAAAGGTCCCCATGTCAAACACATGCCCTGCCACCACTGTGCGGCGGTCGCCGAGATAGCGCAGAAGCACCCGGATCAAGCCGCCTTGTACAACCGCCATCGTGATCCCGAACAGAGCCAAGGAGAGGCCAATCACCGTGGGCGACCAGCCCCAGCGTTCGGTCGAGAAATAGGACCAGACGGCCGGGTAGACGTAAAACGCCACCGAATAGATGAAATAGACCCATAGCAGCGGACGGATCGCGGGCAGCTTTGACACATGCAGCAAAGCCCCCCAGGGCAACGCCCGGCGCAGCGAAAAGCTGCGGCGCGTCTTGTCGGTGACGGTTTCGCGCAAGACGAAATAGCCGAACACAAAGTTCAGCGCCGTCAGCCCTGCCGCCGCCCAAAACGGCGCGCGGGTGCCATATTGCGCCAAAAGCCCGCCAATCAGCGGCCCCAGCACAAAGCCCAACCCAAAGGCCGCGCCGATCAGGCCAAAATTGGCAGCCTTTTTCTCTGGCGGGGAGATGTCAGCCATGTAGGCATTGCCCGTGGCGCCTGTGGCGGCGGTGATCCCGCCGATCACGCGCCCGATCAGCAGCCAGAAGATCGAGCCGGCAATCGCCATGATGACGTAATCCACCGCCATCACCGCCATCGACACCAAAAGCACGGGCCGCCGGCCATAGCGATCCGACAGGCTGCCCAGAAGCGGGCTGAAGAGAAACTGCATCACGGCAAAGACCGTGGACAGAACCCCGCCCCAAAGCGCGGCCTGCGCCAGATCTCCGCCCTGAACGTCTCGGATCAGGTCGGGCATGACCGGCACGATCAATCCGATCCCCATTGCGTCCAGCAGCATGGTGATCAGGATGAAGACGACAGACGGGTTCATGACAGCGCGTCCCGCGCGGCAATCGCAAACTGGCGCGCGGCTTGTGGAGCCTGCCCCATTTGCTGCGCCGGGTCGAACAGGGTGGCGATATCAAGCTCGGGGAACTCACGCTGTGCCAGATCGGCCAAGTTTTGGCGCATATCGCGCGCCTCGGCGCACAGCGCTTTGACTTTGGCCTGCGCCTCCGGGCGCGGCATCAGCGCGGCGAGCGCAAAGCTCAGCGCTTCGGCGTGGATCAGCCCATCGGTCATTTCCAGCGCGCCAACCATCTGCGGCGTATTGGGCGCCAGCCCATCCACCAGCCCGCGTGCCGTCTGCGCGGCAGAGCCTGCGCCCAGAACGATCTGGGGCAAGGCCATCCATTCGGAAAGCCAAGCAGCCCCGTCGCGTTGGTGTGTGGTCAGGCTAGCCCCCTGCATCACGCCCATCAGACCCGTCGCCATGCGCGCCAAGGCCACAAGCGCTTCGGCCGGGACCGGGTTTTGCTTTTGCGGCATGGTGGAAGAGGCCCCGGTTGCGCGAAGGTGAACTTCCGCCAATTCGGTGCGGCTATGAGCGGTGACATCGGCGCCCATCCGACCAAGGCACAGTGTGACCTGTGCCAGCCAGTCGGCGATGAGCAGCACGGGCCGGCGGTCCACGTGCCAACTGCGCCCCGGATCACCCAATCCCAGCGCCTGCCCCAAAGCGGCGCGTAGCGCAGCGGGGTCAGGCCCAAGCTGCGACGAGGTGCCCGCCGCACCGGACAGGGAGACCAGCAAGGCCTGATCACGCAACGCCCGAAGCCCGTCCAAAAGGTCCAGAATCGGCGCGCCCCA
>JABSSB010000024.1:0-8448 GCA_013214715.1 Paracoccaceae bacterium | reverse complement strand
GCGCCCCAGCCTGCCACCACGGCGCCAAAGCTGGTCGGGGTGGCGTGCTGGCCCCAGGTGCGCGCGGGCATCGGGGTGTCGGCATGCTGCTCGGCCAATGTGGCCAACCGGGCAAGGACGGCGCGCAGGTCAGTTTCCACAAGGCTCAGCGCCTGTCGCAGGCGCAGCATCAGCGCGGTGTCGGTAATGTCCTGCGAGGTCGCACCCCAATGCACATATTGCGCGTGATCGGGGGCCTCCATGACCTTGCGAAATGCCGCTAGAAGCGCTGGGATCGCAACGCCATTCTGGCCTGTTGCCAGCGCCAGCCCGCCGGGATCGATCTGGTGTTCCAGCGACGCGCGATGGATGAAGGCGGCGCTGTCTGTGGGGATGATCCCAGCCTCCCCCTGCACTTTGGCCAAGGTGCCTTCGACCAGAAGCATCGCGCGGATTTCGGCGGTGTCGGTGAACAGGCGACCCATTTCTCCGGTCGGAAAAAGCCGCGCGAAAAGCGCACTGTCGAAGACGGAGGCGGCCATGCTTTAGATATGCCCCGTCTTGCGCATGAAATCGGTCAGCGCGGTTGCATAGCCTTCGGGGTCTTCGACGCAGGGCAGATGCCCGGCCCCACGGATCAGGTGAAACTCTGCCCCCGGAATCAGATCAATCGTTTCGCGCACCAGATCGGGCGGGGTGGAGCCGTCTTCTGTCCCGGCTATGCCCAGCGTGGGCAAGCGCAGCGCTGCGGTAGAGGTATAGAAATCAGTGCCCGAGATCGCCGCCGAGCAGCCCGCATATCCGGCATCGGGCTGGCGCACCAGCATGTTGCGCCACAGGTCAAGCTCGGGCGTGGCGCGGAAGGCTTTTGAAAACCACCGCTCCATGACCGCATCGGCCAAGGCGTCGATGCCGCCCGCATTGACGGCGGCGATCCGGTCCTCCCACATTGCCCGTGTGCCGATCTTGGCCCCGGTATTCGACAGCACCATCGCCCGCACAAGATCAAGCCGTTTGGCTGCCAGACCTTGCGCAATCATGCCGCCGATGGACAGTCCGACAAACAGGCAATCCTTGACTTCAAGGTGATCCAACAGCGCTTCGGTGTCGCGCACGAGGGCGCCCATCGAATAAGGTGCCTGCGGGCAGGAGGACAGCCCATGCCCGCGTTTATCAAAGCGGATCAGCCGCAGCCCGTCCGGCAGATATGGCAGGATCGGATCCCATAGGCGGAAATCGGTGCCAAGCGAGTTTGCAAAGACCACCGGCGCGCCGTCTTCCGGCCCGTCAACGCGGTAATGCAGGGCGACATCGCCAAGTTGAAGGATTTTCATACGTCTTCCTTTCCAAGTCGGGCCAGCGCACGGGCAAAGACGGCCTCATCCACATTGCCGCCCGAAATCGTCACGATCACATCCTCGCCCTCGATCTGGCCGCCATGAAACAGCGCTGCAGCCAGTGCAACGGCCCCGCCCGGCTCCGCCACGAGTTTGAGCCGCCGAAAGGCCAATGCCATGGCGTCCAGAACCTCTGCCTCGCTCACGACAAGGCCAGGACCGCACAGTCGTTTGAGCACCGGAAAGGTGATCTGTCCCGGTGTTGGCGTCAGGATCGCATCACAAAGCCCGCCGGATTCGGTCTGGTTGACCTCATGCCTGCCGGAGGCAAGAGATCGGGCCGTATCATCAAAGCCCTCAGGCTCTGCCGGGCGGACGCGCAGACCCGGTGCGCGGGCCTCCAGCGCAAGGGCAATCCCGGCGGTCAGCCCACCCCCGCCGCAGCAGACCAGCACATCGGCCTGCTCCACCCCGGCCTCGGCCGCCTGTTCAGCGATTTCCAGCCCGGTGGTGCCCTGACCGGCGATCACCTGCGGTTCATCATAGGGTTTGATCAAGGTCAGGCCACGGTCGCGGGACAGCTTTTCGCCAATCGCCTCACGACTTTCTCCGCCGCGATCATACAGGATCACCTCGGCGCCCAAGGCGCGGGTGTTGGCGATTTTCAACGCAGGTGCGTCCGATGGCATGACGATCACTGCCGGGATGCCGTGTTCACGTGCCGCGTAGGCCACGCCTTGCGCATGATTGCCGCTGGAAAAGCCCAAAACGCCACGCGATCGGATGTCGGCGTCAAGCGCCGACACCGCCGACCACCCGCCACGAAACTTGAAGCTACCGGTATGCTGAAGGCATTCCGGTTTGACCCAGACGCGCCGCCCGGCGATGTCATTGAGAAACGGGGACGACAAAAGAGGCGTGCGCCGGACATGGCCCTTAAGCCGTTCGGCGGCGGCGTCGATCATGGTGATATCGCTCATGGCAGGCAGGCTTTCAGAATGGCGTGGATCACGTCCAGAGATTCCGGTTCGTCAAGAAAGGGCGTGTGCCCGCGCTTTGGCACCTCTTTCGACACCAGACCCTGATGGCGGTCATGCATCACGGCCAGCCCTTCTTCGGTCAGAACGGCAGAGTTTGCGCCCCGGATCACCCCGGTTGGCATGTCTTTGAGCTGGTCAAAATAAAGCTCGAAATCCGGTAAACTGTTCGAGGCCGATTGCTCTATCAGCGAATTGAACAGGCGCGGATCATAGCGCAGATCAAGACCGGTTTCCGTTTCGACAAAACGGTTTTGCGCCTCATGAAACCAGCGTTCTTCGGGGATGTCCTGAAACTCTTCCGCCAGCTCTGTCTTCAGTTGCGTCACCCATTCGGCGTAGGTTGCCGCCTCGGGCCGCCGACCGACATAGGCCATGATGCGCGCCAACCCGACCGCGCCAAGGATCGGGCCGACATCGTTGAGCACAACACCGCAAAGCCGCCGGGGCTCTTGCGCGGCCATGACCATGGCCAGCAGACCCCCGCGCGACGTGCCGATAACCATGCAATACTCGATCCCCAGATGATCGAGCAATTCATTCACATCGCGGGTTTCGCGCAGAACGTTATAGTTCAGATATTCCGGATCACGATCTGACAGGCCGCGCCCGCGATAATCCATCGTCACGACCCTGTAGCCTTCAAGATAGGGTTTGACGTAATCGAAATCGCGCAGGTTGCGGGTCAACCCGGTCAGGCAGAGGATTGCGCCTTTATCGCCGGGCGTGTCTTCGTAATACAGCTGCAGCCCATCGCTGGTCTGGAATTTGGGCATGGTCAGGCCCCTGCTATCTCGGGAATTCGGGTAAGATCTCTAAGGATGTTTGCAGGTGTCCAGGGCAGGCGATCCATCGGCTCACCCGCGCGGTTGACCCAGGCTGTGACAAATCCGTATCCCGTGGCACCTGCGGCGTCCCACCCGTTAGAGGAGACGAACAAGACCTCCTGCCGCGCGCAGTCAAATCGGGCGCCCACCATGTCATAGACGCGACTGTCTGGTTTGAAGACGCCGACATCCTGCACGGACAAAACATCATCAAGATACGCGCCAATTCCAGCGGAAGACACCGCCCCGTTCAGCATGTTGGGCGAGCCATTGGACAGGATTGCAGTGTTCAGGCCCGCCTCTTTGAGGCGTTGCAGCATGGCGGGCACTTCGTCATAGGCCTGCAATTCCCAGTAAAGGTCCAACAAACGCTGCCGCAACGCGTCATCTCCGTCCAACCCACATGCTTCAAGCGCCCAATCAAGGCCATCTGCAGTCACATCCCAGAAGTCGGTATGGGCGCCGGTGATTGCCCGAAGCCATGTGTATTGCAGCTGTTTCAACCGCCACTGGCTGGCCAGGTCAGGCCATTTTGCGGCCCACCCCTCCTGCCCGGGTTCAGACGCGGCCTGACGCGCGGCGGCGGCCACATCGAACAAGGTGCCATAGGCATCGAAAATGCATGTTGTGATGGCCATTTGGCGTCCCCCCGTCTTTTACGGCCTATCAGGGCCATAGTTGCAAGCAGGATACAAGAGGCGAGCCGATTGAGCGCCAAGGCAGCCACCCGATCCCGGATGGCCGAAAAACGCATATGCGGCCGGGCTTAAAGTTGATCCGGCTGGGGCATGCCCAGAACGTGGAACCCACCGTCGACCCGAACAACTTCGCCCGTCGTGAAACACCCCGCGTCCGAAGCCAGATAGACGGCCGTGCCGCCCACCGCTTCGAGCGTTGCATTCGATCGCAAGGGTGCATTGGCTTCGGTATGTTTGAACGTCTTGCGCGCCCCGCCGATCGCGGCCCCGGCCAAGGTTTTCATCGGACCGGGCGAAATTGCGTTCACGCGGATGCCGTCAGGGCCAAGATCATTGGCCAGATACCGCGTCGTCGCCTCCAGCGCCGCCTTGGCCACGCCCATCACGTTGTAATTCGGGACAACGCGGTTCGAGCCTTGATAGGTCAGGGTCAGCAACGTGCCGCCATTTTCCGTCATCATCGGATGCGCCCGGCGGGCGACCTCGATGAAAGAATAGGCCGAGATATCCATCGAATTCTTGAAATTTGCCCGGCTGGTGTTCAGGAACCGGCCCGTTAATTCGGATTTGTCCGAAAAGGCGATGGCGTGCACGACAAAATCTATCGTGGGCCAGCGCGCCGCCAGTTTATCGAACGCGGCATCCAGCGACGCATCATCGGTTACGTCGACATCGACCATAAAATCCGATCCGACGCTTTCAGCCAAAGGCGCCAGCCGCTGCCCAAAGGCGTCGCCCTGATAGGTAAAGGCCAGCTCTGCCCCGGCTCCGGCCATCGCCTTGGCAATGCCCCAAGCGATAGAGCGTTCATTGGCCACACCCATGATCAGGCCGCGTTTTCCTGCAAGAACTCCAGTCATCGTCTCAACCCAGATATTTGGATAGGATCATCGATCCATTCGTGCCGCCAAATCCAAAGCTGTTGGTCATGACGGAATCCAGCCCGGCATTCATCACCGTTTCCAACGCGATCTCGCCCGGATTGATGGCCGGATCGAGCGTTTCGACATTGATCGACCGGGCGATGAAATCATTGTCGAGCATCAGCAGGCTGAAAATCGCCTCCAACGCGCCGGCGGCGCCCTGCGCGTGGCCTGTCATCGATTTGGTGGAGCTGATCGGCGGGGTCGTGCCTTCGCCAAAGACCCGTCGGACGGCTTCGACCTCGCCCACATCCCCGACCGGGGTCGAGGTGCCATGCGCGTTGATATAGCCGACCTTGCGATCTGCAGGCAGGCTGGCCTTGGCCAGACGCATTGCGCGTTCACCGCCTTCACCGGACGGGGCCACCATGTCATGTCCGTCCGAGGTCGCGGCATAGCCGGTGACCTCTGCATAGATTTTCGCGCCGCGGGCTTTGGCGTGCTCAAGCTCTTCCAGCACGACAATGCCGCCGCCGCCGGAAATCACGAAACCGTCACGGCTTTCGTCAAAAGCCCGGGAGGCCGTGGCAGGCGTGTCATTGTATTTCGACGACATCGCACCCATCGCGTCGAACAGGCAGGAGAGTGTCCAGTCCAGCTCTTCTCCGCCGCCCGCAAACATCACATCCTGCTTGCCCAGCATGATCTGCTCGGCCGCGTTGCCGATGCAATGCAGTGATGTAGAGCAGGCCGACGTGATCGAGTAATTGATGCCTTTAATCTTATACGCTGTCGCCAGATTGGCTGAAATTGTCGAAGACATCGCTTTGGGCACGGCAAAGGGCCCGATCCGTTTGGTTGCGCCGGTTTTCAGAACGGTCTGATGCGCCGTCAGAATGGCCGATGTTGATGGCCCGCCAGAGCCTGCGACCAGACCGGTGCGTTCATTTACGATGTCAGCTTCTTCCAGCCCGGCATCGGCAATGGCCTGCTGCATCGCGATGTGGGCATAGGCTGCGCCAGGCCCCATGAAGCGCAGCGTGCGCTTGTCGACATGCTGCGACACGTCCAACTTGATCGATCCGGCGATCTGGCTGCGAAAGCCATGTTCGGCCATATCGGCATTGGCTTCGATCCCGGACATCCCGGTTTTCAAAGAGGCCAGCACCTCATCAGCATTGTTCCCGATCGAGGATACAATCCCCAACCCTGTGACCACGACACGGCGCATGACGCCTCCTGTTTGTTTGGCTGTGGTTTGTTTAGGCCAAGCTGCCCGTCAGGTGCAAGGCAGGCTGGCCTGCCCCATCACGTCAGCTTTCCGACAGCGCGACCTTCATATCCTTGACCTGGTAGATCACTTCGCCATCGGCTTCGACGATCCCGTCAGCGACACCCATCGTCAGGCGGCGTGTTTGGATCGCCTTGGTGAAATCAATCTTGTAGGTCAGCATCTTGCGGTCGGGCCGGACCATACCGGTCAGTTTGACCTCTCCCACACCCAGCGCATAGCCACGGCCCTGCCAGCCGCGCCACCCCAGGTTGAACCCGGTCAATTGCCAAAGGCCATCCAGCCCCAGGCAGCCGGGCATGATCGGGTTGCCGGGGAAATGACAGTCAAAGAACCACAGATCCGGGGTGATGTCGAACTCGGCCAGCACATGGCCTTTGCCATGCGCGCCGCCATCGCCCGAGATGTCCGTGATCCGGTCCATCATCAGCATCGGCGGCGCCGGAAGCTGGGCATTGCCAGGGCCGAACAGGTCTCCGCGCGCGCATTTCAGCAGGTCTTCCTTATCGAAAGAAGTGGGAAAGGTAGACATGCGCGGCGTTCTCCGTGGCAGGCGTTATTTCTTGATCTGACGCAGGGTCTACCACCGCCAAAGGGCGGGATACAAGGGCGCTCGCATCGCTGGTAAAGTGGCAACAGGCTGCGAAGGGTCTTGTCCTGCACTGCTTTAACACCATGTTTTGTTTGTAATCCGACACCGAAGACCGGTATATTCACCGGTGAACCATGTGCCAGAGAGAGACATGAGCGATCAAACCCTTCCAACCCCAGCCGATTGGCTTGCGTCGGCCGGCTTGCGCCCGACACGGCAGCGCGTCGCGCTGGCCGATTTGTTGATAGGGGATGGACGCCATCGTCACGTCACCGCCGAAAGCCTGTTTGATGCGGCCCGAAAGGCCGATGTCGGCGTGTCCCTTGCGACGGTTTACAATACGTTGGGCGCATTTTGCGATGCGGGTCTGTTGCAAGAGGTGACTGTGGATGGGTCGAAAAGCTATTTCGACACCAACACTCACGATCACCCGCATTTCTACTGGGAAGGTGAAGGCCGCCTGACGGATGCGCCTGCGGAGCAGTTGTTGATTACACAAATCCCGGACGCGCCCGATGGTGCCGAGATTGCATCCGTTGATGTCGTGATCCGCCTCCGCCGGACCTGATCCCGGCGGAGTCTTCAATCAGATGGCCGGGCTATGACCCGTATGGCTTAGGTCATAGGCATCCACGGCGCGCGCGATCATGCGGGTCAGGGGGCGTGCGCTTTCGGGGATGAAAAGACCGCGTTCTGAAAGGTCCAAACCGTTTTCGAATTGTGCGTTCACGCGTGATAGCAGATCTGACAGGTCCGCCGGGCTGATGTCAAAGCGATCTGTGATTTCCGCAGTATCCACCGCGAAGTCACACATGATCATTTCGATGATTCGGGCCCGCATCACGTCCTCACCGACAAAACGATGCCCGCGGGTCGTCGAAAACCGCCCATCCTGAATCGCGCCGACATGCGCACCGGTGGCCGGGGCGTTTTGGGCATAGCCTTGCGGGAAGCGAGAAATCGAGGATGCGCCGACGCCAATCAAGTAATCAGCCTGATCATCGGTGTAGCCTTGGAAATTCCGGCGCAATTTGCCTGCCAGCAAGGCTTGGGTCAGACCATCGCTTTCGGTTGCGAAATGATCGATCCCAATTTCATTGTAGCCATCCCACATGAACAGCTGACGGGCCGTTTCATAAAGCTTCAACCGCTTTTCCGGGGTGGGCAGAGCATCCGATGGGATCAGCTGCTGGCGCTTGGCCATCCAGGGCACATGCGCGTAGCCATAAAGCGCCACGCGATCGGGGGAGAGCGACAGCAGCTTTTGCACGCTTGCGCTGAGCCGCGCGCGGGTCTGGTTCGGCAGGCCGAAGAGGATATCCATATTCAGCCCGGAAATGCCCGCATCGCGGATCATCGCGGCGGCGTCGTGGGTGACCTCATAACTTTGTTCGCGGCCGATGATCTTTTGAATGTCGGGATCGAAATCCTGCACACCGATTGACGCGCGGTTCATCCCGGCCCGCACCAGCGCGTCCAGACGGGCTGAGTCGATCTCGTTGGGATCAATTTCCACCGAAATCTCTGCACCCTCTCCCATCGGTACTGTATCTCGGATCGCGCCCAACAGCTTGTCCAGCAACGGGGCTGGCAACAGGGTCGGTGTGCCGCCTCCCAGATGCAAACTGGACAGAGTAACGCCGTCGGGCAGACGCGCCTTGGTCAACGCCAATTCCGCCAGCAGAGAGTTCACATAGCCTTCCAAAGGCGCATCCGTGCTTATGCCTTGCGTGCGGCAGGCGCAGAACCAGCAGAGTCTGCGGCAAAAAGGCACATGCACGTAAAGCGAGATCGCCGTGCCGGTTGGAATCGCCTCAATCCAGC
>JABSSB010000239.1 GCA_013214715.1 Paracoccaceae bacterium | reverse complement strand
ATTACCAATTTTAAAACCATTGCCATTGCCATTTCCATTGCCATTGCCATTGCCATTGCCATCGCGGATCCGGTCTTTGCCGCCCTGTCCGTCGTAACGCGGGTCGTCCGAGAGGTCGCCGATCAGATAGTCGTTGCCAGCACCACCCAATATGAGGTCGTTGCCGCCACCGCCTTTGATGAAGTCGTTGCCGCCATCGCCTTTGATGAAGTCACGGCCGTCTTCGCCATTGATGGTGTCTTTGCCATCTCCGCCGGCGATGATGTCGCCCAGGGCCGACCCCCACCCGATTTGTTAGCAAATGGTTAATGTGACCGGTTTGCATCGTTTCGATGCGATCTCAGGTAAGTGTATGCAGGTCGTTGGTTGTGTCACTTTGGACGCTCTGCAATCGTTGCATGTATGTAGTGAAGTTATTTGCCGCACAGGCCAGAGGAGCAATGCCCTCAGGCCCGCCGGTCGCGGGCCTGAGGCCGGGCCGATCACGCCGAGATCAGGCCCATGTTTTCGAGCTTCAGCAGGACCTGATGTGCGCAATTGTCGACATCGACATTTTCGGTCTCAAGGCTCAGTTCCGGGTTCTCCGGCACATCATAGGGGTCCGAGATGCCGGTGAATTCCTTGATCTTGCCTTCGCGTGCCAGCTTATAAAGGCCCTTGCGGTCGCGGCGTTCGCATTCTTCGATCGAAGTGGCGACATGCACTTCGCAGAAGGCGCCATGTTGCTCGATATCCTCGCGCACGGCGCGGCGGGTCGAGGCATAGGGCGCGATCGGCGCGCAGATGGCGATGCCGCCATTCTTGGTGATCTCGGAGGCGACATAGCCGATGCGGCGGATGTTGAGGTCGCGATGCTCTTTCGAGAAGCCCAGTTCGGAGCTGAGGTTCTTGCGCACGATGTCGCCGTCCAGAAGCGTCACGGGGCGTCCGCCCATTTCCATCAGCTTGACCATCAGCGCGTTGGCCACGGTCGACTTGCCCGAGCCAGAGAAGCCGGTGAAGAACACGGTAAAGCCCTGCTGGGCGCGCGGTGGCTTCGATTTGCGCAGTTCGGTCACAACCTCGGGGAAAGAGAACCATTCCGGGATATCAAGACCTTCGGCCAGACGGCGACGCAGTTCGGTGCCGGAGATGTTGAGGATGGTCACGTCATCCTTGTCCGCGATCTCGTCGGCGGGCTCATACTGGGCGCGTTCCTGCACATAGACCATATGCTTGAACGGCACCATTTCGAGGCCGATTTCATCCTCATATTCGCGGAACATGTCCTGTGCGTCATAAGGCCCATAGAAATCTTCACCCGCCGAGTTCTTGCCCGGTCCGGCATGGTCGCGGCCGACGATGAAATGGGTGCAGCCATGGTTGCGGCGGATGATTCCGTGCCAGACGGCCTCACGCGGGCCGGCCATGCGCATCGCCAGGTTCAGCAGCGACATTTCGGTGGTGGCCTGCGGGTATTTGTCCAGCACGGCCTCATAGCAGCGCACGCGGGTGAAATGGTCCACATCGCCGGGTTTGGTCATGCCGACCACGGGGTGGATCAGCAGGTTGGCCTGGCTTTCGCGGGCGGCGCGGAAGGTGAGTTCCTGATGCGCGCGGTGCAGCGGGTTTCGGGTCTGGAAGGCCACGACGCGACGCCAGCCCAGCTTGCGGAAATAGGCGCGCAATTCGTTCGGCGTGTCGCGACGGCCGCGGAAATCATAATGCACCGGCGGCTGGATGCCGGTGACGGGGCCGCCCAGATAGACCTTGCCGGCGGTATGGTGCAGGTAGTTCACGGCCGGGTGAGCCAGATCATTGGCGCCAAAGACCTTTTCGGCTTCATGGGCCTTGTCTGGCGTCCAGCGGTCGGTCACGGTCATGGTGGCCAAAATGACGCCTTCCTGATCGCGCAGGGCGATGTCTTCGCCGATCTCGATGCTGTCGGCATAGTCCTCTGAGACATCCAGCGTGATCGGCATCGGCCAAAGCGTGCCATCGGTCAGGCGCATATTGTCGACAACGCCGTTATAGTCGGCCTCAGAGAGGAAGCCTTTGAGCGGGTTGAACCCGCCATTCATCAGCAGCTCAAGGTCGCAGATCTGGCGCGGGGACAGATCGTGGCTTTTGAGGTCTGCGGCTTCGACTTTGAGTTTCTGCGCGCTGTCATACGAGACATAAAGCTCGGGGATGGGCGCCAGGTTGGCGGGCATGGTCATGAGACTGTCCTCTCGTTGCAATTGGGACCAAAAGAATTCCGGGTCCGGCACGGTGGATGAGATTTCGCGCCAGAGCGGGTCGTTGCGGGTGAGCGGGCCGAGAAGCCGCAGCTCGGTTTTGAGGGATTCGTATTCGGAGATCTTGCGATGCAGAAAGCTGCGCGACAGGCTCGTCCGCAGGGCCTGACCGTCTGCGGTCAGTGCATAGCCTTGGGCGCCTTGGCTGATATGTCCGGCATCGGTGAGACTGCGCAGCAGGTTGTTCACCGTGCCCAGCGAGACACCAAGCTGCTCAGCCAGATGCCGCTGCGGCGTGGCCGGTGCGTCGCCCAAAGCTCGCAAGAGGCGAAAGCGCTGATCCTCGGCGCGCATCTCGGCCTGGCTTCTGGACATCGTACCAAAACTCTCCACACGGCTTGCGCCTGTTCACTTTTGAACGCCTAGCAGATGTTCAGTTTTGAACAAAGCAAAAAATGCGGCAATGCAGCACTATGAGTTACAAGCTGTGAAGGATTGAGCAGCGCTTAGCCGTCGGTGTCGATCCAGATGGTCACGGGGCCATCATTGACCAGTGCGACTTTCATATCCGCGCCAAATTTCCCTTGCTCGGTCGGGATGCCCAGCCCGCGCATTGCGTCGGTGAAATGCTCATAAAGCGCCTGACCTTCAGCGGGTGGGGCTGCGGTGGAAAAGCCGGGGCGGTTTCCGCGGGCGGTATCGGCGGCCAGCGTGAACTGGCTGACCACAAGCGCGCCGCCGCCGGTTTGCAGCAGCGACAGGTTCATCTTGCCCGCGTCATCGGTGAAGATGCGCAGTTTGGCGATCTTGGCGGCCAGCTTGTCGGCGGTGGCCGTGTCATCGCCCTGCATGGCGCAGACCAGGATCATCAGCCCCGGCCCGGTCTGGCCGATCACCGCGCCATCGACGGCGACGGAGGCCTCGGCCACGCGTTGGATCAGCGCCCTCATGCGTCGCGCCAGTCAATAATGTCGGCAACCTTGGCCCGTCCGGTGCGAAAGCTGTTGGCGGGGTGGTCAGGATCGCCATAGCCGAACGAGATTGCGCACAGGATCAGGCGGGTTTCGGGGATGTCGAAATGGCGATGCAGCAGGGGCGCATAGCTGGCCACCGCGGCCTGCGCAATGGTGTCCACGCCTTGGGCGCGGGCGGCGATGGTGAAGGCGGTGACAAAGCCGCCGCAATCCATCGCGCCATAAGGCCCCAGTTCCACCGGGCTTGAGAGGATCGCGCAATGCGGCGCGTCAAAGAGGTCGAAATTCCGCATCATCTGCTGCGCCGACCCCGCGCGGTCGCCCTTTTCCACGCCCACGGCTTCGTAAAGCTGCCAGCCGCAGGTGCGGCGGCGCTCCTGATAGGGGCCACTATAGCCGGACGGGAAAGGCAGGTCGGGGGCGGGGGCGCCGGAGGTGACCTCGGATTTCAGGGCTTCGCGCAAGCGGTCGGTTTCCGCCCCGGAGGTGATGGTGAGCTGCCAGGGCTGCGCGTTGCACCACGATGGCGCGCGGCGGGCTGTGGCGGTGATGGCCGCGATCACGTCGCGCGGCACGGGGCGATTGGAGAACGCGCGGCAGGAATAGCGCGCGGCAAAGAGCGCATCCAGCGCATCGGGAGAAACGGACATAGCGGCCTTTTGAGTTGTGTCCTGCCTGTTGTGCCCCGTGGCTTGAGGTGGATCAAGACAGAGCACGACAGGAGAACGCAGTCTGACCGGTGACGATCAGGCGGCCTGTCTTCCCGGTCTTCCGGTGCCGTGACCGTCGAGACCGACGCAGGCCGGGGGTGAGTCGGAGTATCCGCCCGGATCCGGCCCCGGCCCCGGCCCCGCGCCGCCTTTGACCTAATCGCGCGGCGGGCCGCGGCGTTTGCGCGCCGGAGAGGGTTTGCGCCTTGCGCCCGGTTTGGGTGTTGGCTGCGGTTCGGCCTCCAGCCCCAATTGGTCGCGCAGCACCTTGCGCCGCACCTCTTCGACAGCGCCCGATTTCAGCTGGCCCAGTTGGAACGGGCCATAGGACACGCGGATCAGCCGGTTTACGGCAAATCCCACGGCCTCCATCGCGCGGCGAATTTCGCGGTTCTTGCCTTCACGCAGCCCGATGGTGACCCAGGCATTGGCGCCTTGCTGGCGGTCGAGATTGACGATCATCGGCTGAAACCGTTCGCCGTCGATCTCGATGCCTTTGCGCAGCCGTTCGAAATCGCTGTCTTGCGGGCGGCCATTGATGCGCACACGGTATTTTCGCAGCCACCCGGTGGAGGGCAGTTCGAGCTTGCGTTTCAGACCGCCATCATTGGTCAGCAGCAGCAGGCCTTCGGAGTTGATGTCGAGCCGCCCAACGCTCATCACGCGGGGCATCTCATCTGGCAGATCGTCGAAGATGGTCGTGCGGCCCTTGTCATCGCGGGCGGTGGTCACGCGGCCGGTGGGCTTATGGTAAAGCCACAGCCGCGCCGGGTCCGGCGCCGAGAGTG
>JABSSB010000238.1 GCA_013214715.1 Paracoccaceae bacterium | reverse complement strand
AAATCTTCGTAAGCCTTTTGAAAAAAAGGCTTATGGAGGGGTGCTACATGTTGATTCTGCTGGCTTGGTGTTCATTGTCGTCTGCCGAAAATATCTCAGGCACACGAACCAATCAGGGCCGGATGCTGACAACCTGCCCGGATTGAATAAAACGTCAAGTGTTCACCTATAGTTCGACAAGTTGGCACACTTTAAGTGAACGGCTGGCTCATGGGGCGCGGTTTTCTGTTTCACGAGGCTTTGGCCATCCGCTTGCGCTCATGCGGATCAAGATAGCGTTTGCGCAGCCGCACCGCGTTGGGCGTGACCTCGACCAGCTCATCATCGTCGATATAGGCAATCGCCTCTTCAAGGCTGAAATTCACATGCGGCGTCAGCCGCACTGCGTCATCCGAGCCTGAGGCGCGCACATTGGTCAGTTTCTTACCTTTCAGCGGGTTCACTTCCAGATCATTGTCGCGGCTGTGTTCTCCGATGATCATGCCGGTATAGACATCCGCCTGCGGCCCGATGAACATCCGCCCGCGCTCTTCCAGGTTCCACAATGCGTAAGCGACCGATTGGCCGTTTTCCATTGAGATCAGCACTCCCGCGCGACGGCCCGGGATCGCGCCCTTATGCGGCGCCCAATCGTGGAAAACGCGGTTCAGAACTCCGGTGCCGCGCGTGTCGGTCAGGAACTCTCCGTGATAGCCAATCAACCCGCGTGACGGCACATGCGCGATGATCCGCGTTTTGCCAGCGCCAGCGGGCTTCATTTCGACCAGATCGCCCTTGCGGGTGCCGGTCAGTTTTTCGATCACGGTGCCGGAATATTCATCGTCCACATCGATGGTGACTTCCTCGACCGGTTCCAACCGCTGGCCGCCTTCCTCGCGGAACAGAACCTGCGGGCGCGAGATCGACAATTCGAACCCTTCGCGGCGCATATTTTCGATCAGAACGCCCATCTGCAATTCACCCCGACCTGCGACCTCAAAGGCTTCGCCGCCGGGCGTGTCGGTGACACGGATGGCGACGTTCTGCTCGGCCTCTTTCATCAGGCGGTCACGGATCACACGCGATTGCACTTTCTTGCCATCACGGCCAGCGAGTGGGCTGTCATTGATGCCAAAGGTCACGGTGATCGTCGGTGGATCAATGGGTTGCGCGGGCAGGGGGGCGTCCACCGACGGGTCAACAAGGCTGTCGGCCACGGTGGCTTTGGTCATGCCGGCCAGCGTGACGATATCGCCGGCCTCGGCCACATCGATGGGCTGTTGCGATAGGCCACGGAATGCCAGGATCTTCGTCACGCGGAAGTTTTCGACCACGTCCCCATCACGCGACAGCGCCTTGAGCGCCGTGCCTGCCTTGAGCGTGCCGCTTTCCACCCGGCCCGTCAGGATGCGCCCGATGAACGGGTCCGAGCCCAGCGTGGTCGCCAGCATCCGGAATGGCTCGTCCTTGTTATGGGTGGCCTGTTCAGGCGCGGGGACATGATCGACAATCAATTGAAACAGCGCCGACAGATCCTTGCGCGGACCATCCAGCTCCATATCCGCCCAGCCACTGCGGCCCGAGGCATACATGGACGGGAAATCCAACTGGTCATCATCGGCGCCCAGATTAGCAAAGAGGTCAAAGCATTCGTCCAATGCGCGGTCGGGTTCGGCATCGGGCTTGTCGACCTTGTTCAGCACCACAATCGGGCGCAGTCCCAGCGCCAGCGCTTTGGACGTCACGAATTTCGTCTGCGGCATCGGGCCTTCGGCAGCATCGACCAGCAAAACCACGCCATCGACCATCGACAGGATGCGTTCGACTTCACCGCCGAAATCGGCGTGGCCAGGCGTGTCGACGATATTGATGCGGGTGCCATTCCATTCCACCGATGTGGCCTTGGCCAGAATGGTGATACCGCGTTCGCGTTCAAGATCATTGCTGTCCATCGCGCGTTCGGCCACGGCCTGGTTTTCCCGGAACGCGCCCGATTGTTTCAGCAGCTCGTCCACCAGCGTGGTCTTGCCGTGGTCAACGTGGGCGATGATGGCGATGTTGCGCAGTTCCATGGAGTTTCCTGACAGGCAAATGATTTGCCGGGGCGATACCGTGCTGCGGCGCAGAAGGCCAGCCCGAATTGCGTCAGTGAGACACCGAGGACGACAACAGGTTCAGAACCAGCAGTCCGGCTATGATCAGCCCCAGCCCGATCACCGCTGCCAGATCGAGCTTCTGGTTCAGATAAACCACCCCGATTGCAGCCACTAGAACCGTTCCCAGTCCCGTCCAGATTGCATAGACCACGCCCACTGACATGGTCTTCATCACCCAAGACAGCAGGTAAAAGGCGCCGCCATAAGAAATGGTCGTGATCAGAGAGGGCAATGGCCGGGTGAATTGCTGGCTTTGCGACAGGGCCGTTGTCCCGATGACTTCCAGGACCACTGCGGCCATCAAAATCAGGTAAACCATCAGCGCCCTATATATCTGTCTTTTCGGTGGTTCAGCGCGATGGCCACATTGGTCACCGCCGCCCCTGCCAGCGAATACAGCACCATCATCGGGTCCAGCACAAGCAACGCCGAGGCAAAAAGCACCGCGTCAAACCCAAGCTGCACCCAACCCGCCTGCATGCCAAAGCGATCCTGCACATACAGCGCCAGAACACCGACGCCGCCCAGCGAGGCGCTGTGTCTGAACAGAACGATCAACCCGATGCCACAAAGCATCCCGGCCAGTAGAGCCCCCACCAAAGGGTCCAAGGCGGCAAAGCTGACATAGCCGGGCAAGAAACTTGTTGCCGCCGACAGGAGCCCGACCGCGATGAAACTGCGCAGCGTGAACCCTGCGCCCATGCGCAGAAAGGCGAGGAGATAAAAGGGCAGGTTGATCACGAAAAAAATCGGGCCGAAAGACCAGCCGGTCACATAGGACAGCAACACGCCCAGTCCGGCGGTCTGCCCGGTGATCAGCCCCAGATGCGTTAGCATCATCAGGCCCAACGCACAGAGCGAGGTGCCAATCACAAAGGCCAGCGCATCTTCCAGAAGGCTGTGGCGCAGGACGGTATCATCAGATGTCACTGTCATGCGGCCAGTTATCCAGCCCAAGCGTCAGGATCAATGGGCAACCGGTGATCCCGGCCATGATTTCCGCAGCGGAACGCGTCCTGCCGCAGAAAGGGGCAGGGCGCGGCGCAAGTTCAGCCCGCCAAAGCGGCGTTCAGGTTTTCGTCGACCTTCTCCAAAAAGCCCATCGTGGTCAGCCACTTCTGATCCGGTCCAACCAAAAGCGCCAGGTCCTTGGTCATCCAGCCCGATTCCACCGTGTTCACGATGGTCTTTTCGAGGGTCGTCGCAAAATTCATCAACGCGGCATTGTCATCGAGCTTGGCGCGATGCTTCAACCCGCCAGTCCAGGCATAAATCGAGGCGATTGAGTTCGTCGAGGTCGCCTCTCCCTTCTGGTGCTGGCGGTAATGCCGGGTCACGGTGCCGTGGGCGGCCTCGGCCTCCACGATCTTGCCATCGGGTGTCATCAGTTGCGAGGTCATCAGCCCAAGCGATCCGAAGCCCTGCGCCACGGTGTCGGATTGCACGTCGCCGTCATAATTCTTGCAGGCCCAGACAAAACCGCCATTCCATTTCATTGCACAGGCGACCATGTCGTCAATCAGTCGATGTTCATACCAGATGCCCGCCTTCTTGAACTGATCGGCAAACTCGGCATCATAGATTTCCTGAAACAGCTCCAGAAACCGGCCATCATATTGCTTGAGGATCGTGTTTTTTGTGGACAGATAGACCGGCCAGCCCAACGACAGACCGTAATTGAACGAGGCGCGGGCAAAATCACGAATCGAGCTATCAAGGTTGTACATCGCCTGAAATACACCAGCTGAGGGCGCGTCGAAGACCTCATGTTCGATTTCGGTGCCGTCTTTGCCCACGAATTTCATCGTAAGCTTGCCGGGGCCTGGGAATTTCATGTCCGTGGCCCGGTATTGGTCGCCATAGGCATGGCGCCCGATCACGATGGGCTTGGTCCAGCCCGGCACCAGGCGCGGTACGTTGCGGCAGATGATCGGCTGGCGAAACACCACGCCGCCCAGAATGTTGCGGATCGTGCCATTGGGCGAGCGCCACATCTTTTTCAGACCAAATTCTTCGACGCGCGCTTCATCGGGGGTGATGGTGGCGCATTTGACGGCCACGCCGACCTCCTTGGTCTTTTCGGCGGCGTCGATCGTGATCTGATCTTCGGTGCGGTCGCGTTCTTCGATGCCCAGATCATAATAAAGCAGATCGACGTCGAGATAGGGCAGGATAAGCTTCTGCTTGATGAAATCCCACATGATACGGGTCATCTCGTCCCCGTCCATTTCGACAATCGGGTTGTCGACCTTGATGCGGCTCATGACTGTCCCTTTCTCTTTTTGTGAGTCGGGCGTGGTGTAACGCAG
>JABSSB010000237.1 GCA_013214715.1 Paracoccaceae bacterium | reverse complement strand
GCCGCGCTGGAGCCCGCGATGGCAGAGCCTTTTGACATCGTGGTCAATTCGGCTGGCACGGCCTTTCCAGCGCCTGCGTTGGAGATGACGCCCGCTGATTATGACCGGGTGATGGATATCAACCTGCGCTCAGCCTACTTTCTGTCGGCCTGGGCGGCCAAGGCGATGCAGGCGGCGGGCAAGGCTGGGTCGATTGTGCATATCTCAAGCCAGATGGGTCATGTTGGCGGCATCGACCGCACTGTTTATTGCGCCTCGAAATGGGGGCTGGAGGGGATGATCAAGGCGATGGCGGTCGAATGGGGCAGCCTTGGCATCCGCATCAATGCGGTCGCGCCGACCTTTATCCGCACGCCACTCACAGCACCCACATTCGACAATCCCGACCGCGTGGCGTGGATCGAAGAGAAAATCAAACTGGGCCGCGTGGGCGAGGTCGAGGACATCATGGGCGCGGTGCTCTATCTGGCGTCTGACGCCTCTTCGCTGGTGACGGGCACTTCGCTTTTGGTGGATGGAGGCTGGACGGCAGACTGATGGCGGGCAAGGTGACATCAGCGCAGGTGGCCAAGAGGGCAGGTGTGAGCCAGTCCGCCGTCAGCCGCGTGTTCACCCCCGGCGCATCCGTGTCGGAAAAAACTGCCAAAAAGGTCCGCGACGCTGCCACGGCGCTGGGCTATCGCCCCAATGTTCTGGCCCGCGCGATGGTGTCTGGCAAAAGTCGGATGATTGGGCTGGTGGTGGCCTATCTCGACAATCATTTCTATCCCGACGCGCTGGAGAAACTGTCCAACGCCTTGCAGGCCAAAGGCTATCATGTGCTGGTTTTCATGGCCTCGAACAAAACCGAAATCATCGACACAGTGCTGGAAGAGATCCTCGATTATCAGGTCGAGGGGATCATTACGGCCTCGGTCTCGATGTCATCCGAACTGGCCTCGCGCTGTCAGCAGGCGGGGGTGCCTGTGGTGCAATTCAACCGCACGCAGGATCTGGAGCGCGTGGCCACGGTCACATCTGACAATTATCAGGGCGGCTATGACATTGCGCAGTTTCTGGCGCAGGGCGGGCATCAGCGCCCGGCCTATATCGCGGGTTGGGAAGGGGCCTCGACCCAGCGTGACCGGGAGGCCGGGTTCCTTGATGGATTGAAGGATGCGGGGCTGACCCTGTTTGCCCGTGGCGTTGGAAACTTTGAAGCCGACACCGCCAAAGCTGCCGCGTGCTGCATGTTTGGCAAACGCGATGCGGTGCTGCCGGATGCGGTTTTTGTCGCCAATGATCACATGGCCTTTGCCGTGATGGATGCGCTGCGCTTCGAGCTTGGCCTGCGCGTGCCGCAGGATGTCTCGGTCGTGGGCTATGACGATGTGCCGCCTGCGGCCTGGACGGCCTATGACCTGACCACGGTGCGCCAACGCGCCAATCGCATGGTCGAGGCCACAGTGGCCGCCATGCTGGAAAAAATTGACCATCCCGCCAGCCCGGCCCGACAGGTTGTCGTGGATGCGCCCCTGATTATCCGCGGTTCTGCCCGCAAACCTAAAGGACCTCTGTAATGAAGGGTTTTGACCCAAAATTCCGCGATTTCCCCGATTACATCATCGGCATCACCAAAGAGATCTGGGAAGATCGCGGCATCGCCACGCTGCATGAGTATTACGCACCAGAGATCGTGGTGCGCTCTCCCGCATCGGTCGTGCTGGGAAATCAGGGCGTGATCGCCGCAACCATGGCCACGCTGGCTGAATTTCCAGACCGCACGCTCTTTGGCGAGGATGTGATCTGGTCCGGCACGCCGGAGACGGGGATGCTGTCCTCGCACCGGCTGCATTCCACCGCGACCCATGCCAAGCCGGGCGTCTATGGCGCGCCGACGGGGACCAAGCTGCATTACCGCATTCTGGCCGATTGCCACGCCAAGAATAATCAGATCGATGATGAATGGCTGATCCGCGACCAAGGCGCCATTGTGCGACAATTGGGCATCGACCCAAAGGATTTCGCCCGCGATCTGATCGCCCGCGAAGGTGGCCCGGATGCCTGCGTCAAACCCTATACCCCCGCCAATGAGGTGCAGGGCCCTTATACCGGCACGGGCAATGACAATGAATGGGGCGCGCGTCACGCCGATATTCTGACCCGCATCATGAGCGCAGATTTCACCGTCATCCCTGATGCCTATGACCGCGCGGCAAACCTGTCTTATCCCGGCGGGGTTGAGGCGCTGTCATTCGATGGGGCCGATCAGTTCTGGATGGGCCTGCGCGCCAGCTTTCCCAATGCCGAATTCAATATCCAGCATGTCATCGGCCGCGACGATCCGATGATGCCGCCGCGATCTGCCCTGCGCTGGACGCTTCATGGCAAGCATGAAGGCTGGGGCAGCTTTGGCACGCCGACGGGCGCGGAAGTGTTCATCCTTGGCATCTCGCATGCCGAATTCGGCGCGCTGGTCGGCGGCGAACCGCGCCTGCGCCGCGAAATTACACTGTTTGACGAAACCTCAGTCTGGAAGCAGATCCTGCTGCAAACCGGGGAGGGGCTGTGACCCGTCACCTCGATATGCGCGAAGGCACGCGGCGCAATCACGTGCATCGCGCCAGCCTGCGCGCGCGGCGGCTGAACCTGCGCCCGCCCGGGGGCGGGATGTGACCCCACATCCCAAACCCTCAACGCACAGGAGCCAATCATGACCCTTCACTCTCGCATCGTCCGCTATGGCGAGCTGAAACCCTGCAAAACCGCTTTTATCGACGCCCATACGCCGGGCTCGGACCAGAAGGAAAACTTCACCATCATCGGCGGCGGTGTCTCGGAAAGTCCCGATCAGCATGTCCATATTCGCGACACGCCCGGCTTCAATATCGGCGCGGCAGGCCAGCCGCCGAGATGCCGCAACTCCCTGCATTCGCACACCACGGCGGAGGTCTTCTTTGTCCTCAAAGGGCGCTGGCGGTTTTTCTGGGGCCGCTGGGGCAATGCCGGAGAGGTCGTGCTGGAAGAGGGGGACATCTTCAACATCCCCACCGGCATTTTCCGCGGCTTTGAAAATATCGGCACCGATTACGGAATGATCATGGCCATTCTGGGTGGTGATGACGCCGGGGGTGGCGTGACATGGGCGCCGCAGGTCATCGAAGAGGCGCAGGCCCATGGCCTGATCCTGGGCGAAAACGGCGTGCTCTATGACAGCAAGAAAGGGGAAAACCTGCCCGATGGCGTGGCCCCCATGCCGCTTCTGACGGATGAGGACCTGACCGCCTTCCCTGAAGTTCCGCCCGCCGGTGTCGTGCGCGATTATGTGGCGCGCTATTGGGATCTGATGGCCCTGGCCGCGGGCCAGCCCGCCCGCGTGATCGGCGAAGATGCCGTGCTGCGCGACAAGCCGGGCTTCGAGGTCGATCTGCTCACCCGCAGTTCGATCAGCGCAGACATGCACACGCCCGACCAGCCCACCGTGCTGATGCCGATGCGCGGCCATTGGCGGCTGGTGACCGAGGACGGCGAGGTCACGCTCGCCCCCGGCGACACCTGCCTGATCAACAAGGGTGAGGCCTATGCGCTGGCGCCGTCCATGACCGGGGAGGCCAGCCTCTATCGCGTGCGTGGCAATGATGACCCCGCCGGGTCGACCTGGACCGGCTGAGCCATGGCCTCAGATCACGGGGATCAGCTGCCTCTGGTGCTGATCCCCGGCATGATGTGCGACGCGCGGCTCTTCGCGCCGCAAATCGCGGCACTGTCTCAGACGCGCCGCGTCATCACGCTCTTGCCCACAGACCATGACAGCATGGCCGACCTGGCCCGCGATCTGCTGGCCAAAGCCCCGAGCCGCTTTGCGCTATGCGGGCTTTCGATGGGTGGGATCGTCGCGATGGAGATGCTGCGTCAGGCGCCGAACCGCGTTGCGCGTCTGGCGCTGCTCGACACCAATTCGCGCGCCGAAATGCCCGCGACCCAAGACAAGCGCGCTCCGCAGATGGCCGCCGTGAGGCAAGGGCATCTGGCCCGGATCATGCGCGAAGAGATGATCCCCAATTATGCCCATCCCGATCACCCCACACCCGAGCTGGACGCGCTGGCGTTGGACATGGCGCGCGATCTCGGGTCCGAGGTGTTTCTACGCCAATCCCGCGCTCTGCGCGACCGGCCAGATCAGACCGAAACTCTAGAGCGTTTCACCGGTCCGGCACTGATCCTGATGGGGCAGGGCGACCGGCTCTGCCCGCAGGATCGCCATGCTCAGATGGCACGAGCCATACCGCATGCGCGCTATGTCATTCTGCCTGACACGGGCCATCTCAGCACGCTGCAGGCGCCGCAGCAGGTGACCTCCGCGCTCAAGATCTGGCTCAGATCTTGACCATCCCCGTCTTTCTCCGACTGAAAAATACCCAGGGGTGAATTGACCGACTTTGCCGCAGCCACGCTGGCTGTTAAGGCATCGATATTGCTTTGTTGCACAAATCCGGTTGGGGATTCATCTCGCGAATCCAGCATGATAGCTGGAGGGCATGAGCAGTTGGGCCCCTACGATATACAAGACCACAAACTGGTCGGCTTACAACGACAGCCTGAAGCGACGCGGATCGCTGTCGATTTGGTTTGATCCTGAGATGGTTTGGGTGCCGCCGCCGAGCGGCAAGCGCGGCCGTCAACAGAGTTTCGGTGATGCTGCAATCTAGGCGTGCCTTACGCTGAAGGTGCTGTTCGGGATGCCGCTCCGGCAGACAACCGGGTTAGTACAAAGCGTGTTGCGGCTCATCGGTTTGGATTGGTCGGTGCCAGACTTCAGCACTCTGTGCCGTCGCCAGAAAACC
>JABSSB010000236.1 GCA_013214715.1 Paracoccaceae bacterium | reverse complement strand
GCCCCGGGATGCAATATTCCAACCCCAGCGACGGCGCCATCGGCCATGCGCCTGCCTGGATCATCACTTCGGGGATGTCCCAGATCGCCTGCATTTCCACCACGCGGCCATCGACGATGCGGTAGAACTCGTGAAACCGCATATGGGTCAGATGGCCCGTAGGCGGGATGTCGAGCCATGGCCCCACGAATGTGCCCACATAATGCCCGCCGCAGCCGATCCAGTTATCGCCATGTTCGGTCGGGCCGCCCATCACGATCCAGTCGCGCCGCTCCATATCCGGCATCGCGTCCAACAGCGGCGCATAGCAAGTGTCATAAAGCGCCTTAGGCCCCACCATATCGCCCAGCGGCCAGGGCATATGAATCACCGCATCCGGGGCCATCACAGCCTTTAGCGCGGCGCGTACGCCATCCGCGTCGAAGTTGTACATCGCCGCCCGCAGGGGCGCGATCAGCTCTTTGTTTTGGGTGTGAACGTCGCTCACGTCTGATGTCCTGTCATGTGGCGCACCCGCGCCATGAGATCGATGCCGAATTGTGAAAAGAGGTGGAGCATATCCACAAACACCCAGTTCTCGGTGAACTGGCCGTTTTCAAAACGCCAGAAATCTATGCCGTTCACGCCCGCCCCGAGGCCCGTGGCCGTATGTCCGAGATATGGCCCTGTATGGGTCAGATAGACCCCCGGCAGGCTGGAGGCGCCGACAAAATCGCCTTCGGCCAGAAGGTTTTCCAGATCACCCACTTTGCGGTCAGGAAACGCCTTCAGCCACGGCGCCTGATGCAGGCTCTGAAACTCTTCCAGCGAGAGGCAGGCGCCGATCCCGCCCGGCCCATACCATTTCAGGTTGGGGTGGAAGTAATCGGCCATGCCCATGGATTTCAGATCGGATTCGTCAAAGGCGTTCAGCCCGCCGAAAATGAACTGCCGCGCGAACGCCATCAAGGCGCTGTCATCGCCCTGATCGTCCCACATGCGCCCATCAATGCCCGTGGGCGCAGGATAGACAAACGGCACCCCGCGTGAGGCGGGCAGCGGCGACATGTCGATCTGTTCCAGCCAGTCGATCACATCGATCAGAATCTCAATCGTGATGATCCGCCCCTCGGCGTCAAATTCCAGAAACTCCCCCCAGCGCAGGCGCAGCAGCCGGTTGCGTGCCGGAATGCCCCAAAGGTCGCCAGTCTGCGTGCCGGTCAGATAGCCGGTGCCGCCAACCCAGTGCCGCCCATCTGGCCCACCATCGGCCCGCCCATTTGACACGCCACCCATCGCAATATGGGTCTGCCGGGTCAGGTCCGGAAAGGCCGCGTGCAGCGGAGCCAGATATTGCTCCACCACCGCGCGGCGACCGGTCGTGTTTTCCAGCGGAGCAAAGCCCCGCCAGGTCACATCTTCGGTCAGAAATTCCGCAACAGAATCCGCCATCTCCCCCACAGGGCAGCTGTCGGACCAGTTCCAATAGGCCCGCGCGGCGGCTTTGTTGCGTTGGTTTGCCTCGCTCACTCGGCCGCCTCCCGATACGGCGCGCCTTCGCCATAGGGCACGTTGATACCGCCATAGCGGCGCACCCGGACATTGCATTGCTCGGCATGGCCGACAAAGCCTTCGAGCATGCACAGGCGCGAGCCATATTCACCGATCTCAGTCGCGGCCGCGTCGCTGGTGACCTTCTGATAGCTGTGGGTTTTCAGGAATTTGCCAACCCAAAGCCCACCGGTGTAGCGCCCGGCCTTCTTGGTGGGCAGCGTGTGGTTGGTGCCGATCACCTTGTCACCATTGGCGACGTTCGTCCGCGGCCCAAGGAACAACGCGCCATAGCAGGTCATGTTCTCAAGGAACCAATCGTCACGATCCGTCATCACCTGCACATGCTCCGACGCGATGTCATCGGCCACGACCAACATCTCGTCATAGCTATTGCACAGGATCACCTCGCCATAATCGCGCCAGCTGACCGAGGCGGTGTCCGCCGTGGGCAGGATGGTCAGCAGGCGGTCGATCTCGTTCAGCGTCTCTTCGGCCAGCTTGCGCGAGTTGGTGACCAGAACAGCCGGAGAGTTATAACCATGCTCGGCCTGTCCCAGCAGATCGGTGGCGCAGAGCTCACCATCCACGGTCTCGTCAGCAATCACCATGGTTTCGGTCGGACCGGCGAACAGATCGATGCCCACCCGGCCAAAGAGCTGGCGCTTGGCCTCGGCCACAAACGCATTGCCGGGCCCGACCAGCAGATGCACCGGATCAATGGTTTCCGTCCCGATGGCCATCGCGCCTACGGCCTGAATGCCGCCCAGCACGTAGATCTCATGCGCGCCACCCAGATGCATCGCCGCGACAACCGCCGGGTTCGGCTTGCCCTGCCAGGGTGGGGTGCAGGCGATGATGCGCGGCACGCCCGCAACCTGGGCCGTCAGCACCGACATATGGGCCGAGGCCACCATCGGGAACTTACCCCCCGGCACATAGCAGCCCACCGATTGCACCGGAATATTCTTGTGCCCCAGAATGACGCCGGGCATGGTCTCGACCTCGATATCGATCATCGAGGCGCGCTGCGCTTCGGCAAAGCGGCGGACCTGCTCCTGCGCGAATTTGATATCGGCCAGATCACGCGGGTCGACCTCGGCGATCAGGGCGTCAATCTCCTCCTGGCTCAGGCGGTAGCTGGCGGGCGAATAGTTGTCGAATTTCTCGCTCAGCTCACGCACAGCCGCGTCGCCACGCGCTTCGATATCCTTGAGGGTGGTTTCAACGATGGCACGCACCTTGGCGTCATCATCATCGCGCTCCGCATCCGATTTTCCACGCTTGAGATACTCAATGGCCATTGGTCAGGCTCCTTGTTTCTGCTGCCAGGCCATGAAAAAGGCCCAGGGCATACGGTGATAATGTGTGTTGACGTCGGGATCCGGGCCGGTGGCCGGCGGATCGGCAAAGTCACGCAGGATCAGAGCTGCGCCCAGCAGTGCCTGAATATAGGCCGAGAGAGGGCGGTGATAATTGGTCACGCTGATCTCGTCCCAGCGCGATGGGGTGCTGCGTTCTTCCTGCATGTCGTCGATGGCCATGTGGCGCGGCAGATCGCCGGTCTCGACCCAATGGCTGTCCACATTGGGCCAGATGCGCGGGCGTGCGGAGACATAGGCATGCAGATTGGCAATCAGCTTCCGCCCGCCTTGGCGCAGCACGCGGGCGGCCTCGGAAATGGCGGCGCGGAACTGGGGAATGTCGATCAGGCTGAGGTAAAACACCGTCACGTCGAAACTGGCATCGTCAAACGGCAGCTCTTCGGCCCGTGCCGCAAGATGGGTGCCGTTGGGATCGCGCTTTTGCGCCTGCGCCCGCAGCAGAGCATCGGTCGGCTCAACGCCCACAGCCTGCATCCCCCGCGACGCCATCATCCGGCAAAACCGCCCTTCGCCACAGCCGATATCCAGCGCCCGGCCCGTTGCGGGCAGCGCAGCCAGCATCGGCGCATCCAGCACATGGGCGCGGGTGGCGTCCCCGCCCTTCCCCATCACGGCGATCCAGCCGGGGGCGGAATGATCCCAGCCGTGGCTCACGCAGTGCTCTCCGGCCGGGGGGCGTTTTTTTCGCCGCGATCATAGGCTTCCCAGCCTTCGCCGCCAAAGACATCCACACCAAGCTGCGCCAGAACATGCGGGAAATCGACCATCACCCAATTGTCGGTGATCTTGCCATCTTCGACCTTCCAGAAATCCATATAGCGGATCTCAACGCGTTTGCCGGTTGGGGCCACACCCATGAACGTGCCGCTATGGGTGGCCTCTTGTCGGCCGAAAGCCGCCGCCCATTCGCCCATGTAAAGCCGCGCCTCGTCGATGCAGGTCTTGTCGGAAAAGGCCGCCTGAAACGGGCGCTGCCAATTGTCCTGAAATTCGCGCAAGCCGTTCTTGGTGCCACAGCCGGTATTGCCCAGCCAGCGAAAGCTTTGCGCGAAGAACTGGCCGATATCATCGATGCGATGGTCGTTCAGACCATCCACCATGCCTTCGATCACCGCACGGGTTTCGTCGGTTTTGGTCATATCGGTGTCACGGCTCAGCACCGCCTGTTCGGGACGAGATCCCTTCATGCCACATCCTCTGCTATGAATTCCGCGCCTTTCCAGCCGATCATCATCGACGGCGCATTTGTGTTGGCCGAGGTGACGGCGGGCATCACGCTCGCATCCGCCACCCACAGATTGTCGATCCCGTCCACCTTCAGGCGCGGCGTGACCGGCCCGCCAAGACGCAGCGTGCCCACCGGGTGATAGGCCGTGCCCGCGCTGTGGCGGATATGCTCTTTCAACTGATCGCCCGTGACCTGCGGCCCCGGATGCGCCTCGGGCGCGCGGCGGGGGCCGAAATCGGCCTGTGCCAGCAGCGCGCGCAGCCGTTCGACGCCGGCCACCATCGTGTCCAGATCGCTGTCATCCCGGAAGAGGCCCAGATCAATCACAGGGGCCGCCTTGGGATCGCGCGCGGCCAAGCGCAACGCGCCGCGCGATTTCGGGCGGCACAGGCAGACATCGGCAAAATAGCCCGAGGTCATCGGATATTTCCGCCCGCGCCAGTCCAGATGGAAGGGGATGAAATGGCTTTGCACATCCGGCTCGGCCTCTGTGCCGCGCGCGTTGAAAAAGGCTGCGCCTTCGACAGTGGGGGAGGCCAGCCGCCCCTTGCGCCCCAGCGCATAGCGCAAAGGCGCCAGCGCCCAGCCCGGCCATTGCGCCAGTTCCAGACCATAGCCCGATCCGGGCGCTTCGAAATGCAGGCCCACGCCCGGATGATCATGCAGGTTCTCGCCCACGCCCTCAGCCGCCACCCGCGTG
>JABSSB010000235.1 GCA_013214715.1 Paracoccaceae bacterium | reverse complement strand
GCATAATAGTCTTCCTTGGTCGAGAAGTGGAACTTCCACGGCCCCATCCGAACCGCCGTCAAAACGCTTTCGTAATAGTGGAAGATATGTGTGCGGTTCGAGGCCGCTTGCTCGCCCTTCCAATAAGCCAGATTGTCGACGCCATCGATGAATTGCTGCTCCTGCTCCATTGCGAGTGCGGCAACGTCTTCGATACCAGCAGCACTGGCCAACGTAGTGAACATATCCTGATGCGCCTGAATGCCGTTGAGGGTTTTGCCAGCTTCCAATTGGCCCGGCCAACGGATCATGGATGGGACTCTGACACCGCCTTCATAGGTGGTCATCTTCTCACCCCGAAATGGGGTTGTGGCCCCGTGCGGCCAAGACGAATGTTCAGGCCCGTTATCCGTCGAATACCAAACGATTGTGTTGTCACTCAGGCCCTGCTCGTCGAGCCAATCGAGCACAATGCCAACGTCATGATCGTGCTGAAGCATACCACTGCCATGTATGTCGGCCTCAGAGGTGTACTCCTCCGCCGCATAGCGCCATTCGTCGTTCAGCCGAGTATACAGATGCATCCGGCTCGTATTCAGCCAGACAAAGAACGGCTCTCCCGCCTCGTGGGATGTGGCCATGAAGTCAAGTGCTAGCGGGATTACCTCGCCTGCATCAAAGTTCTTCATCCGCTCTTGGGTTAGCGGGCCGGTGTCCTCAATGGTTTGCTTACCGACCCTGCCAAAGCGCGGTTGCTCGGTTGGATCATCCGTTTCGGTCGCAAAACTATGGATAACACCTCGCGTGCCATACGTTTCCTCATAGGCTTCAAGAGAACCGGAGAAAGCTTCGCCAAAACGCTGGTAGTCTCTTTGCTCGGCTTCTTCTTGTGTGTTCAGGTGATAAAGGTTGCCGAAGAACTCATCAAAGCCATGCCGCGTCGGCAGATGCTCATTGCGGTCGCCTAGATGGTTCTTGCCGAAATGACCTGTGCGATATCCTGCTTGTTTCATGTAGTCAGCCAGTGAGGGCGACCCTGCCTGAAGGCCCAAAGGCGACCCGGGTTGGCCTACCGTCGTCATGCCGGAGCGGATGGGGTATTGCCCGGTAATGAAGGCCGCGCGTCCAGCTGTGCAGCTGGGCTGCGCGTAGTGGTCCGTAAAGCGAATGCCTTCGTTGGCTATCCTGTCGATGTTCGGCGTGGTGTACCCCATGGTGCCCATACCGTATGAGGTCAGGTTCTGCCAGCCGATGTCATCGCCCCAGATCACCAAGATGTTCGGCTTGTCGCCGTTATCCTGAGCCCATGCTGTCGAAGCCAGGGCAGCTATCGCAATCCCTGCCGACGCTTGTGCCAGTTCTCGCAAAAAACTTCGCATACAGTGTACCTTTCCCGTTGACGACCAATCTTCGAAACTGTTATACTGGGCCAGCATTGGGGCCAGCCCGGACCGCTCTCCGCCTGCAATTTGATGCACCAGTTCGACATCACAAGGAGCATGGCGATAGCCAAGCTGTCTGAACATTGCCGCCAAGGTGGTCGTGCCCGTCTTCGGCAGCCCCACTCCGATCACATGCGAAAACGCACTTGCCAAAACACCCGCTTCACCTTGTCAAATCGGCCGCGAGTTAAGCAACCGACAGGTTGATTTTGCCAGACCAACTCCCCGGGCAGGGGCGTCATAGGACAAGTTGGACCTAACCGAGCACGGAAAAGCTACTTTCATCGTTGATCGGGCGTTTGCGCGAATAGAATCCAGCATCAATCACCCGACCGAGGTAAGGCAAGGTGAATTGCATCGGCTCTGCGTCATGATCCCTACCGCTTTCGCAATAGTGCACCAGCTCAGCCATCAGCTTACCCGCAATCGGCGCGTTCTTGAACTGGTTCCCCGAAGATCCGCAGGCCATATAGAACCCCGGCAGGCTGGATTTGTCATAGATCGGAATCCAATCGGTTGAGGCATCATACAAATCCACCACCCCGCGCATCTGGCTGGGGATGCCAAGGCTCGGCACCCGCTGGCCATAGCGCATGGCCTGCGTTGTCCACTGTTCGGTGAAATCCCGGTCATAGGCGGTGTCATTTTCTGTCCAGACATGCGGATCGCATTCCGGATCTTCAGAGCCGATCAGAATGTGATTGCCATGTTCGGGCCTGCAATACAGGGCGATATCGCTGTCCGACACGATGGTGCCATTGGCCTCAAAATCGAAACCCTCTGGCGCGGGCACATGCACGACCTCTTGCCGCAAAGGACGTGTTTCGATGGTCATATCCTCCAGCACGCCTGCCAGAGCGTTGATCTGGGCCGATCCCGGCCCCGCCACATTGATCACCACCGGGGCGTGAAGCTGTGTGCCATCGGCCAATTCCACGCCCGTCACACGCCCGTTGTCCTGCAGGATCGCTGTCACCTCTGCCCCCATCATGGTTTGGGCGCCATGTTCTGCGGCCGCCTGCATCAGGTTCTGGCTGGCCAACGCCGGATCGGTGACATAGCCCGCATTGGGCCAGAACACCGCGCCTTTCAGATGCTCACCATTGGGGTGTCCGAACTTGGGATCATCCGGCCGTTTGGCGGGCGCGAAACTGTCCAACTGATAGATCGGCAGCTTCTCGGTGATCTGAGCGGGCGTCAGCACCTCGAACGGGCACTCCAGCTCTTTGGAATAGCGCATATGTTTGTCCAGATGCCCGTTCGCTTCGGTCTGCATGACCAGACAACCGACCTCCTTGAACTTGGCCAGACCATCCTCGGGCAAGTCCAGATATGCGGCCCAGTCGCGCCAGTAATGGTAGCCTTCCCAGGCAAAAGCCGTGCCGTCGAAGGTCGAATAATGCATCCGGATGATCGCACAGGATCCGGCGGTCGATCCCTGCCCGATCTGCGAATTGCGATCCAGAGACAGGGTTTTCCAGCCCACTTTCGACAGCTCATAGGCAATCGCCGTGCCGATGATGCCGGTGCCGATGATGATGGCGTCTGCGGTTTGGGTCATGGCATGGGCTCCTTTGGCGTCATGTAATGGCGGGCATAGGTGGCGAAAGCGTCGATCTCCCCCGACGGCGCGTGTTGGCCGGTGAAGACGAACAGATAATGCGGCACAAGGGCCAAACGTTGCGCGGGCGTTTCGCCAAGCTGCGCCATGTCATAACCAAGCTGCATGTAATACAAAACCCGTGCCCGCGTCAGCGCTTCGGTTTCGCCAAAGCCGTGGCGCATAAACATATCGCGAATTGCATCGACCCGGCGCGCATCCGAACGATCCAGAATATCGCGCACCTTGTCCGACCGTCGTGACCAATCCCGCACAGCGAAATCCAGCGCCGTATCAAAAAGCCGCGTATTCACCACACAGCGCTGCACATTCAAAACCGCCTCGGTGATGGTCTGCGCGGGCTGTTGGGCCTGCGCGACCATGCCAGCAGTGTTTTTGGCCTGCCATTGCTCCAACAGAGCATCCAGAAGCGCCTGCCGCGATTTGAAATACCAGTAAAAGGACGAGCGCGAGACCTGCATCCGATCCGCCAGTGTGAGCACCTTCACCCGTTCAACCCCGTCCGAGACCAGCACATCCAGCGCCACGTTCAGCCAATCCTGCCGCGTGACCTTTATATTGCCAACCAAGGGCGCGGCGTCGGGATCGTCACGGTGCAGGACCGGCGCGGCCATGGCTCAGCCCTCCGGGTGGGCGCCGCCCTCGGCGCTGCGCTTGGCGATGAAGGCGTCCAATCCCTCCAGACGGTCCGGGTTACAGCAGGCAGGCGGTGTGAAATCATGCAGCATCCGTTGCCAGATCGCGGTGGCACGCGTGCTGGCATCCTGCGCGCCGCGCTCCTCCCACGTGCCGATATTGGACCAGTCATGGACCAGAGGCGGGTAGAATTCGGTCAAATAATGTTCCATCGTATGGGCTGCACCAAAGAAATGGCCGCCTGGCATCACCTCACGCAGGGTATCCAGCCCGATCTCGGCCTCGCCCGCAGGCGTAGGCGTGCACAGCTCGGCAAAGGTCTGGATCATCTCCATGTCGGTGATCAGCTTTTCGTAAGAGACCGTCAGACCACCCTCCAGCCACCCTGCCCCGTGGATCATGATGGTCGATCCCGCCAGCATACAGGCCCAGGCGCTGATCTCTGTCTCATGCGCGGCTTGCGCATCGTTGATATTGGCCGCCGACCCGGCAGCACACCGCCAGGGCAGCCCGACCAGCCGCGCCAATTGCCCGGCCCCGATTGTGGCGCGCACCTGCTCGGGCGTGCCAAAGGCCGGGGCACCTGATTTCATGTCCACATTCGACGTGAAGGTGCCATAGGTCACCGGCGCACCGGGCCTGGCCAACTGCGTCAGAGTGATTGCGGCCAATGCCTCTGCATGGCTGAGCGTCAAAGCACCGACCACCGTAATCGGCGCCATCGCCCCCATGAGCGTAAAGGGCGTGACAATCACCATCTGTCCATGCCGGGCAAAATCGATCAGACCCAGCGCCATCGGAATATCGATCTGACGGGGGGAGTTGGTGTTGACGATGGTGTAAACATGGCTGTCGGCCATGAAGTCTTTATCGGACATGCCGCGAAAATCGCGCACCATCTCAAGGCAGTCCATCACCTGTCCGCGCCCACGCGAAAAGACAAAGGGCGCGCGGTCGCTATTGGCCATGATCGCACGCGTCATGGCGTAATGGCGCGTGTTCGGCGGCACGTCCTGCGGCTCCACCACCGGCGGCACCATATGCAACGCGTCAATGCCGTGAATAAGCTGCACGAATTCGGTGAAATCCTGCAAGCTGCCCGGACGGCGCCCACGCACAAGATCCGTCGCATGGGGCGCACCTGCGCCCGGCTGAACAGCCAGACAGCCCAGTTCCATCTGCAAGTCGCGTGCGGCCACGGCGCCGCATAGGGCAAAGGATTTGGGCGCAGATGCCAGCGCGGCATCGACCATGTCCCGGCCGAAAAAGACCATATCCTCGTCGCGGATCACCGCGCCGCCTTTGGCCAGGATCTCGCGCGCTTCGGGCAAAAGCACTTTGATCCCCAACTCT
>JABSSB010000234.1 GCA_013214715.1 Paracoccaceae bacterium | reverse complement strand
TGATGTTGCGTCGGATCTTTTCCGCACCTTTGCCCAGTTTGAATACTGTCTGAAGGTGACCGGATATTGCGTGGGAGGACGGGACGATGCTGCTAATCCAGACGCGAGTCGATTTTCCCGCGAACTACCACCCCTTTCGGAGCAAGCCGGGGAGGACGTTGTTGAAGCAATCTCCTATATTCTGAGACGTTCTCCAAAAAAGCAGGTCTATGTAGACGAAGTGCTTCAATGGCGCGATGTTGCTTCGCAAGCGGAGAATGAAAACGACCTAATCTTTCTCTATGTTCGTCGTGTCCGGAACAACCTATTTCACGGAGGGAAGTTCAACGGGCGTTTCTTCGACCCTGTGCGGAGCAAAGAATTCCTGGAATGCTCCATAACGATTTTGATGGCCTCGATTTTCGCTTGGCCGCCCATGCTGGAAGACTACGAGAACCGTACTGATTGATGGCCTGAAGGCCCCTCAGCCCCCATAATTCACCAGCCGCCTATTTCGTTTTTCAGCATCCGTAACTGCGCTTCGCGCAGTTCTTCAAGCGCCTGGATGGTCGGTGTGATCTGAAGCTCATACATTGGGAGCTGCCAGCGCTCGTAGAGATTAAACATGTCACCATCCTCCATGTTATCAGCGACCAGCTCAGCTGCCTCCAACAGTTCCAACGTTGCCTGCATTAGAGCTTTGGCCGTGTGCGGAGTTTGTTCGCCAGAGAACCGTGTCCGCTGTGACCGTCCGGTGAAGGTGCTCTGGCAGAGCGTCGGCGATCCCGGTTACGCTGCCTGCGCAGCTCAACTCCATGGCATCAATTCGTTGAGACGATTGATCTTGTGGTCGGCGATGCGCCCAAGAACCCAGGTCAGCCAGGCTTGCCGATCTACACCGTTGAGCTTGGCGGTTTCGAGCAGGGTGAAGGCGATGGCCATGGCTTTGCCGCCACCTTCTGAGCCTGCTAACATCCAGTTTTTCCGGCCTATGGCCACTGGTTTCATCGCCCGCTCGGTGGAATTGTTGTCGAGTTCCAGCGCCCCGTTGTCGAGAAAGGGGCGGGCTTTCGGCAACCTGCCAACGGCATAGCGGATCGCCTGAGCCAGTGGCGACTTACCCGGATCCGTGGCAACTGGGCGTGCAACCACTCTTCGAGGCCGTCAAAGACCGGCTTGGCCTTGGATTGACGGAGCGCCACCCGTTCGCTCGGTGGCTTACCGCGCGCCTCTTTCTCCACCGCGTAGAGTGTCACCGTCACACCGCATATCGCAAGCGAGACAAGGCCCCGGTCCGCTGCGCGCGTGATTGCCGAAAATGTGCGCCGCGGCGAGGCTGGGGAGCCGTTTCTTTTTCTGGTAGAACGCGCGCGCGGGTACTAGGGTCGCGTAATGGCAAACTGGCGTGATCTGGAAGATGAATTGGCCCTGTGGCGTGTCGAAGGAACTCTGCCTACGCTATGGTGGCGCGACGATGATGCAGAAACACACACGCCCGCGCTTGATCGTTTGCTCGCGTTGGCAGGGCGGCACAGGATTCCCATACATCTTGCGGTCATTCCAATCGGCGCTACACAGGCGTTAGGCAGACGGATTGCGGATGTATCAGCGGTGGACGTTCTGCAGCACGGCTGGGCCCATGTGAATCACGAACCTAAAGGTCATGGTGCATCCGAGGTGGGACTGTCGCGCTCGCTTGATCAGCAGCGCGCGGACCTTTTGGCGGGCTGGGCGCGTCTGCAAGAACTGCAAATGCCCGGCCTGATGCACGGCTTTGCCGCTCCTTGGAACCGAATTGGCCCCGACACGCCCGCGCTTTTGCGTGATCTGGGGTTCTCACTGGTCTCCACCAATCTCACCCGCCGCACCGCGCATCCGGTACCGGGGCTTACGCAGGTGAACGTGCATGCGGATCCTATCCGCTGGAAAGACGGCCCGCGCTTTCGCGGTGTGCAAGGGTTTCTTGCCTGTGTCGTTGATCATTTGCAGCAACGTCGCCGCGGCGAAACCGACCGTGACGAGCCCACCGGCATCACCACCCATCACCTGCAAACCAGTGACGAGATCTGGTCTTTTCTGGATCATTTCTGCGGCCGCATAGCACCGGATGTGCGCTGGTTGCAGCTAAGCAAAGATCTGCGGATCACCACATGATAGATGTCTCGTTCGCCGGACCCGATGAGCGCGAGGAGATCGCGACCTTTATGGCGCAGGTATTCCCTCGCGCCAAATGGGGGATGAACGCATGGCGTCGTCTGCTTGATGGGCGCTGGTCCGGTGACGATCTGCCTTGTGCGGTGACCGCGCGCGAAAACGGTGCGCTTTTGGGTGTCATGGGCCTTGTAACCGCCCGACGCCCGACCGAGGCGGGGCCAAAGCTTACCGCCAATATGTCCTCATGGTACATTCTTGCTCCCCATCGTGGACGTGGCCTAGGCGGGCAGATGATTGCGCTAGCGAAATCCCTGCCAGGTGTCACAATTACCGATCTGACCAGCTCACCTCTGGCCGTCGGTGCAGTGCGGCGCGCTGGGCTCGTGCCCTTGGATGACGAGCGACTGCTTTGGACCCCGCGCCCGGGCGCGCCGCGCTTGCAGGTCACTCCGGCGGACGAGCGGGCAGAGGATCTGAGCAATAAGGATCGCCAGATTCTGACTGATCTGGCCGGTTTGCCGCAGGACCGCGTGGTGGTGGAAACCTGCGATGGCCCGTTGCTTGTTGTTCGCGCGATCAAGCGTAAGCATGACACGCATATGACCCACGAAATCCTACATCTGGGCAACCGCGCCCGCTTTGTCGCCCATGCCCGCGCGATTGCTACCAGCCTGCTGGGCGAGGCCGAGGCCAAGCTATCATTAGACCGTCGGTTTGCACCGAATATCACAGCCGACGCGATTGAACCGATCTCGGTCCCTCGATTCTATACACCGGGCCAGATGGACCCGGCCGAGGTGGATCATCTTTATTCCGAGGTGCTGCTGCTGGACATGAAGCTGGATTAAACCAGCAATAGCCCCATTATCATCAGCCCCGTGCAGCCTATGCCCCAGAGCGTCATCTGGAAATGGGTGTTCTGTGCACCTTCGTGACCGAACCAATAGCAATACCAGTTCCCAACCACGAGGAAGGCCATCCAAGTGGCACTAAAAAGCCCCGCGCCCACCAGCCCGCGCAGTATCGCCACATCAGCTGTCGTCATACCCAAAGCCGCCGCCCCAAGGCTCAATACACCAAGCCACAGAGCCGCGCTCGCCAGCAACTCCCACGCCACCACCGCGCTGAAGGCCAGTCGCGTCAGGCGCGGGTCAATCACACGGCGGTGTTCAACCAGCGCGTAGGCATCCGGGAAATCCGCCCGCAGCCGCGCCATATCCATCACCTCGGTGGTAAAGACGAGGTTGATGGTAACCGTTTGGTCTGGCCGCTCTGGCGGGGTCTAAGCGTCGTCTATTACGCTGCTTGTGCAGCGTAACGCCAGGGCAGCAGCTCGTCCAGTCGAGTGATCTTGTGATCAGCGATACGCGCAAGAACCCATATGAGCCATGCTTGGGGATCGACGCTGTTCAGTTTGGCGGTTTCGATCAGGGTATAGGCGATGGCCGCGGCCTTGCCGCCGCCCTCGGAGCCGACGAAGAGGTAGTTCTTCCGGCCCAGAGCCACGCAGCGGATTGAACGCTCCGCACAATTATTGTCGAGCTCGAGGGAACCGTTTTCCAGATATCCGCGCATCTTCTTCATACGGCCAAGAGCATACCTGATCGCCTTGGCTAGCGTGCCCCCATCGGGTGGTCCGGTTTGATTGTTAGTGCATCGTGGGCCTGTGGTCTATCGGGACGATGCTTTCAGGCGCTGGTGGACGATAACCCAAGGAACTGTGCGGCCTGACCGTGTTGTAGTGAAGCCGCCATTGTTCGATCAGGATTTGGGCTTCCCTCAAGGTGTAGAACATCTCGCCGTTCAGGAGCTCGTCCCGGAAGCGAGCATTGAAGCTTTCGCAGTATCCGTTCTGCCATGGCGATCCGGGTTCGATGTATGCGGTCTTAGCACCCACGGCAGCGATCCAATCCCGCACTTTCTGAGCGATAAATTCCGGGCCATTGTCTGACCTTATGTATTCTGGCGGCCCTCGCAGGATGAACAGGTCTGTTAGTGCGTCCAACACATCGGTTGAGTTAAGCTTGCGATCCACGCGGATCATAAGCGCCTCTCTGGTGTATTCATCAATGATGTTCAGTGTCCGATAGGCGCGGCCATCCGCCGTGCGATCCTGGACAAAGTCGTAGGACCACACATGGTTGGGTCGTTCCGGCCTGAACCGAACGCACGACCTGTCATTCAGCCAAAGCCGCCCTTTCTTGTTCTGTTTCTGTGGGATTTTCAGCCCTTCACGTCGCCAGATACGTTCCATACGCTTATGGTTCACATGCCAGCCCGCGTTGTTTAGCAACCCGGTCACCATGCGATATCCGTAGCGCCCATACTGATCGGCCAGCTCAATGATGTCGTCAGTCAGACGTTCTTCATCGGCCCGGCCTTGCGGAACTTTGCGCTGCGTAGATCGGTGCTGGCCCAAAGTGCGGCAGGCGCGGCGCTCAGACACGCCCAACTCCTGCCGCACATGGTCGATGCATTTCCGGCGACGAGAAGGGCTCAGAAGTTTCCCTTTGCCGCTTCCGTCAGAATGAGCTTGTCCAACGTCAGGTCGGATACCGCTCTACGCAGCCGCTGGTTCTCTTTCTCAAGTTCTTTCAGCCGCATGAGCTGTGACCTCTGCATCCCACCATACAGCTTACGCCATCGATAAAACGTCTGCTGCGTCACCCCGATCTGGCGCACCGCTTCGGCAATCGTTGCACCTTGTCCTTGCAAAACTTCAACTTGCCGAAGCTTCGATACAATCTCTTCGGGCTTCTCTCGTTTGCCAGCCATCGCTGATCCTCCAATTTGAGGGACAATCTATCCCAGTTGGTGGACCACTTTCAGGGGGCTACTCCAAAGGGACCGAGATGCGATCTGTAATTTGGCTTACATCCATCGTCATCTTGATTGGTGCCGCCGTTGGGGCTGCAGAACCCATTGTTGTCGACACGAAACTGACGGCCTCTGATGCCGAGGAGTTGAATGAATTCGGCGATTCCGTATCCATTTCAGGCACAACTGCTATTGTGGGTGCAACCGGAACTGACACACTTGGTGGCA
>JABSSB010000233.1 GCA_013214715.1 Paracoccaceae bacterium | reverse complement strand
GCGGGTAGGGGCGCGCGCGGGGGGCATCGAGCCCCCTCTCGCGCGCGGCCCGGCCGGCTCGGCCGAGCGGAGCCGGTCGCCGGCGTTTCAGAGATCGAGCAGCCGAAGCTCTCCGCTGAGCCAGGGGAGGCGGTCCAGCGCGGGTTTGACGGTCTGATCTGCCAGAAGCCGTCGCACCGTGGCCGCGAGATCGCGCGGCACGTCTTCGGACCAATCCGCCCCGGCCAGAAGCGCGATGTCGCGGGCCCCGGCCCCGGTGGGCAGTGGGTGACAGTCGATCTGGTCATGAAACCGCGCCGCGCGCATGTAGCCCAGCGGCGTCGTGATCGCCCAGCCATTGCGCCGCGCCACCATCGCCATCAGCGCCAGATGGCTGCCGACCTCCACCCGCGTTTCAAAGTTGAGCCCAAGCCGGTCCAGAACGGTTTCCACCTGCTGGCCGATCAACTGGTCGGGCGTGTAGCGTAGAAGGGGCAGTGCGACGACAGCATCCAGCGCTGACGCGGCATCCGTCACCACGCCGCGCGGCGCCACGATGACAAAAGGATCGCGCGCAAGTGGCAGGGTGATCACACCATCCGGGCGGGTCTCTCCCAAAGCGGTGATGGCGACCTGAAGCGCGCCGCTTTGAACCTCTTCGACAATTTGTAGGGACGGGGCGGTGATCATCTTGAAGCGTGAATTGACAAGGCTTTCGGCCAGCTCCGTCACGAGGCGCGGGGTCAGGTCATTGTCGAAATCATCGATCAGCCCGATGGAGAGCGTATCAAGATGGCTCAGATCCATCACCGACAGCTCTCCCAACCCCTGCCGCAGCGCGCCCAGCGCGGCTTCGGCCCGCGCCAGAAAAGCCCGGCCCGCCGGGGTCAGCCGCATCGGGCGGCGGCTGTGATCGACCAGATCGACCCCCAACGCGGCTTCGAGATTGCGCAGTTGCTGGCTGACGGCCGGTTGGCTCATCCCGGTGACCTCTGCCGCTTGCGCGACCGAGCCGAAGGCGGCCAGCGCCTCGAACACTTCCAGACCTCTGAGCGTAACACCCTTGAACATGCGGTTGTCCTTCCCCTGCGCAAACTGTTTCAACAGCCGCGACACAGGGTCAAGAGGCCTTGCGCTTACGCGCGCAGCAGGCGAGTTTGCGCCGAGGATTTTGGCAGGAGTTCAAGATGATCGACCCCTTTCCCCGGCTGTCGCTGGCCCATCTGCCCACGCCGTTGGAGCCCATGCCCCGGCTCAGCGCGGCGCTGGACGGGCCGGAGATCTGGATCAAGCGGGATGATTGCACGGGCCTGTCGACCGGGGGCAACAAAGCCCGCAAGCTGGAATTTTTGATGGCCGAAGCCCAGGCGCAGGGGGCCGAGATTGTCGTGACCCAGGGCGCCACGCAATCCAACCATGCCCGCCAGACCGCCGCCGCGGCCGCCAAGCTGGGCATGGAATGCCATCTCATCCTCGAAGATCGCACCGGCTACAATTACGAAAATTACCGCTTTAACGGCAATATCCTGATCGATGTGCTGCATGGCGCCACGATCGAACACCGCCCCCCGGGGCTGGATATGCGGCAAGAACTGGATCTGATTGTCGAGGCGATGCGCGATGTCGGGCGCAATGTCTATTCCATCCCAGGTGGTGGGTCGAACCCGACCGGCGCGCTGGGCTATGTCACGGCGGCCTTTGAAATGCTGTCCCAGTTCGAAGCGCAGGGGATCGCCGTGGATTGCATCGTCCACGCCACCGGCAGCGCGGGCACACAGGCGGGGTTGCTGGTGGGGCTGCGGGCGGCAGGCTCGCCGATCAAGGTGCTGGGAATCGGCGTCAACGCGCCGCGCAACCATCAGGAGGAGGCGGTCTATCGCCTTGCCTGCGCCACGGCTGAGCGCATTGGCAAACCCGGCCTGATTGCGCGCGCGGATGTCGCGGCCAATTGCGACTATGTCGGGCTGGGCTATGGCATGGCCACGGATGAAAGCAACGAAGCCATTGATCTGTTTGCTCAGACCGACGCCATCCTGCTGGATCCGGTCTATTCCGCCAAGGCGGCGTCGGGTCTGATTGACCTGACCCGCAAAGGCCAGTTCCGCAACGGAGAACGGATCGTTTTCTTGCATACGGGCGGCGCGGCGAGCCTCAGCGCCTATACCCATGAATTCGACACGATGGCGGTGGCCTGACGGTCAGCCGCAGGCCCGCGCGGCGGCCTCTCCGAACGCTTTGTAACGCGCCCAAAGTTGCTCATCCCGGCGGCGGTCCGATTGGCGCGTGACCTGTGCCTGATGCGGGTCGCTGAACCATTTCGCAACGCGGCGCTGATCAGACCGGGTCAGCTTTTGGCTGGCCACCTGTCCAACACAGCGGCACATGCTGGCCGTGGCCGAGGACCGGTCCGTCTGCCGACATGCGGCTTCAACGGCATTGGCCTGCACCTGCGGCGCAAACATGCCCAGCATCACGGCACAGCTCAGGATCACGAAAAGCTTTTGCATGGCTCGAACCTCATAACCACAATGCCGGTTTGCCCGGCTGACTTTTCATGAAATTAGCACGAATTCACCATCTTTGTTGGCCCCAGGAAGACAGAATTTGCTGTCGGCAATTTTTTGCCGATATGCGTTGCGCTCAGATCAGGATCAGATCGCGCACGGCGTCTTCCGTCTGGTTGTCGACACCGATCCGGTTCGGCCCAAAAAGGTCGGTTTCAATCGTCGTCAGCAAGGTGTCGCGCTTGGTTTCGCGCATCGTGACCTGCTGCAACAACGATAGGTTATAGCCGGTCAGATCGATCCGATCCTTGTCCTTTCCATTGGCGTCGAAATCCTTGATCCGGTCGAGATCGGCATCAAAGGCAAAGACAAACCCATCCGCCCCCTTGCCGCCGAAAAGGATATCGCGGTCTCCGCCACCTTTCAGCGTGTCATTGCCGCCCTGACCGAAAATGAAATCGACAAAGGTAGTGCTGTCATCGGCCAGCCGGTGCCCAAAAATCGGCCCGCTGATCCGGTCATCGCCGGGCGTGCCCAGAATGCGCCCGACCTTGCCGATTTCATCCATAGTTGTTCTTTTGGCACACAGTGTTTGACCCCTACCGGACACATGAATGCCGTTCCCACACCCCAGCACGACATGAGCGATCTGCTAACGGGCGATGTGCAGGCGCATTCGCCGCATCTAGCGGCGCGGTCCAACGTCTTGACCACACCCAAAAACAGCGACATATGCGGTCCATGACCGATATCAGCCATATCCGCAATTTTTCCATCGTCGCCCATATCGACCACGGCAAATCCACCCTGGCCGACCGGCTGATCCAAAGCACCGGAACGGTGAAGGATCGCGACATGAAGGAACAGCTGCTCGACAGCATGGATATCGAACGCGAACGCGGTATCACCATCAAGGCCAATACCGTCCGTATCGACTACACGGCCGAGGATGGGCAGGATTATGTGCTCAACCTCATCGACACGCCCGGCCATGTCGATTTCGCCTATGAAGTCTCGCGGTCCATGCGCGCGGTCGAAGGCTCGTTGCTGGTTGTCGATAGCACCCAGGGGGTCGAGGCGCAGACGCTCGCCAATGTCTATCAGGCGATCGAGGCAGATCATGAGATCGTGCCCGTCCTGAACAAGATCGACCTGCCAGCGGCCGATTGTGACCGCGTTGCCGAACAGATCGAAGACGTGATCGGCATCGACGCCACCGATGCCATTCAGGTCTCGGCCAAGACCGGCATCGGCATCCACGAAACGCTCGAAGCCATCGTGACCCGCCTACCATCGCCCGAAGGCAATCGCGACGCCACGCTCAAGGCGATGCTGGTCGACAGCTGGTATGACCCCTATCTGGGCGTCGTCGTCTTGATCCGGGTCATGGATGGCGTGCTGAAAAAGGGCGAACGCATCCGCATGATGTCCACCAATGCCGTCTACCCGGTGGACCGCATCGGCGTCTTCCGCCCCGAAATGGAAACCGTCACCGAATTGGGGCCGGGTGAGATCGGCTTTATCACCGCCTCGATCAAACAGGTGCGCGACACCCGCGTGGGCGACACGATCACCCATGAACGCAAAGGTGCCGAAGAGCCTTTGCCCGGCTTTGCGCCCTCGGTCCCCGTGGTATTCTGTGGCCTTTTCCCGGTAGACAGCGCCGAATTCGAAGATCTGCGCGACGCGATCGAGAAACTGGCGCTGAACGATGCCTCCTTCAGCTTTGAAATGGAAACCTCCGCCGCGCTGGGCTTTGGCTTCCGCTGCGGCTTTCTGGGCCTGCTGCACCTTGAGGTGATCCGCGACCGGATCGAGCGGGAATATGATATCGAGCTGATCACAACTGCGCCCTCGGTCGTCTATCACATCTACATGAAAGACGGCTCCATGATGGAGCTGCACAACCCCGCCGACATGCCCGACCTGACCCATGTCGACCATCTGGAAGAGCCGCGCATCAAGGCCACGATCATGGTGCCGGATGAATATCTGGGCGACGTGCTGAAGCTCTGTCAGGACCGCCGCGGCATTCAGGAGGACCTGACCTATGCCGGGACGCGGGCCATGGCGGTCTATGACCTGCCGTTGAATGAGGTGGTGTTTGATTTCTACGACCGGCTGAAATCGGTCACCAAAGGCTATGCCAGCTTTGACTATCAGATGACGGGCTACCGGACGGACAATCTGGTGAAAATGTCGATCCTTGTGAATGATGAGCCGGTAGACGCGCTGTCGGTCATGGTCCACCGCGACCGGGCCGAAAGCCGCGGCCGCGCGATGGTCGAAAAGCTCAAGGATCTGATCCCGCGCCACATGTTCAAAATCCCGATCCAGGCGGCCATCGGCGGCAAGGTGATCGCGCGCGAGACGCTCTCGGCCATGCGCAAGGACGTGACGGCCAAATGCTACGGCGGCGACGCGACGCGGAAGAAAAAGCTGCTGGAGAAGCAGAAAGCGGGCAAGAAGAAGATGCGCCAGTTCGGGCGGGTCGATATCCCGCAAGAGGCGTTTATTTCAGCCCTCAAAATGGACGGTTAAAGCTGGTCATTTTGAGTGACGGTGGGCGAAAGCGGTTTGCGCAGCAAACTGCGGGCTCACACCCTCAAAGACGTGGCGCCAGTTGTCTTTCGAAACCTATGGCATCAAATCACCGGATTTTGTCCAAGTGCTACAATCTGGATGCTCATTCAGTGA
>JABSSB010000232.1 GCA_013214715.1 Paracoccaceae bacterium | reverse complement strand
AGATTGCTGCCGCCGAAGGACAGGCTCGCGGTTTCTTCTTCGGGGAAGATGCCCAGCAGCGAGAGAGCATCAGTCGCCAAAGCGAACCCGGTCGAGCTTGCGTTTTCGACACGCGCTTCGGAAAAGAAATAGACTGCAGGAGAGCCAAGCCCAAAATTGATCAGAGAGAGCACCTGCGTCCCTGTTGCGACCACTCGGACCATAGGCCGGTCTATATATTCGACACATTTGACTGGCCCGAGCAGTTTCACTGCTCAGGTATGTCTGCCAAGCTATTTATGCGCTCTTGAGCTGTGTGTGGCGGAAACCTAAGCAGTTTCCAGCGCCGCGATGATGGGAGAGAAATCCTGTGCCGTCAGGCTGGCGCCGCCAACAAGCGCGCCGTCGACATCTGGGACAGAAAAAATCTCGGCCGCGTTGCCGGGTTTGACAGAGCCGCCGTAAAGCAGCCGCATCTCATCGCCTGTGGTCCCAAAGCGATCGGTGAGAGCCTTGCGCAGCGCCGTATGCACCTCGGCAATCTGATCCAGAGTGGGCACCTTGCCCGTGCCGATGGCCCAGACCGGCTCATAGGCCACAACGGTCAGCCCCGGCGTGTCATCGGGAAGAGAGCCGGTGAGTTGGTCGGTCACGACCGCCAAAGTCTTGCCGGCCTCACGCTGGGCCAGGGTCTCGCCCACGCAGACAACGGGGGTCAGCCCGGCAGACAGCGCAGCGGTGACGCGGACGCGAATATCGGTATCAGTTTCGCCCTGATCGGCGCGGCGTTCGGAATGGCCCAGAATGACATAGCTGGCGCCCGCATCCGCGAGCATCGAGGCCGAGATCTCGCCCGTATGCGCGCCGCTATCGGCCGGGTGGCAGGTTTGCCCTCCCAACGACATCGCCGTTCCGGCGGCAACCTGTGCCATGCGCGACAGCAATGTGGCGGGGGGGCAGATCAGCAGATCAACCGTTGGCGCAGGGTGGTTCGCCCGCAGATCGGCGATTTCTGCCAAAGCGGGGCCAAGCCCGTTCATCTTCCAATTCCCTGCAGCGAGCTTGCGGCGCATGATTTTCCCCTCGGCTTGTGCTTCTGTTCCTGTCGGTTTACATCCCGCGCCGATCCCTTTCCGTCAACCCATCTGATCCCGGACCACGCCTGCCATGATCCCGACGCTTGATCTTTTCGCTTTGGACGCCCGCAATCTGGCCGAGCTTTCTGCGCTGGAGAATGCGTTGCGCGAAACCGGATTTCTGGTGCTCGACAATACCGGGCTGACGACGCAGCGGGTAGAGGAGGTTCTTGCAGCCTATCGCGCCTTTTTTCATCTGCCGCTGGCGCAGAAATCTGCCATCGACATGGCGCGCACCGGGGGCAATCGGGGCTGGGGTGCTTCGGGGTCCGAACAGGTGAACCCGCAGGCCAATCCGGACTACAAGGAAGTCTTTGATTGTGGGGTGGAATTGCGCAGCGGGCATCCGCTGTCGGATATCGCGCCGACGGTTCATGCGCCGAACCTGTGGCCGGATGCGGCGTTGCCCGGGTTTCGCCCGGTGATCGAAGCCTATCAGCGCGACGCGATGGCCGTGGCGATGCGCCTTTTGCGCGCCATGGCGGCGGTGATCGGCGGGGACGAGACGCGGTTTGACACCGCGTTTGCCACACCCATGGCGCTCCTGCGTGGCAATTTCTATCCCGCGCGACCCGATTGGGCGGGTGCTGCGGATTTCGGCATCGCGCCGCATACGGATTATGGGTGCCTCACGTTGCTGGCCACCGATGGCGCGCCGGGGTTGGAGGTTGACACCGCGCAGGGTTGGCAGCCTTTGTCCGTGCCACCGGGGCAGTTCGTGGTGAATTTCGGAGAAATGTTCGCGCTGTGGAGCGATGGGGCCGTGCGCGCCACGCCACATCGCGTGATCGGCACTGCGCAGGAACGCGTCAGCGTGCCGCTTTTCTTCAACCCATCCTATAGCTGCAATATCGCTCCAGAAGGGTCTGAGGCGCTATTGGCGGGGGAGTATCTGTCACGCAGGTTTGAAGAGACCTATGTGCATCTTAAGCTGAAATCGGCCTGACGCTTACAGGCGTGGCACACCATCTTTGGGGCGCGCGAGATCTTCCACCGGGTCGAATTTGATCGACTCGCCGCAGCCGCAGGCTTCGACCACATTGGGATTGTTGAACTTGAACCCGGATTCCAGAAGGCCGGTTTCATAATCAATCTCTGTCCCGAACAGGAACATCTGCGCCATCGGCGCGATCAGTACGCGGGCGCCGTCCTGCTCCACGACCTCGTCATGCGGGTCGACTTCGGCCACGTAATCCATCGTGTATTCCATGCCCGCACAGCCGCCCTTCTTGACGCCGATGCGCAGGCCCTCATGGCCGTCACGCTGCATCAGCTTGACGATCTGCGCCGAGGCGCGCGGGGTCATGGTGACGGCCTGTTTGCCTGGAATACCGAACATGGAACTCTCCTTTGGGTGTAATCTAGGCGGTCTGGCGGCGTGGCTCAAGAGGATCACCCGCAAGCGAGGCGACCGGTTACGGTTGCTTGACAAATACCGCGCGCAGGCGGCTTTACATAAAACCTAATTCCAGCCGGGCTTCGTCCGACATCATCTCCATGCCCCAGGGCGGTTCCCAGGTCAGTTGGACATCGACCTGCTTGATCCCCGGAATGGGCTCGATCGCATCAGCCACCCAGCCCGGCATCTCTCCGGCCACGGGGCAGCCTGGCGCGGTCAGCGTCATGATCACGCGCACGGCGTTTTCGCCGTCGATATCAATCGTGTAAATCAGGCCAAGTTCATAGATATTGACGGGGATTTCCGGGTCATAGACAGATCGGCAGGCTTCGACCACCTGATCGAACAAAGGATGGTCGGTGGTCGAAGGCGCAATCAACGGCGCCCCTTCAAGAGGTTCGGGCGATTGGGTCATCATGTCCTCGGGCTGTCCCTATTGTGGACCGATTATATAGGGAAGGAGGGCAGGGCCGTCCAGTGGCTGCAGGGCCATGAATTCGGTGAATGTCGAGACCTGGGTGGCCCGCGGCGAACATGCCGGCCTGCCCATGACGCGCCACAGAAAAAGCCGCTCAAAGGCGGCTGTTCCCGCGATTTATCGTTGCTTCAGAGCGAAGCTCAAACGATGTCAAAACAGTCGACCAGACCGATGCCGATATCGTTGCTTGCTCCACCATCATCAATGAAGATGTGCAAATCGTTGTCGACTTGTGCCCAAGCGGAGGTGTCGCCGGACACCGCACCCAAAGCGTCGATCTGGTCCGCACGTCCGCCCGCTGCGCCGATTTGAACGATGGCGTAGCTTGTGTCTGACAGCTCAGTTTCGAACAAAGGCTGCTCTTTCAGCTTCTTGTCGAACTGAAACGTATCGTTTGCACCGAAGGTGTAGATCGTCTTCAGAACGATCGCTTTGTCGCCTTCGGTTTTGGAATTGGCAGACCCTTCTTCGGTGGAGGCCTCTTTCCGGACATTCACTTTGACAGCTTCGTCCTTGTCGAGGATGACGACCTTATCCCGCTTGTTCAACTGAACGCTGGTTTGCCCGGTGGCACCGATCAAATCGTCGCTGGAATTCTCGCGGTTCGCGGCATCATTGAACAGGAAGAAGTCGCCCGCTTCGGGGAACAGCTTGTCAACACTATTGGCTGCAAGGTCACCCTGCAGGTTGAAAACGTCGGTATTGCCGTTGGCATCTGTGACCTCGATGGAGAGAATGTCCCTGGTGAGCCGGGTGTTGCTGCGTCATGCAAGACCGGGCGCGCCATCAATGGCCATGTCCACAGGGCTGAGGATGTCTTCGTTCGGGCCAAAGCCTTTCAGGCCAAGCTCGATCTTGTTCGTGACCTCGTCGTCATCACCCCAAGCCGCGATATGGATCGCGTTATCCGCTATCGGAATCATCGAAATCGATGCCGTCACCAGTCTCTTTCCAGGGACGGTATTCCACCAGTTTGTTAAGCAGTCTGATGTTACCATCTTCATAGGTCACATCGACGTTCTGTGTGCCATTGCCGAGGTGGATGAGTGAACGGATTTGGCTTCGGCGGCCTTCTCGAGTTCGGCGAACACATCGGCCGCCAGCTGACCTTGCAGCTTGACGTAGTCGATATTGCCGCCCGTGTCGCCAATTGCGACCTAGAAAATGCTGTTTTCACTATCGGTGTCGGCACCAATCGCCAGGCCAGGCGCGCAATCGACGGCCATCTGCACCAGCGCAACGATTTCTGCATGCGGTCCGGTTTCCGCTGTTCCGAGTTCAATCTTTGATGCGAGATGGCCGCGCTGGAAGCCGTTGCCGCCGAGCTTGCCCGTGCCATCGCCCATTGCAGCAGCAATCTGGATGCCAAATCCGCTGGCCGGGTCGGTGTGGCTGACATGATCGCCGTCTTCGGTTTTCTGGCCCTCTTGGACGCGCTTGTCGATGACGTTTCCGTCTTCATCGCCTTCGGCCGAGAAATGCGACCGCCATTCCACAAGTGTGTTCAGGTGGAATTTTCCCAACTCGTTTTGTGGACGCGACATAGTTTTCTGCTTTTTCCAGGAATTTCGTAGCATTCAAATGAATGCGGGGAGGGTCACGAAAAACCCAAGGTTAGAAAACTCGTGTGCCGCTTTCCTTCGCCAGACCGAAAAAGACCCGGGAATGTCCCGGGTCTTGAAGACTTTTTTTAACAGATTTGCAACACTGCGAAATGGGCGTCAGACCAGCAAGGTCTCGATGTAGTCACCCGTCAGGGTCAGTGTATCGACAGCCCCATCGGGACCGTTGATGGAGATCACGACGGTGTCTTCGTTGATTTGCTCGCCGGAGACGCGATCACTGACGATTTCGCCGTCCGGATTGAACACTGCTTGAACCAGATCAGTGAGGTCATCCGTAGTATTACGGTGGTCAAGGTTCGTACCCTTGGGAATGTCGCTGACTAAGTTTCTAGTTTCGGTGCCAAGATTAAACTTTATCTCATCTGCACCTACGGTGTTCACGATGAGCGTCGCATTCTCGGACACGTTGTCGTCGGCTGCGAAAGCGCCTGCTTTCAAGCCGACCAGTACGCCGTCGTCGATCACGGCGTTCTTACCGTCAAACATCGTGTCGAGGTAGCCGTCGACATAAGCACCGGTGACCGTGACCGTGTCCGTAACGCCGCCAACAGTGAAGGACATCTTGACTGTATCCATGTCGACGATTTGCACGCCAACC
>JABSSB010000231.1 GCA_013214715.1 Paracoccaceae bacterium | reverse complement strand
CGTCAGCAGCGGCACGAAAGATCCCGTGCAGGCCGCGTTGTTGGCGCTTTCCGGGGCGGCCAGCCCTTTGATGGAGCCTTTGCCGAACTCTTCCTGCTCTTCTTTCGTGGCGATGTTGCGCTCCACCGCATAGCCTAGGAAAGACGCGATTGTCGCGCCAGCGCCGGGCAGAACGCCGATGAAAAAGCCCTGAACAGACTGCCTCCCGATCACCGGGGCGATTTTGCGGGCCTCGGTCCGGGTGATCCGCAGGTTCTTGATCGCCCCGCCATCGCCTTGCGACTGGGCCGAGCGGGCTGGGTTCATCACCAGAAACAGAGCCTCGGGCAGAGCGAACATGGCCATGGCCAGCGTGATAAAGCTGAAGCCCGTTTGTAGATCCATGATGCCCATCGTGAAACGCGGCATGTTGAACAGCGCACCTTCACCAACCGTGGCCAGGATCAGGCCCAGAACGGTCATCAAAATAGCCTTGGCCACATTGCCCGTCCCGGCAAAGGCGGCAATGGCCGATAGTCCCACCACCATTAGCGCGAAATACTCCGCCGAATGAAACAAAAGCGCCACCGAGGATAGCATCGGCGCAAAAATCATAAGCAGCACCGCGCCTAAGGTGCCGCCCGCGAAAGAGGCAATCGCCGCGATGGTCAGCGCCTTGCCGGCCATGCCCGCGCGGGCCATCGGGTAGCCGTCGAAACTGGTCGCCACCGTCCCGGCCACGCCCGGCGCGTTCAACAGGATCGATGAGGTCGAGCCGCCAAAGATCGCGCCATAATAGACCCCGGCCAACAGGATCAGAGCGGCGGACGGGTCGCCAATCGTGATCGCCACCGGGATCATGATCGCGATGATCGACATCGGCCCAAGGCCGGGTAGCATCCCGATGAAGGTGCCGATCAGGCAGCCTCCGATGACCATCATCAGGTTGGTGAATGAAAAGGCCGTCGAGAGGCCCAGCATCAATCCTTCAAGCATTGGTGCCTCCTCTCACATGAAAATCGGCAAAGGCCGCAGGAAAATGCCCAGCACGCCTTCGACCAGATACCAGACTGCGCCTGTGGCAATCGCGGCCACGGGGATCAGGATGTGAAACTTGCGTTCACCCAACAGCATCGCGCCGATACACAAAAAGCCAAAGGTCGACAGCAAAAATCCCGCCGGGCGCAGCATCAGCGCATAGACCACCATCAGCCCCAGAAGCAGCAGCGCCTGCCCAATATGGTAATCGCCCAGACGGCGGTAATCGATATCGGCGGGCTTGGCCTCCCCTTCGGATTTCTCAAGCCCCAGCAAAATGATCAGCGAGGTCGCAACAGCGAGCACGGCCAGAACCTTGGGGAAGGTGCTGGGCCAGATCGGATTGCGCTGCATGAAGGGCGGCAGCAACTGGTCCATCGTGAAAAACGCGGCATAGCCATAGGCCAGCGCCAGGCCCAGGATGATCAGGGCAATCCAGCGATCAAGCGCCATGGGGGTCTCCTTTCGGCGGAGGTCAGCTTGCCCCCGGCCGCACCGGGCCGGAGGCGGATATCAAGGAAAATCGCGGATCAGAGGAAGCCGAGCTTCTTCATCAGATCGCCGATGACCTGTTCCTGCTCTTGCAGGAAGGCTTTGAAATCATCGCCATTATTGTGGATGTTGACCCAACCGTTGCGGGCGCGCACGGCTTCCCACTCGTCGGTCTCATACATCTTGGTCAGCGCCGCCTGATAGGCTTCCAACTGCTCGGCCGGCAGGCCGGGGGCCGCAAAGAACCCACGCCAGTTGACAAAGGTTGTGTCGATGCCTTGTTCCTTCATGGTCGGTGCGTCGTCAAAGGTGTCCACACGCTCATCCGACGTCACGCCGATGATTTTCACCTCACCCGCTTCGGCCAGAGCCACCGCTTCGGAAAAGCCGGTCGACAGGGCGCTGATTTCGCCTGACAGCAGTGCGGCCATCGCTTTGCCGCCCGCGTCATAGGGGATGTATTTCACACCCAACGCGTCCTTACCTGCGGCTTCCATCACCATCGCGGCGACCAGATGGTCCATTCCGCCGGGGACCGAGCCACCGCCAATCGCCGTGGCGTTCGGGTCCGCGTCATACGCGGCCAGCAGATCGTCCATGGAATTGATCGGGCTATCCTTTGCCACCACCAGCGCGGCATAATCCCCGATTGTGCCAGCCACCAGCGTCAGGTCGCGGAAGTTATGCGGGAAGACGCCGGTCAGCGAGCGGATCACGATGGGCGTCGAATTCACCATCAGCGTGCCATGCTGGCTTTCGGCGTTTTCGATCAGATAGCCGATGGCCTTACCGCCGCCGCCGCCCGACATGTTTTCATAGCTGGCCGAGCCCACGATGCCCGCATTGGTCAGCGCCTCACCGGTGCCGCGTGCGGTGCCGTCCCAGCCGCCGCCTGCGCCGCCGGGGATCAGGAAATGAATGCTGTCCACAACCTGATGGCCACCGGCAAAGACCGGGGCGGCAAAGGCCATGGCCGTGGCCGCAACAGCAGCCAAACCCGCACGGCGGGTGATAGAAAGTTTTGTCATGTTGTCCTCCCTGATGACAAATCTTTTGCGTTTTGGTGTTTGTCACTCAGAGTGATTAATGCGCAAATGAGCGTATCGCACAAGCGCACAATCCATTTCGCCCAGAGATTGGGCGTTGGACTCTTTCCGGCCCTCGGACTACGTCGCCCCGAAGACGCTGCGCGCCAGACCGTCGATCACCCAGCAGGCCGCGACAGCACCCAATATATAGGCAGTCGTTGCCTCCACGAGCCGAGGCCGCAGCATAAGCCCAAGGCCGTAGCTGAGCATCAAAGCGGCGAGACCAAAGGCGATTTGTCCGGCAGTCACGCCCAAAGTCAGTCCCAACATAGCATGAACGCTACTCTCCAACGGAGTTGCGCCATGTTGAATGTCTGCCGCAAAGCTCAGGCCGGATAAGGCACCGATGCCGAACGCGACGGTGCCGGAGCGCCGCCACACATAGCTGTCGCGGCCACGTAAAAGCGCAAGCGCCAGAAACATCACGGATAAGGCCAGGACCGTTCGGGTCGGGATTTGCGGCAGGCTCAAGCCGGTTAAAAACACGCCCCACATCACCAGAGCCTGTGCAAAAAGCCCCGCCGCCATGGCCTGTAGCAACGGTGCGCCAGGCCCGATAAGCAGGGCCAGAGCGATTGGCGCGGCAAGATAGCTCCACGTGGTCATCACATAAGTCAGACCCAGACCCAGATGGGTTTGCAAAAGCGTCAGCGGCTCTGGTCGGGCCGGTAAAAGAAAATGGGGTGCGTCTGGTCTCAACCGGGCGATGCCGCGCCGCGCGCTGTCGAGGTGAAAGCGCAGCGTGGCCTCTGTCTGCGCCACCTCAAGTCCGGCGATGCCGATGGGCAATCCGCCTATCCCGTCCGGGCAGGCCACGCTCCAGCGCGACACCCAAAATGCCGCTTGGCGAGTCGGTGCGGGGCCGGTGTCAGGGGTGCAGCCCGGCGGCAAGGACAGCGTCAGAGCCATCGGCTGCCCCTGCGCATCCGGCACCGCCCAATGCACCATCCAGCGCTCCGGGCCGAGCGGCGAGATGTCGATCAGCGCTTCATCCAAAGCATGCGCGCGCGCCATCCCGGCAAGGCCAAGCCAAAGCCCCGCAATAGATGCCAGACAAAGACATTGGATGATCTGTCTTGCAGTCACGAGCCTGACCCGCTGACATAGACGTCAAAGCCGTCGCGCAGTTCAAGATAGGCCGCGTTGGCCAAACGTTGCACCTCTTCGGCCTGCCAGTCGCTTAGAACCCGATCGCGGATGTCCTCAAGCGGTGGCACATGTGCGGGCGTGACCATGTCAACGCGCACCGCATGCACTCCGAACGCGGACGCAACTGGCCCGGTCCAGTCCGACCTGTCCTGCGGCAAGGCTGCGACGAATGCGCTGCCAAATTGCCGCGACAGGGCTGACGCTGGCACTTCGTCATACCGAGCAGGCAGCATGGTCTGCATGGCCATAGGCGCAGGGCTGCGCCCGGCCCGAAGATCCGCGAGAACTTGCGCGACGCGTACAGGATCGGGGGCGCGGCCCAGAAAGACGTGTTCGAAACTGATCCGTGCCGGGGTTAGATAGCGCTCTGACTGCGTTGCCAGATACGCGGCCAGCTCTGCCTCATCGGGGATGCGCGCCGCCACGCTGGCTTGCAGCAGCGCCTCCATTTTCTGATGCAGCCGTTGATCGATTGCTGGATCTTCCTCATCCAGCCCGCTGGCCAACGCCGTGCGTATGAGCACCTGACGTCTTATGTGCTGCTCGATCAATTGGTCGAGCTCTGCGCGATCGGGTGGGCGTTGCCATGTCGCGACAAAACCGGCGCGGATGCTGTCCTGATCGGCCTGAGAGACAATGATTGTCAGGTCAGTTCGGTCTGGACCTTCAGGAGGGTTGACTGCGCGATCCAAGACAAAAACCACCAGCCCCAGCAAGATGAAATGGAGCACAGGGTGCCGCATCATGTGGCGCAGATAGGTCATGTTTATTCGATCCGGGCTGGTTTTTGCCGTGGTAGCATGCCGAACCCCCTCTGGTCATGCCCGGAGGCTTTGGGTTTGCTCTTGTTTCGGTGGCAGGCTAAGGAACAAGCGTGCGGCCCGATAGCTCAACTGGATAGAGCAGCTGACTTCTAATCAGCAGGTTCAGGGTTCGAGTCCTTGTCGGGTCGCCAGCCAATCCATAAATACTTTTCATTTTCAAAGGCTTATATTGGTATTGCGCTCTGCCAGGTGACACATTAGTGACACATAGGCTTTGTTGCACAAATCCGGTTGGGGATCCATCTCGCGAATCCAGCATGATAGCTGGAGTGCAGACGTCGCCGGTGCCATCGATTTTAACGCGGGCGTTGTTGCCGCCGACGCTGACGCCATCATAGCCATTTTCGTCTGCCGTGACTTTGACGTGATCGCCGCCGACGCGCACGCCATCACGGCCATTTTTGTCAAATTTCAGTTTCACATCCGCGGTGGCGGCGGTGACGCAAACGGCGCCCATCGCCAGCGCGAGAGTGACGACGCGCGTGGCGTTTGCAAAGAAGGGTGTTTTGATCAGCATTGCAGGTGTTCCTTTGATATCTGCGTTTTGACTACGCAGATCAGATGGAACGCCGGGTCCACGCGATCCTTTAAAAACGGGACAGAAGTATGTGCGATCTGGACAAAGGCGAACCTCTGGCATCGCGCAAAGCCATGGAGCGTGGCTCCTTTTTTGAGTGCGGCTACGACCGTTTGT